>NZ_JADZBI010000187.1 GCF_020852195.1 Hyphomicrobium sp. | reverse complement strand
CGCTTCTACGACATCCCGCTCAACACGCATAAGGACGGCATCCTCGACACCTCGACCGTCCCCTCGCCGCTGCCCTCGGCCCACGCCGACCGTGCCCGCGAGATCGCGGGCGCCATCGCCGCGGCCCTCGGCTATGTCGGCGTTCTCGGTGTCGAGATGTTCTATGTGCCGGACGCCGCCGAGCCGCTGGTCGTCAACGAGATCGCGCCACGCGTTCACAATTCCGGCCACTGGACCATGGACGCCTGCCTCGTCAGCCAGTTCGAGAACCACATCCGCGCGGTCGCGGGCTGGCCGCTCGGCGCGACCGAGCGCCATTCGGACGCGACCATGACCAACCTGATCGGCGCCGACGTGGACCAGTGGCAGGCGCTGGCTGCCGAGCCCGGCGCCGCGCTGCACCTTTACGGCAAGCCGGAGGCCCGCCCCGGCCGCAAGATGGGCCACGTCAACCGCCTCCGCCCGCGCCGCTAGCCGCGTGCATTATTTTTGCATGGCCGACCCACCGCATCCACCAGACGTCGAGCACGTGGAAGCTTGCGTGGATCCCGGCCTACGCCGGGATGACGGAGAGTTTGTCGCGATCGGCGTCAGCAAAAAAAGTCATGCCGGTGAAGCCTGCCCCGGCGGAGGCCGGGGGCCGGAATCCACGCAAGTCTGCCAGCGTTCGACGGCTGCAGGATCCTCGGGCAGAGTTGGAGCGCAGACCACGCCCCTGGACCGACGTCTCAACCCGGCGCAGGACGCCAGAAACCCGCACTTCGGGCTCCCGAACCCAGGAAAACAGTCGCATCCCCCGGTGGACAAGGGCCGCGACGTTTGATAGAAGCCAGCCAAATCAATCCGACCGAAGCGCCGGAGGCCAGCCGCCGGCGCTTTGCGTCCTTATAGATTCAGCCATTCAGAACCCAGAGGTTACCGCTTGCAGGTACTCGTTCGCGACAACAACGTCGACCAGGCCCTCAAGGCGCTCAAGAAGAAGATGCAGCGCGAGGGCATTTTCCGTGAGATGAAGCTCCGGAACTACTTCGAGAAGCCCTCCGAGAAGAAAGCCCGCGAGAAGGCAGAGGCCGTGCGCCGCGCCCGCAAGCTCGCGCGCAAGAAGCTGCAGCGCGAGGGCCTCCTGCCCGGCACGCCCGCAGCGCCGCGCGGCGCCAAGGGCCCTGGCCGTGGCGGCCCCGGCGGCCGTCCGGCAGGCGGCGGCAGCGGAGGCTTTGGCGGCGGCAACAACGGCGGCGGCTTCGGCGCCCGCTAGGCCTCACACGCTTCCAGTTGATTTCGATCGCCGTCGGCCGACAGTCCGACGGCGATTTTCTTTTTGTCTGTTACACACGCAACTCAGTACGCGGCCGGTATTCGGGTATCCTGACCGCATGGGCAAGCTCTTCTTCGCATCTCTCGTCACCCTGTCGCTGCTCACTGCCATGCTGGCCGGCGTGGTGATCGCCGCGTTCGTCGCCATGGGCAGCCTGGACCTCGGCTGGGCGCTGCTGCTGGTGCTCATCATCAACACGGTGATCTTCATCCTGAGCCCGTGGCTCACCGACCTGATGCTGCGGTGGGTCAACAAGGTCACCTGGATCGACGACGCCACCCTCAAGGCGCGCTACCCGCACGTCCACGCCATCGTGCACGACGTGGCCCGCCAGTACGGCTTCAAGGCGCCCTCCATCGGCATCATCCCGGACCGCAACCCGACCGCCTTCACCTACGGCCTGTTCCGCTCCAGCGCCCGCATCGTGCTGACCGACGGCATCTTCGAGTTCCTGAACGAGGAGGAGACGCGCGCCGTCACCGCCCATGAGCTGGGCCACATCGTGCACATGGACTTCCTGGTCATGACGGTGGCCGGCACGCTGGTGCAGATGCTCTACGTCATCTACTCGGCCATGACGCGCCAGCGCTCAGGCAATTCCAAGAACCGCGGCCCCGCTGTCATGGTCGGCCTCACCGCCTATGTGATGTACATCCTCGGCACCTACCTGCTGCTCTACCTCTCGCGCACGCGCGAATACCTCGCCGACAGCTTCGCCGCCGAGCGGGTCGAGGCACGACATCTCTCCAACGCGCTGATCAAGATTGCCTACGGCATCGCCGAGGCCGACGACACCGACGCCTCGCGCGAGCTGCTCGCCTCCACGCGCCACATGGGCGTGGTCGACTTCAAGGGCGCGAGCCACCTCGGCCTCGTCGTCGAGGCCTCGAAGCTGAACCCGGACGCGACGGCGTCCGCCATGCTGTTCGACATCTACAATCCGTGGGCCAAGCTGATCGAGCTCAACTCCACGCACCCGCTGGCGGGAAAGCGCATCCAGGCTTTGCAGGCCATCGCCGAGGCCAAGCACCAGCCCTTCGCCGACATCGACATCGCAGCCGCGGCGAAACGCGCCAACGTCGATACCGCCGCCCTGTGGCGCAAGTTCCTGCGCGAGCTGACGCTCATCGCGCTGCCTGTGGCGCTTCTCGTCATCGGCGGCGTCACGGCTTTTGCAACCGGCGCGCCCATCTACGCGCTGCTCGCCGTTCCCGCCGCCGTGCTGGCGTGGGCGGCCCTGATCCCGATCACCTATCCGTTCTCGCCGCCCGCCGACGTGAGCGTGGTTTCGCTGATGGGAGACGTCGCGGCCTCGCCGATCGTGGGCCGTCCGGTGCGCCTCACGGGCGAGGTCATAGGCCGCGCCGTCGCCGGCTCCGTCGTCGGAGAGGACACCGTGTTCGCCGACAAGACCGGCCGCATGGTCGTCGATTTCCGCTCGCTGTTCGGCCCCTTCGGCGACCTCTGGACCGGCTGGCAGCGCATCAAGCAGCACATCGGCGCCAAGGGCGAGGTGACCGGCTGGTTCCGCCGCGGCATGGGCGGCCACGTCGTCATGCACGAGCTCAAGACCTCGGCCGGCACCATCAAGGCCTATCCCTACCTCGCAGGCGTCGTCGTGCCGCTTCTGATCGTCGCCGTGTTCGCCGTCATCGCCTACACCTACGAAGGCACGACGTACTAGCGCGTGTCCCCCATGACCCGTGACGGGAATGGCAGGCGAGTTCTGCTCCGAGCACAATAGCGGACTTTGACGGGGTCATGAGCCACCATCGCAAGGCTTGCTCAGGCCGCAAATACGCCTAAACCCACCAAGCTCTTGCGAACGATTGAACGATAGGTGTTGCCCCCCTGCACTTCACCTATGAACGCGTCTGCGTCACATTCTATACCATAACAATCAATAATCTGGAATCAACTCGCGGCAAGGGATGCTCGTGATGCGCATCGCGGCGATTTTTGCTCTCCTCATCTTCGGCGGCCCGGCAGCGGCGCAACAGCCGACAGAAACTCCGCCGCCCAAAACAGCTCCCGCGGCCGACGCCCTCACAGTCAAACCAGCCGAGCCGGCGCCATCCTCGTCGCAAACCCTGCCGCCCTTGGACGTCGTCACCACGCAGCCGAAAAAGAAGACGGCCGCCAAAAAGAAGTCGGCGCAGCCCAGTCCCGCCGCGAAGGCGCCGGCCGCTACGCCTGCCGGATCCGATGCGGGCATGGATCGCGCAGCGGGCTCGCCGTCTGCGGTCGCATCGGAGCTGCGTGACAGCACGACGGGGACATCGACAGTCTCCGCGACGGACGTCGCGCGTTCCGGCGAAAGCACGGTCTATGACGTTCTGAAATCACTGCCCAACGTCACGCCTGCTCCAAGCGGCCCTACGATACCGGCCGTTCGAGGCGAATCCGCAACCCCGACCAACCTCTTCAGCAATTTCTATCAGGGCACGACCTCTCGCATCGTTCTGAGCGTGGATGACATTCCGCGCATATCATCCTACGCCAACAATTCGTTCCAAAGCCTGTACGACGTCAGCTCGCTGCAGGTGTTGAGGGGTCCGCAGCACACCCTGCCGGGCACCAATGCGTTTGCCGGCGCCTATGTCGTCGAGACCAACGACCCCGTTTTCTCCTACTCCGCCGGCGCGCTCACCGAATTCACGTATAACGAATATTCCGGCATGAACTATCGCAACGCCGCGTTTGCAAACGTGCCGTTCTCGAACGAGGCAGCGATGCGTCTCGTCGTTGAATTCGACAAGGGCGAGATTCCCGTCGACATCGTCGGTCCGGCGTCCAGCAAGCTCGATGACTACGACGGCCTCAACCTGCGCGGCAAATTCCTGGTCGAGCCCGACAGCATTCCGGGGCTCAGCGTTCTCGTGTCGGCCGAGTACGGTAACGGTCTCGACCACGTCTTCAACAACTACGTCGATGTTCTACCCTTCAGTGACCGCAAGCGGAGTGCGAGCGACTTCCGTATTTCGGACACGGAAGGCTGGGCTGCCGGCGTCAGGGCACGCTACGAACTCAGCGCGCGCGAGGAAATCGCCTCGATCACGAGCTACGTTCACGATCAGTATTCATCCTCACCGCGCAGCACGAGTGCGTTCAAGTTCGACGACATGGCCGAGGAGCGGTTCGCCCAGGATCTCACCTATAGCTTTCGTGATGTTGCGAACCTCACCGGCGTAATCGGTGTCGGCCTCACCGACGGCGCGCGCCTGTACGACGCTAATGCCTACATCGCCCCTAGTCTTTTCACCCCAGCCTTTATGGCCTTCGGCAAGACCGATGCGGATATCGCGACACAGTCCGCCTACGCGGACATCGCCTGGAACTTCGCCGGGCCGTTCGATCTGCTGTTCGGTGGCCGGATCGAGCGCTACGACGACAAGCGTGAGCTCTTCGCCGACCTCCAACTGCTAAACGGTACTTCTTTGGGCAGCGTTAGCCGCAACTACGACGTCGACGAGGTCTACGTATTGCCGAAGATCGGCGTGCGCTACAATCTACGATCCAGCGAGAGCATCGCGTTCACCGTGCGCAAAGGATACAATCCCGGCGGGGCGTACGTGAATCTCCAAGCTCAAGGCTTCCCCTTCGAAGAATACAAAGCGGAAGAGGTGTGGACGTATGAAGCTGCGTATCGGACGGTGATGATGAACAACCGTTTGCAGCTTGGAATTACGGCTTTCTATAACGACTATAAAGACAAGCAGTTTGCCATCACGACACAACCAGGGTCGGTCGTGCACATATACAATCAGCCCGATGCCGAATCCTATGGCTTGGAGTTCGAAGGAAAGTACGCCGTTACGCCGGATTTCGATGTCATAGGCGGCTTCGGATTGCTGCATACCGAGATCAACGAAATCAGTGCGGGAACGGCAGCCGCCATCCTTGGCAACGACTTTGGCCAGGATCCGTCCTATTCGGTCTCTCTTGGTGTGGCGTGGCGTCCTGTCGAAAATCTCGAGCTCACTGCTAGGGGCGTCTACGTCGACGACTACTTCACGGATTTCGTGAATTTCCCGCTGAACGTCGCCGGCGGCTACACGCTGATCGACATCGGTGCCAGCTATCAGGTCGGTAATGCCACGGCACGAGTCTTCGTCAACAACCTGACCGACGAGACCGCTCTTTCTACATTGATATTGAACCCGGGTCCGAACGCGACCCTGCTCGATCCGCGGACTTTCGGTGCCTCGCTGGATCTAAAGTTCTAGCGTCGGCAAAGGCCGCCGAGCCTCGCTGGCCACGCGTTTATGAATACATAGCCCGGCTCGGAAGAGCCACTCACCCGGAAGCGAGACGTTAATGAGATCGCACGCGCAGCGCGCGGGGTGAAGGGCACTACCCCTCCCTCCGCCGCGCCTCACCGGCACGCAATGCCGCGATCCACGCGTAGAGCACGTCGTAGGACCCGAACTTGTAGTGGTCGTCGTGGCCGGCGCCCGGAAACGTCTTCAGCGTCTTCGGCTCCGGCGCGCGCGCGAACACCTCGCGCCCCATCGCCACCGGCACGATGTCGTCCTCCTCGCCGTGTATCACGAGCAGCGGCGCCGTGATGGCGGCGATGTGCCGGCGCGTCTCGTAGCGGTCGGTCATGAACCAGCGCCCGGGGATGAGCGGGTGATGCAGCGCCGCGAGATCCACCATCGAGGTGTAGGGCGCATCGAGCACCAGCCCCGCCACCGGCCGCTGGCCCGCTACCTGAACGGCCACGCCCGTACCGAGCGACTCGCCGTAGACGATGACGTCGGCGGCATCGACACCCGACGCGACCAGCGTATCGTAGAAGAGCAGCGCGTCAGCCACGTTGGCCGCCTCCGAGGGCTTGCCGCTGCTGCCGCCGAAGCCGCGGTAGGTCATCATGAACACGCCGAGCCCGCGCGCCATGTACTTCTGGATGCGCGCGTTGCGCGTCTCGAGCGCGCCCGCGTTGCCGTGGAAGTAGAGGATCGTCGGCTGTCCCGGCCGAGCCTTGGCGTACCACGCGATGACGCGCGCGCCGTCCGGCGTCTCGAGCACCCGCTCGGTCACGCCCGCGAGCCCCGCCTCGGCGGGCGTGAAGTACCGCGTGTCCGGGAAATACATGAGGCGCTGCTGCAGTACGGGCACGATCAAGGCCAGAAGTCCCATCGCCAACGCCGCTCCCACCGTCAATTTGAGGATCAGCCTCAAGCGCGTCCCTTGCTCCGCTCCTGCGGTGCAGCACCGCCCGCCGACCCTACCACAAGGGTGCCGGACGGCCGCCCCTTAAGACGTCATTAACCAAAAGCTGCGCTTCCTAGGGACATATGCGTTTGCGGAGTAATTTGTCATGCGTTCCCGTCATCGCCCGCTCGGCGCCACCGCGCTGATGCTCGCTGGTCTTTCGGCTCTCATCGCCGGCTGCAGCTCCGGCGGCTCCCAGGATACCCTCACCACGAGCAGCCTGCGCCCCAACGAAGGCATGCGCCGCGACGCACCCCGCCGCTATCCGGACGGATCGACCTCCGGCGGCGGCTACTATGGTCGCCCCACGGCAGAGGCGCCGCGCCGCTACGTCGATCCCGGCCAGCCGACACCACGCGAGATGGCGGCCTACGATAGCGGCCACGGCAACTACGGCGTACCGCGCAGCATCGAGACCGCCAGCATCGGCAACACCGCACACGCCTACGATCCGGGTGCGCGCTGGCAGCAGCCGCCCTCCGGCATCACCACCGGCTCCACCGGCCCGACCCCGACCGGCTACTACGGAAAGCCGCGCCAGCAGGCGCCGCACAACTCGCAGATCGTCGAGGTACGCGAGGGCGATACGCTCTACAGCCTGTCGCGCCGCCACGGCGTGCCCGTCGGCGATCTCGTGGCCGTCAACCAGCTGCCGAACGACCGTATTGCCATCGGCCAGCGGCTCATCATCCCGACGCGCTATCGCTGACCAGGTAATTCTTCCCGAACGGGGCGCACACGCGCACCGCGTTGCAGCATATCGCCTGCATTGACCGCAAGGACCGAACGGTTCAGTGTTTTGATGTGAAGATTCAACGAAAACACACGTCAAAACAGGGGATCAAAACATGGCAGCACGCGGCGGCGTCATCTCGATGAGCATCATTATCCTGGTCTTGATCGCAACGGCGATCGGGGCCGTGGTCGGAGTTGCGCTGGACGGCGTGCTGCCCGGCAGACGCTCGCTGGCCATCATCGCGGGCCTCCTAGCGACCGTGGTCGCGTCCATCGCCCGCTACAAGCTCGTGTTCCTCGGCGCGGGCGTTGGCGCCGACGAGCGCAAGGTGCCGCTGGTGCTGGTGGTGAATGCCGCCATCGCGTCGATCGCGGGAAGCCTCGCGGCGCACGACCTCGCCGGCTTCATCGCCGATCCGCCGTCGTCCGTGATCATCGGCACCTTTGCCGGGCTGCTCTCGGCCGTGCTGATGGCGCTCCTGATGATCACCTATCACGCGAGCACGAGCCCGGCGTTCCGGCGCTGAGGCAAGGCCGAAGGTCGGCATCTCCCCGGCGGCGGAGCAAAGACGACTCCGCTGCCGGCGTCCTCCTCGATCCGCTACGCATTGTCGGAAGAGCCGCGACGGCTGCTAGCGGCTGAACGCCGTCTGCGCGCCGTCGGGCTCGTCGAAGCACTTGAGCAGGTAGGCCTGCCGCTCCGGCCCCGGCAGATGCCCGAAGCGCGAGCCGTTGCTGCGCGCGAAGTGGGGCGCGAACGCCTCCACGTCCGTGCGCGAGAAGAGGCCGGCCGCGCGCCCGTAGTTGATGGACCAGCAGTCCGCCTCGCGCTCGCTCTCGAGCGTGGGACGGATGACGTGGCCGAGCACGTGGTGCGCGCACTCGTGCATGTAGAAGAAGACCTGCATCTTGGCCGGCAGCGTCGCCATGCGGTCGGAGTCGAGCGAGATGATGGGCATGCGCGCGATGATCGAGGCGCGGCCCACGTCGCCGAGCTCGGTGGTCTTGAGCGTCCGCACGACGGCGCCGCGATAGTCGTAGCAGCGCATGGGGTTGCCGGCGATGAGAGGCTGCGTCTCGAGACCCTGCGCCACGGCCGGCCCGCCGATCGCGAGGGCCAGGAGGCAGATCAGGAGTGCCGAAGCCCTCATGCGCGGTCCTTTTCGAGTTGAAGCAGCCCCCTCGATACGAAAGCTAGAGTCTCCCCGATCTCCCCCGCAAGGGGATAAGTTTGCCGCATGGGACGGATGCCGCCCAAGCCATTGAGCACGCAGCTCAATCAGCGAGTCCGTACAAACGACGCAACGCGATCGCGGACCGTGGGCTCAATGCCCGAGCGCTTTGCCGATCTCCTCGGTCATCTTCTTGGCGTCGCCGAGCACCATGACGGTGTTGTCGCGATAGAACACGGGGTTGTCGATGCCGGCGTAGCCCGAGGCGAGCGACCGCTTGTTGAAGAACACGGTCGCCGCCTTCCACACCTGCAGCACCGGCATGCCGTAGATCGGCGAGCTCTTGTCGTCCTCGGCCGCGGGGTTCACGACGTCGTTGGCGCCGATGACGTAGACGGCGTCGGCCTGCGAGAACTCGGAGTTGATGTCCTCGAGCTCGAACACCTCGTCGTAGGGCACGTTGGCCTCGGCGAGCAGCACGTTCATGTGCCCGGGCATGCGGCCCGCGACCGGATGGATGGCGTACTTCACCTCGACGCCGGCCTTCTTCAACGCGTCGGCCATCTCGCGCAGCGCGTGCTGGGCCTGGGCCACGGCCATGCCGTAGCCGGG
>NZ_JADZBI010000186.1 GCF_020852195.1 Hyphomicrobium sp. | reverse complement strand
GGTGCTGCGGAGACCGCCGCCGACTTCGCAGGCATCCTCTACACAGACGCCCCTGCCAACGGTGAGGCCGAGAGTGTCGAGCCGATGGACTCCATCGAGCTTGAGGCCCGCTCGCTGCTGACCATGCCTGGCGGCTGGAAGATGGCGCAGGTGCAGGCCGAGCAGCCGAGCACGACCTACGCCGAGTTCAAGCGCGAGATCCTCAACGAGATCGCGCGCTGCCTGAACATGCCCTTCAACGTCGCGGCGTGCAACTCCTCGGGGTACAACTACGCCAGCGGCCGCCTCGACCACCAGACGTACTTCAAGAGCATCCGCGTCGAGCAGGAGCACCTGGCGTGCGTCGTGCTCGACCGCTTGCTCGATGCGTGGCTGCGCGAGGCCGTGCTGATCTCCGACCTGCTCCCGCTCCCGGCGCGCACGCTCGTCGCCACCGGGCAGGGCCTGCCGCACCTGTGGTTCTGGGATGTCAACGAGCACGTCGATCCCGCGAAGGAAGCAACGGCCCAGGCGACGCGCCTGGCGTCGCACACCACGACTCTGGCCGCCGAGTACGCCAAGCAGGGACGGGACTGGGAGAACGAGCTCCGCCAGCGCGGCAAGGAACTCTCGCTGATGCAGGAGCTCGGGCTCGCCCTGGAGCCGACAGCCGCGCTCGCGCCTAGCGGCAAGGAGGATGACGATGCCTGACCGCCCCCCCCTTCCCCCACGCACGCTGAATCTCTGCACGCCCGTCGAGGGCTGGATCGAGGCCGCCTCACCCACGGGTGATGGCATCGCCGCGAGCCTGCGCCGGTTCTCGATGGTCGCGTACACCGGCGGGCCGATGGTCATCGCCGGGTGGCCGCACCCCGTGGTCGTGGACTTGGCGGGCATGCAGGTTGCCGGCGGCGGGCTCAAGAGCCGCCCGATCCTGAAGGACCACAACCGCTCGCTCATCGTCGGGCACACCGACGCGGTGAAGGTCGAGGGTTCACAACTACTGGTCTCCGGCATCATCTCCGGGGCCGGCCCGGTGGCCCGCGAGATCATCGACAGCAGCCGCAACGGTTTCCCGTGGCAGGCATCGCTTGGCGCGATCGCCGGGCACATGGAGTTCGTCGCCAAGGGCAGGAAGGCCTCGGCCAACGGCCGCGAGTTCGAGGGACCCGTGCTCATCGCGCGCCGGAGCACACTGGGCGAGGTGAGCTTCGTGGCGCTGGGCGCGGACGACAACACCAGCGCGGCGGTCGCCGCCGGCGCGGTATCACCCCCCAAGACAGTCAAGGAGGACGGCATGACGTTCGAGCAGTGGCTTGAGGCCAAGGGCTTTGAGATCGCATCCCTCACCGACACGCAGAAGACCAACCTTCAGGCCATGTTCGACGCCGAGGGGACGGGCGACATGCCCCCCAGTGCCGGCGCGTCGGCGAACGGGGGCACGGACGCCCCTCCGCCCGCGCCGCTGATCGCCAGCCTCCGTGCCGAGGTGGCGGCCGAGACCAAACGCATCGCCGATGTCCGGCGCATCTGCGGCGGAGGAGCGGTCGGCGGCGGCAAGCACGCCGAGATCGAGGCCCAGGCGATCGCCGACGGGTGGGACGGGGCAACGACCGAGCTCGCGGTGCTCCGCGCCGAGCGCCCGGCCTTGGCGCAGGGCGGGGTCCGCCGTGACGCGGACTCCGCTCACGCCGGGCGCGCAATGGAGGCGGCCCTCTGCCTGTCGGCGGGCATCCCCGAGGAAACGGTCGGCAAGTGGTACGACCAGCGCACCATGAACGCCGCGCTGTCGGGGCCGCTCCGCAACGCGGGCCTGCACAGCGCCATGACCTACGCCATCCAGGCCGCGGGCGGCTCGTTCCGCTCGTACCACGTGGACAACGAGTTCATCCAGTCGGCCTTCGAGGCCAACACGGTGCTGCGCCGCCGCGAGCGGGAGATCCGCGCCTCGAGCGGGTTCTCGACCATCTCGCTCTCGGGCATCCTCTCCAACGTCGCCAACAAGACCATGCTCGCGGCGTACACCGCCGTCGAGAGCGCCGTCTCCATGTTCTGCGCCGAGACCGACGTGGGCGACTTCAAGGAGGTCACCCGCTACCGGCTCACCGGCACCGGCGTCTTCGAGAAGGTCGGCCCCGACGGCGAGCTCAAGCACGCCGGGCTGTCCGAGCAGGCGTACACGAACAAGGTTGAGACCTACGGCAGGATGTTCGCGCTCAACCGCCAGATGATCATCAACGACGACCTGGGGGCCTTCCTCCAGATCCCGCGCATCATCGGCCGCATGTCGGCGCTCAAGCGCGAGGAAGCGGTCTTCGAGCTGCTCCTGGCGAACCCGTCGAACTTCTTCAGCGCCGGCAACAAGAACTTCATCTCCGGCGCAGCCACCACCCTGAGCATCGACGCGCTGACGCAGGCCGAGCAGGCGTTCCTCGACCAGACAGACACCGACGGCAAGCCCATCCTGCTGACCCCGTCGGTGCTCCTCGTGCCGTCGGCGCTGAAGGTCACGGCCCAGGTGCTCATGACCGAGACGCGGATCAACGAGACGACCACGGTCGACAAGGGCAAGCCCGCCGTCAACCCGCACGCGGGCAAGTGGAAGCCGGTGGCGAGTCCGTACCTGAACGCCCAGGGGCTCACGGGCGGGAGCGCCAAGGCGTGGTACCTGTTCGCCAACCCGGCGGACGTGGCCGCGATCGAGATCGCGTACCTGCGCGGCAAGCGCACCCCGACCATCGAGAGCGGCGACGCCGACTTCAACCAGCTCGGGATGCAGTGGCGTGGCTACTTCGACTTCGGCGTGGCCATGCAGGACTCCCGCGCGGCGGTCAAGAGCAAGGGTGAGGCGTAATGCCGGAGCAGGTCGAGTTCGAAGGTGGGATCGGGATCGAGCCGGGCGGAGAGCCCGGCACAGGAGGTTCATTCATGCCAGCGAAGTTCATTCAAGATGGTGCCGCG
>NZ_JADZBI010000185.1 GCF_020852195.1 Hyphomicrobium sp. | reverse complement strand
TGACCCTCAATGCCGGCGAACTGACGCTGCTGATGGGGCCGTCGGGCAGCGGCAAGACGACCCTGCTCTCTATTCTCGGCTGCATCCTGACGCCGACCTCCGGCATCGTCCGCGTGGAAGGAGAGGAGACGGCTGGCAAGAGCCCCGAGGAGCTGGCCGAGATTCGCCGCAAGCACATCGGCTTCATCTTCCAGTCCTACAACCTGTTCCCGACCCTGTCGGCGCTTGAGAACGTCCGCATTGCCCTTGACGTCATCGGGCGCAAGGGCTACCAGGCCGCGCATCGCGCCGAGGAGGTTCTGCGTGACGTCGGGCTCGGCAACCGGCTCAGGAACTATCCGTCGAACCTGTCCGGTGGAGAGCAGCAGCGTGTCGCCGTGGCACGCGCCATTGCGGCTTCGCCGTCGGTGGTGCTGGCGGACGAGCCCACGGCCGCGCTCGACAGCGAGAACGGCCACGCGGTGATGGCGCTTCTGGCGCGCATCGCCAAGGAGCAGAACCGCAGCGTTCTGGCCGTGACCCACGATCCCCGCACGCTGGGCTATGCCGACCGCGTCGTGCGCATTGAGGATGGATTGATCGTCGGCGAGGAGCGCAGGCCGCAGGGCCTCGACGCGCCCGAGATTGCCGACCTGACGAAGAGGCGAAAAGCGAATGGTTAAGTTCGATCCCACCGTCACCGCCGTGGCGGCTGCAGCCGTTGCGGCCATCGTGAGCAGCATCACGCTGAACCAGATCACGCCGCGTCTCGGCGGCGAGGCACAGGCGATCGAGAGCGCCAGCGCCCAGGACAGCCGCGGCACGCGCCCGGTCTGGGCCGCATCGGCGACCGGCCGCGTGGAGCCGAAGGACGGCGAGGTCCGCATCTCCTCGCAGGTTCCCGGCCGCATCGTCGACGTAATCGCCAAGACCAACGATCGCGTGACGGCGGGCGACCCGCTGGTGCTGCTCGACGACGACGATCTGCAGCCGAAGCTCGCCGCCGCGGAATCGGAGGCCGAGGTGCGCATTCTCGAGCGCGACGAGGAGCCGGCGACCGGCGTCTCCCTCGAGCGGCGCGAGGCGGAGGATGCGCTCAACACCTCCGAGCGTGCCCGCTTCCGCGCCCAGCTCGCGTTCGACGACGCCTATCAGAAGGCGAAGCTCGGCAATGGCGACGACAAGGCCGTGGCTGACGCACGCCAGAAGCTGGCCGATGCCCGTAAGCAGGTTGCCGAGGACCGCGCCAAGCTCGACGAGGTTCTGGCCAAGCCCGATCTCCCGCATCCGACGCGCGTGGAATCGGCGTTGTGGGTCGCGCGTACCGATGTCGCCCAGGTCGAGAATGCCATCGAGCGCACGCGTGTGCGTGCCCCGCAGGACGGCGCCATCCTCAACGTATGGGCCAAGGTCGGCGAGATGGCGGCCCCCTCCGCCGATGCGGCTCTTCTGCTCTTCGGCGACATCTCGGCCCTGCGCGTCCGCGCCGAGGTCGAGGAGCGCGACGTGACCAAGATCCGCCTCGGCCAGCGTGTCGTCGTCCGCGCCGACGCGTTTCCGGACAAGGACTTCGAGGGCGTCGTGACGCAGGTCGCGCCCGCGCTCGGCTCGCCGCGCATCACAAGCCGCGGTCCGCGCCGTCCGAATGATGTCGAGGTGCTGGAGGTTCTGGCCGCGCTGGACGGGACGCCGCCGCTTCTGACCGGCATGCGGGTCGACGTCTTCTTCCGCCACGAGACCTCCGCCTCCGCCGCCCCCACGCGGTAGCGACGTCTGCCGCCTTTCTGAGAGCAGCGTTGTTGCACGCGCGGTCGTTACATCGAATGGTGCGTGTGCGGAGACTTGCGTGGGTCCCGGCCGTCGCCGGGACGACGTCGGGGGAAGGCGAACGGGTATCCCCATGACAAACGTCATCCCGGCGAAGGCCGGGATCTACGCCAGCATCCACAAACACGACGTCGGCAGGATCCTCGTGCGACAGCGCAACGTGCAATTGTGGCACCGCGCGAGAGTTTCCCATAGGGCAGCAACCCCGCTCCGCTGACGGGCACCCGTCACTCCGCCTTGGAGCGGGCGGCGCCGACCACACGCGCGATGAGCCAGATGGGAACCACCACCAGCGCGCCGAGCAGGAGGTATTCGAGCACCCACTCGATGGCGCCGAACCCGAGGTCGTAGATGTTCCGCAACAGCTCGTTGATGCGCTGGAAGAAATTCGAGAGGTCGATGCCGAGCGCCTTCATCACGATCCCGACCGCGATCGAGATCAGGGCGAGACGGAGGATCACCCCGAGCGGGTTTCCGCCGAAAATCGTGTTACGGTCCATGCCTAGGTCCCTGAACAAGCTCGCTCCCGTCTAGCATAGAGATCGGCGGGCGCGAAGAAGGTCCCGACGCGTGAACGGCGTAACCGCGAAGGCAAGGAGACGGCCGGCCGCCAGGAGGCAGGCGGAGCCGGCGAAGATTGGCGCGGCAGCCCTCCCGGCGCAGTTCGCGGACTGGTTCCGCCGCCGTGGCTGGCAGCCCCGCGACCACCAGCTCGCGCTGATTGCCAAGTCGCGCGCCCGCCGCTCGACGCTGCTCATCGCCCCCACCGGCGCCGGCAAGACCCTGGCTGGCTTCCTGCCGAGCCTGATTGCGCTCACCGAGGGGCCAAGCCCGAAACAGGGCGCCGGCCTCAGAACGCTCTATGTCTCGCCCTTGAAGGCACTGGCCGAGGACATCTCGCGCAACCTCGTGGCACCGGTCGCCGAGATGGGCCTCAAGGTCTCGATCGAGACCCGCACCGGCGACACCTCGGCGGCGCGCCGCGCGCGTCAGCGTGTGAAGCCGCCGCAGATCCTGCTCACCACACCCGAGCAGGTCGCGCTGATGCTGTCGAACGCCGACGCCGGCTACACCTTCGCCGACCTCGACACCGTGATCCTCGACGAGCTGCACGCGCTCGCCCCTTCGAAGCGCGGCGATCTGCTGTCGCTCGGCCTCGCCCGCCTCAACACGTTCGCGCCTGGCCTCATGACGCTCGGCCTCTCCGCAACGGTCGCGCGTCCTTCCGAGCTCCTGAGCTATCTCGTGCCGCAGCACGCGCCCGACGACAGCCGCGCGCTGGCCGATCTCGTGATCGCACCGGGCGGCGCCGAGCCGGAGATCGACATCCTCGAGATCGAGGAGCCGGTGCCCTGGAGTGGTCATTCCGCGCGCTATGCGATGCACGAGATCTACCGCGCTATCCGCATGCACAAGACGACGCTGGTTTTCGTCAACACGCGCATGCAGGCCGAGCTGGTGTTCCAGGAGCTGTGGCGCATCAACGACGAGGGCCTGCCCATCGCCCTCCATCACGGCTCGCTCGACAAGGTGCGCCGCCTCAAGGTCGAGGCCGCCATGGCCGAGGGCCGCCTGCGCGCCGTCGTCGCCACCTCCACGCTCGACCTCGGCATCGACTGGGGCGACGTGGACCTCGTCGTCAACGTCGGTGCGCCGAAAGGCGCCTCCCGCCTCGCGCAGCGCATCGGCCGCGCCAACCACCGCCTGGACGAGCCCTCGGCCGCGCTCCTCGTGCCCGCCAACCGCTTCGAGGTGCTGGAGTGCCGCGCCGCGCTCGACGCCGCCAAGGCCGGTGAGCAGGACGCGGTGATCTCGCGCTCCGGCGCGCTGGACGTACTCGCTCAGCACGTGCTCGGCATGGCCTGCCACGCACCTTTCAAGCCGGATGAGCTCTATGAGGAGGTCCGCTCCGCCAGTCCCTACGCTGCCCTGACGCGCGCGCGCTTCGATCGCGTGATCGACTTCGTCGCCACCGGTGGCTACGCGCTGAAATCCTACGAGCGCTTCGCACGCCTGCGCCCGACCGACGACGGCCGCCTGCGACTCGCCCACCCGCGCCTCGTTAGCCAGTACCGCATGAACGCCGGCACAATCGTCGAGGCGCCGATGATCAAGATCCGCCTTGTCGGCCGCAGACGCGCGCGCCGCAAGACCGGAAAGCCGGGCGCGGCGCCGACGCTGATGGGCGGCCGCGTTCTGGGCGAGGTCGAGGAATACTTCATTGAGCAGCTCGCGCCGGGCAACACCTTCGTCTTCGCCGGCGAGATCCTGCGCTTTGAGGGTTTGGCCGAGACGGAAGCCTTCGTCACCCGCGCGCCCGGCGCCGACGCCATGATCCCGAGCTACGCCGGCGGCAAGTTCCCGCTCTCGACGCACCTCGCCAAGCGCGTGCGCGCCATGCTCGCCGACCGGACGCAGTGGGCCGACCTGCCGACTCCCGTTGCCGAATGGCTGGGCCTGCAGCAAGACTACTCGCAGCTCCCCGGCACCGACGACGTGCTGGTTGAGACCTTCCCGCGCCGCTCGCGTCATTTCATGGTCGCTTACCCGTTCGAGGGCCGCCTCGCCCACCAGACGCTCGGCATGCTGCTGACGCGGCGGCTCGAGCGCGCGGGTGCTCGCCCCCTCGGCTTCGTTGCCAACGACTATGGCCTCGCCGGCTGGGGCCTGGGCGACCTCACGGCGCGCATCGCCGACGGCAGCCTCGACCTCGAGCGCCTCTGTGACGAGGACATGCTGGGCGACGACCTCGAGACCTGGCTGGCCGAGAGCAGCCTCATGCGCCGCACGTTCCGCACCGTGGCCGTCATCGCCGGCCTGATCGAGCGTCGCCATCCGGGGAAAGAAAAAAGTGGCCGCCAGGTCACGATGTCGACCGATCTCATCTACAACGTGCTGCGCCGCCACGATCCCGGCCATATTCTGCTGGAAGCCGCCTGGGAGGACGCGGCCACGGGCCTGTTGGATATTGCTCGCCTCGGCCAATTCCTGGCCCGCGCGCGCGGTCGAATCAGGCATCAAGCTCTGGATCGGGTCTCGCCGCTGGCGGTGCCCATCCTGCTCGAGATCGGCGTCGAGCCCGTCGGCCGGCTGACGCGCGAGGATCTGCTCCGCGAGGCGGCGGAGGAATTGATAGCCGAGGCGACACGGGCCGACGGTGGACACCAGAACGGGGACGCACGTGAGAAGCACGACACAACTGCTGGAGCTGAAGCCCGAGCGCCTCGACGTCGGTGAGTTCAGCCGGCAGCCGGTCTCGATCTCCGGGCGCGCGTTCGTGGCCGACGTCTCGGGCGCGCTCTACTGGCCGGCCGAGGACATCCTGATCGTCGCCGACCTGCACCTGGAGAAGGGCTCCGCCTTTGCCTCGCGCGGCATCATGCTGCCGCCCTACGACACCGCGGCCACGCTGGAGCGCCTGGCCGCGACGCTCGACGCCTACCCGGCCGCGACCGTGCTCTGCCTCGGCGACAGCTTTCACGATTGTGGCGCCGCCGACCGCATGAGCCTCGTGGACCGCGAGACGCTCGCCATCTTGCAGGAGGATCGCGAATGGATCTGGCTCAACGGCAACCACGACCCCGTGATTGACGAGTGCCTGGGCGGCACGGTGCTGCACGAGGTCAGCGTCGGCGGGCTGACCTTCCGCCACGAGCCGACGGCAGGCCCCGTGACGCATGAGATCACTGGCCACCTGCATCCCGCCGCGCGCGTCTCCTTCCACGGCCACGTCATCCGCCGCCCGTGCTTCGTCGGCAACGGCATGCGCCTCGTGCTGCCGGCCTTCGGCACCTACGCCGGCGGCCTCAACGTGCTCGACGACGCCTTCTCGCCTCTGTTCGGCAACGACGGCCTGTCCGTTCTCGTGCTTGGTCAGGAAGGCCTCTACCCCATCGCGCCACGCCTCCTGAAAGAAGACTGAGGTTTCCGCCCTTTGCCCCTGGGTCCTGGCTCGGCGCTCCGCTGCGCGTCGCTTGGCCGGGATGACACGCGAGGCAAATCGGCCGCCACCTTTTCATCCCGGCCGAGCGGCGCAAGCCGCGAGAGCCGGGACCCAGGAGCCACGAGCACTCCTCTACGCCGGCGGCTTGCGGCGGAAAGGCATGGAGGCGATGAGCCCGGCCAGCGCCGCCACCAGCACGGCCGCGAGTCCGTAGTAGAGCGGATGGCGCATGGCGGCCTGATAGAGCCAGAGCTCGACCCCGCTCCGCTCGAGCCGCACCCGCGACTGGAACGTGCTTAGAAGCTCGCCCTCGCGGAGCAGGTACACGCGCGCCGTCAGCGGACCGACCGGCACGTTCGCCGGCAGCGAGATGGAGGCACGGAACAGGCTCTTGCCGATGAAGATCACGGCATAGTCGCGCTTGATGTAGAGCCCGTCCCGCTGCTTGATGCGGATCACCGCGTCCTTGTAGTTCTGAAGCTCGCCGGGCTGCGATTCCATGACCGAATGCGCGGACGGTGCCAGCCGCGCGTAGTCGTGGCCGATGGCGTGGCGCGCGAGCAGCGCCGGCTCGGCGATCTCCTCGATCGGGCGCGTCGAGGCGATGGCGTAGTAGCTCGGCACGCTCTCGAAGGCGAAGGCTTGCGTGTTGACCCAGAGCCCGGCGACGTTCGACTTGCGCCGCGCGGTGAGCGGCGTCGCCATGCCCTCGAGCACGACGATCACGTCGTAGTAGCCTGCCTCCGCGCTCGGCTGCCGGCTGTTGACCACCGATCCGAACACGACGACCTCGGTGCCCGTGAAGGCGGACGTGATAGCGATGTTCCGCGACGACACGTCGGCCTCGACGGCCTCCTTGGCAGGCTCGGCGCCCGCTCGCTCCGCACCCCGCTCGGAGCGTCGCGCGGGCTGGGGTGCCGGCGCTCGGGGTTCCGCCCGCCGCTTGCTGCGTTGGGTCCGCTTGCGCAGCGGCTCTCCCCAATCGGGCAGTTCGGCCTCCGGCTCGACCGCGTCTTGCGCGCGCGTGTCGCCACCGGCGGGGGCCCACGCCGCGGTAACGGCAGCGAGCAGGAGAACTGACCAGCAACGGTGCGCGCGAAGCCTCATAGCTGCGCTCCGAGCGTAGTCGTGATGGAGAACAGTTCGGGCGGCGTGGTCACGAGGTCCCACGCGATGCGCGCGCAGACGAGCAGCACCAGCGCCGCCAACAAAAGCCGCAATTGCTCGCCCTTGAGGCGCGCCCCGGCGGCGGCGCCGTACTGCGCACCGATCACCCCGCTGACGATGAGGATGAGCGCCAGCACAATGTCAACGCTGTAGTTCTCGGTCGACTGCATGACGGTCGTCACCGCCGCCACGAACACGATCTGGAACAGCGAGGTCCCGACCACCACGTTGGTCGGCACGCGCAGGAGATAGATCATGGCCGGCACCATGATGAAGCCGCCGCCCGCGCCCATGATGGCGCCGAGGAATCCGACGAACGCCCCGATCATCATCGGCGGGATGGCGCTGATGTAGAGCTTCGAGCGGTGGAAGCGCATCTTGAGCGGCAGCTTGTGCACCCAGTTGTGCTGCCCGGAGCGGCGCGCCGCACGCGGCTGCCCGCTGCGCGCGCTCTGGATCGCATTGAGGCTCTCGATCAGCATCAAGGCACCAATCACGCCGAGGAACGTCACGTAGGCGAGGGCGACGAAAAGGTCGAACTGGCCCGCGAGCCTTAGGATGCGCACCATCTTGACGCCGATCACCGACCCGACGATGCCGCCCGCGAGCAGCACGACGCCCATCTTGATGTCGACGTTGTTGCGCCGCCACTGAGCGATCGCGCCCGAGACGGAGGAGGCGACGATCTGCGCCGCCCCGGTGCCGACCGCCACCGCCGAGGGGATGCCGGAGAAGATCAGGAGCGGCGTCATCAGGAACCCGCCGCCGACGCCGAACAGGCCGGACAGAAAGCCGACAGCGGCGCCCATGCCGAGGAACAGCAGCACGTTGGCGCTCATCTCGGCGATCGGCAGATAGATATGCATTGCGTGAGTGTGTACGCCGGATACCGGAGATGTGGGGCACGCGAGACCGTCGCGCCGGTCGGGCCGCTCCCCGCTGGCCCTGCCGCGTCGCACGGCGCGAGGTGCGCAACGTCGCCCTCGCGCGCGCATGGTATTGAACCTTTGCCGCCAGTGCCAGTGTTGCGTCGCGGGAAGTCGCGCTCTCGGCTCGGAAATATTCCGGAAGCGTGGCGCTGAGACCATGATCGCTTCAAACCCTATCGGTTCGAAGCGTGAATCGTCGGTCTCGTCAAAAGGCTAGGCCAGACGCGTCGCGGGATTTCTAGGTGTTCGTGTCGTTCTGGGCGCGCTTCTTCCAGTCCTCGCCGGCAGCGCGGGCATCGTTCGCGAGCGGCGACGCGGGCCGCGGCCTGAAGGTCGCGATCATCTCCTCCGCGGACTTGAGCTCCGCCGCGCCGAGCGCACGCTTCAAGGCGTCGCGCCGCATGACCGCATCCGGGTCGCCGTCCTTGGCCGCGAGCGCATACCACTTGTAGGCCGCGACGCGATCCGTCTTACCGCCGAAGCCGTTCTCGAGCAGGACGCCGAGGTTGTACTGGCTGTCGGCGAGCCCGTGCTCGGCCGCCTTGAGGAACCACGGCTGGGCGGCGTCGTAGTCAGGCTCGCCCGCCTCCCCGCCCGCGCTCAGCACCGCGAGGTTGTGCATGGCCTTGACGTTGCCGCCCTCGGCGGCGCGTGCATACCAGATCTTGGCCCGCTCGATGTCCTTGGTCACGCCGAGACCGCGCTCGTAGAGCGTACCCAGCCGGTACTGGGCCTGCGCGAAGCCTTTCGCCGCCGATCGCTGATACCAGCGCAGCGCCTCGGCATAGTCCTGGCCCGTGCCCTTGCCCTCGGCGAGACGCGCGGCGACCTCGAACTCGGCCGATGCGTCGCCATTGGCGGCCGCAAGCCGGAGCGACGTCGGTCCCACGGTGGCCGGCGGCAGGTCGAGCGCGCTCTCGGACGCTGCGCCCTCGCCGCTCTCGAAAAGCTCGGGCGTGGAGTAGGCCGCATCGATGCGCCCGCTCTTTTCGGGCAGCAGCGCGTCGGCGGAGCGCCCAGCGGCGATCATCCCGAGCTTGCCCGACAGGCTGGCCAGCACCTGCTGCTCGTAGACGTCCGCGACGGCCGCGTCGGTGAGCGAGCCGACCGGCTGGGCAATCGTCATGCCGCGAGGAATGTCGGACGGCGTCGTGCTGCCCGTCGTATCGAGCGCGGGAGGATTGAGGACGTCGTCGTGAAGACCGTAGGGCGCGAGGAGTCTGTGACCCTCGGTCTCGCCGTCTCCGAGCTCCGAGCGCGGCCCGGGACCCGGCGTGCCTTGAGGCTGCTCGGACATCCCGCCCGGGATCTGCGGATCGGTGCCCCGCGGCTCGGTGGCGGACGGACGCGCGATCTCCGGTGCGGCGGGCGGGGTTGCAGACTTGCGGTTGAGGAGCAGGAGCGCGCCGTTGATGGCGATGATCAGCGCCAGCACGCCGGCGAGCAGCTTGGTCGACATGCCGAACAGGCGTCCGGACCCGCCGCCGAGCGGCGCGCGTGTCCCCTGCGTCAGCGCGGCGCGCGCCTCGGCGACGGTGCCGGCCTTCGGCGGCTCGGCCTGTTGCTCGCCGAGCGCCTCCGCGCGGTTTGCGGTCGCCTTGAGCTTGGCGCGGCGGGCATCGGCGACGAAGTCGCGCCGCAGCCTGTCGAGCGGCGATTCCGGCTCGTCGGAGGCGGGGGCGTCAACGGCATCGCCGACGTCGGCGAAGGCGGCAGGGATCTCCACCGGTGCCGGCGGCTCCGACTCGTCCTTCGCGCTGAAAGCATCGAAGCGCGTGTCGCGGAAGGCGTAGGGCGCGTCGCTCGCGGAACCGGGGTCCGAGCTGCTGGGCGCGCTTTCTTCGGCATAGGGCGACGCGAAGGACGGGGGCGGCGCAAGCACGGGCTGCTCCGGGGCAGGCCGGGCCGGCGTCACGGCCGCGTGGTGCTGCTCGAGGGCGTCCATGCGGTCGAGGACGGTGATGAGCGCCTGCTGCAGCGTGTCGAGCATGCCGAAGGCCGTCTGCTCGTTCTGGCGCTGCTCCTGGATCGCCTGCTCGAGCAGGCTTTTCAGCTCGTCGTAGCGGTCGGATTGTGCGCTGACGCGGCCGGTGAGGCCGGTCACCAGCGAGGTGGCCTGCGCCTCCGCCTCGCGGCGGTCCTGGATCGAGGCCTCGATCAGCGCGCGCAGTTCCTCGTGGCGGCGCGTGACGGCTTGCGCCTGCTCGGCGTCGTCGCCGATACGCGCGTGCACTTCCTCCGCCGCCCGCCTGGCAACGGCTTCGAGGTCGGCCGCGAAACGGCTGTCATAGTCGAGCAGCTTGGCGATCCGCTCATCGGACACCTGCTCCATGACGCTGCGCACGTCGCTCTCGATGCCGTCGATGCGCGACACATGCCGTTCGAGTTCGTCGAGCTTGTCGCCGAGATCGTTGACATGCACCTCGATCAGGCGCAGTCCTTCGAGATCCGCGCGCCGCACCACGTCCTCGAGCTCCGAGCTGATGAGCTTCTGGAACGAGTCGAGCCGCTCCTCGAGCGCCGCCACCGTGTTGGCCGGTTTGAGATCGGAAAGCGCCTGCGTGATGCGCTGTGTGACGTCGTTAAAGCGCTCGCCGATCCACTCCTGCTGGCTCCTGGAGATCGCGGCGTGCGTGGGAACGTACGGCCGGGAGAGATCGTCCTCGCAGGCCCGCATCAGCGCTTCGGCCGTATCGACGTCCCAGGGCTCGTCGCCGGCCTCCTCCAGGGTCATGTATTGCCGGCGCCGCGACTGGGGCGCCGCGGTCGTGCGGCCGACGTCGAAGGACCGCAGCCGCTCGACGATATGGGCCAGCGTCTCGCTCTGCTGGCGCTGGGTGTCCTCGATCTCGCGCGCCAGCGTGTCGAGCAGGCGGTCGGATCCGCCGCCTCGCCCGGAAGGGCCAAGGGCGCTTCGGCGCGCCGGCTGACTTTCCTGATCGAATTGCAGCATCAGGGTCCCCAAGGGTGCGATACGGCGCTCGACGCCGGCACGTCCCTAAGCGTGGGATAAAGCGGCGGAGCCGCGCGTGCCGAGCTGAAGCGCGTTGAGGGTCAGACGAGGCACGAACCAGAAACCCGAATGTGGTGAGGCTCGCAGTCAGCAGTAAATGTTGTGTTAAGTCCTACAGAAAGGCGGGAAAACGGGGCTCGGTGCGCCGCTTTCTGGCGGCTGGGGAGGAGGCGATCCTGTCGCTCTCCTGCAGGTGATTCGCTTGAGGCCCGTTGGACGGGCCGAACGCGGGACACAATCGCTTGCTATTCTTCAAGCCGATCATATCTCGACTCCAGGGCAGCCCTGCCTCGCAACGAATGGAGAACATTCCCGTGTCCACCTCGTCCCGTCGCGGCTGGAGAAGCGGCCGCCCCTGGTGTGTAGCCGCGTTTGCCGCCCTCGTTGCCATGCCCGCCTGGGCGGCCGGCGAGGACAGTGGCCGCTACACGATGTCCCCCACGGAGGGCGGCGTCATCCGCCTCGATCGAGAGACGGGCGCCATGTCGTTCTGCAGCGGCGCCGAGGGGAATTGGTCGTGCAAGGACATGCCGCAGTCCGAGAGCGCGCTGAAGAAGCGCGTCGAGGAGCTCGAGGGTGAGAAGCGGGCGCTCGAGGCGGAGCGGCAGTTGCGCGAAACACCGGGCGGCGCTCCGCGCGCCGAGATCACGCCGCCGGGCGAGCCGCCGGCCGCCGACGCGGTGCCGGCCCCTCCGGGCGATTTGCCGGTTCCCACCGAGCGCGATGTCGACAAGCTGTTCGACTACGTTGAAGGCATGGTAAAGAAGTTCAAGGAGCGCATCGACCGGCTGGAGCGCGAGGCCCAGAAGCAGCCCGAGGTGCCGCTCTAGACCATCATCACGTTGAACCTCTGCGGCTCTCCTCCGTCATGGCCCGGCCATCCAGAGCCCAGGCGGAACGGTTTCGCGGGCTGCCTGGACGACCGCCGCGAGGTGGCCATGACGTCAAGAACGCAACCCCGCTCGATTGAGCGTAAACGCACCCTAGAGGAACAGGCGATAGCGGACGAAGTCGTCGGCCTTGACGAAGCGGTCGTAGACGCTGCGCGCCGTGTCGTTGGTTGCCTGCGTGTGCCAGTAGAGCCGCGACCAGCCGTTGGCCTTGCCAAGGCCAACAAGATCACGGATCAGCGCCTCCCCGATGCCCTTGCCCCGGTGCTCCGGCGCGACGAACAGGTCCTCGAGGTAGCAGATGGGCGCCACCGTCCAGGTGCCGGCATGCAGGACCGACAGGGTGAACCCGCAGACCTCTCCGCCCGTCTCCGCAACCCGGCAGAAAAGGCCGTCCTGCTTGCGGATCAGCCGCTCCCAGGTCTTCGCCGTCACCTCGTCCGGCAGATCGGCCTGGTAGAAGGCGAGATAGCCGGCCCAGAGCTGGCGCCAAAAAGGCTCGTCACTCGGAAAAGCGTCGCGAATGAGCATGTGGCGGAGGTCCACGCGGGGGATGAGCGGCAAGTATGCCAGATCGGGCTCGCCCCGTTCAGCCGGAGGCGCCAGATATCATCTACGGGACCTCAACGCGCTGGAAAACCACCTTGAACGTCGCATGCCTAATACAGAAGCGCGACGGCCGCAGAAGCGGCCGCCGCGCCAAAGACCGAAAGGCGATCGATATTAGATGATATCGATCTCGGCCGGCAGGTACGAGGTGACCTCGAGGCCAACTTCCTGCTCGCGAACCGAAGGCTTCATCCAAGTCTTCATGGGTAGTTCCTCCTTTGAGATGCGGGACGACACACGTCTCCGCATCCAGGATAAATAGGGAGTCGATCCCTTGAAGACCAATCGTATTTTCAATCGCGTTCTATCAGGCGGCCTGATGCTACTGTGTAGCAAAATGCCATGAAGGGCCGTATTTGAAAGCATTTCCGAAGCAGAGAGCAGTCGCCCGACAAAAGGAACGCAATTTTCACGCGACTTGAACTTTTCGTGCGCAGCGCCCTCCCGGGGCTTGCGCTGGCTACGCCAAGCGCGCCGGGTCGTGCCGGTCGCACAATGCTCCGGTCCTACTTGCCCGCGCGTGCGCAGAACCGGGCAAAAATGCACTGTTCCCGACAAGCACGGCGTTGCGGCCGCATCGAGCGGAACGGAGTGGCTGAGCGGGCTTGCGACTACGCAAGGCGCGAAATCGCGCAACGCCGATTGAGGCTCGCGAGCAGGCACGCGCACGGCTTGATTGGACCGGAAAAGGCAGCGATGAGCGCGCGGGAAAAGCCGCTCAGAAAATTTCAGCCGTGAATGGAGGAGTCGCCGCCGGGGAAGCTGAGAATTCGGCGTCAATGCCTGGCCCAAAAAAGAAAACGGCGACCGCTTTGCGCGATCGCCGTTGAATTCGACTGAAAGCCGATCGACTTAGATGAGGTCGATCTCAGCCGGCAGATACGAGGTAACCTCGAGGCCGACTTCCTGCTCGCGAACCGAGGGCTTCATCCAGGTCTTCATGGCAGTTCCTCCTTAGGATGTTCCAATGATCAGCGGGCCGCCAGCCCGTCTGATGCTGCATGGTATATAGGCAAGGCCAGCGATAACGGCAAATCGCAAGTTCGTGATCCAGGTATCAAGAAAAATTATTGACTCCAAAAGCTAAGCTTATGAACAGCCCGGATAACGGGCCTAGAGGCAGGACACGGTCGCCACGGGAATGGCCAAGAGCACCAGGGCGAGCGCGATCCGGGGAGCCCGGTCGAGCCATGCGAGCAGGAGGCCGGGCAAGATCAGGCCGACGAGCGGGAGAGCCATCAGTGAGGCCTTGCCCACGCCCACGTCCTCTCCGAGCGGGTCGGCGGACTGCAGCAGCAGATGCGCGAGCAGCGTGAAAGCGATGATCTCGACGCTGCCGGCAACAAGCGTGATCAGCCGCAAGAGCCCCCCTTCTCGGGCGGCGCGGTCGATGTCGGCATCGTCGGTCATCAAGGTAAATCCTCGGGCAGTCGGCGTCGCAAGCGGGGGGCGATCCGTACGCGATGGAACGCCGCGATCCGGTGTCCGCGTGCGCAGGAGGGCAGGGCATACGACGACCGAGCGGCGGGCTCAACCCGGTCGTTGCGCGCCGCCGTCGAATTCCGCCGAAAGCGCCGCCTCGAGGTTCTTGAGGTCGTCCGGGATGGGCAAGCCATAGGCCTTGAGCTCGTTGAGCTTCTCCAGGAGCTGCAGATAGAGCTCATGGGCGTCCTCGGGCTCGTTTTGCATGCGCGAGAGCAAAAGGCCGATCTCCGCTTTCACATCCTCGAAGGCCATGGATATCTCCCGAGTACGAATACCGATCATCTATGCACATAGGAACCCGCCGGCCTCTGCCCAAGATCCATGGACGTCCTGCCGGGGGCCGAGCCGGCCGTGCGCCGCGGCGTCATAGCGGTTGCACATTTCTTGGCTTGCCTCTCCATCAGCGGGGGCAAGACGCAGAAAAAACGAGGGGAAGCGATGGGGGACCCTGTCATCAGCCGCGCCGCCGGCCTGCTCGCCTGTACCTGTTTGGGATTGATGCTTGCGGCAGCACGTGCCTCCGCGGAGGATCCACCGCAGTATTGGGCGGTCACCGGCGTAGCCGCCGACGATGTGCTCAACATGCGCGACGTACCCCACGGCGACAGCAAGAAGCTCGCCGGCATCCCGCCCAACGCGCGCGGCCTCAAGAACTTCGGCTGCCTCAAGCCGGAGCCGAGCCTCGACCGCTGGATGGACATGACGGAGGAGGAGAAGAAGAACGCCAAGCTCGAGTGGTGTCGCGTCGAGTATAAGGGTCGCCAAGGCTGGGTCGCCGCCCGCTTCCTGAAACCGGACACGGGTCCGCACTGAGCGCGCATGCGCTCAGGCGCGGGCATTACACCTCAACAGGTATGCACGAATTGCTCGGCTGCGCCGAAACGCGCGCCACCGATGAGTGCCTTCGTAACCCCGCTTGTGCTAAAGTGCTTTTCGCGTGCGGAATGAAATGGGTGATGAAGCGTCGAGTTGCGCGGCCCGAGGCGCGGGCTGAGCGGATGGTGTGGGGTAAGTGCATGCGTTTCGTTCTTGAAGCCTTCCGGCAGCTCCTCGCGGCGAGGTCGTCCGTCAGCCTCGCCACCGTGTTCGCCGCAGGCGGCGTCGCACTCGCTGCTGTGGTCGTGGTCTACGGCGCCCTGCTCGGCTCCGACGACATTCCCGAGGACGCGGTGACCGTCACTGGCCCGGTCTTCACGCCCGTTGCCGCCACGCCGCCCGCTCCGACGCCTGCCGAGCGACCGTCCGGCATGGAGGCTTATCCTCAAGAGCGTTTCGATGACCGGATATCCGTTGCGCGCGCCGTGCAGATCGAGCTGAAGCGCGCCGGCTGCTACAGCGGCCCGATCAACGGCATCTGGTCCGCCTCGACGCGCGCGGCCATGGGCGAGTTCACGGCCCGCGTCAACGCGCGTCTGCCGATCGACCGCGCGGATCCGGTGCTGCTGGCACTGCTCGAGACGCACAACAAGATCTCCTGCACGGCGGACTGCAGCGTCGGTGGCGAGGATGAGGGCTGTGTGTCGCGCCCGCCCGTGCAGCGGTCCGAGGTTGCCAGCATCGAGAGGCAGCGTCCGGCCGAGGCACGTGCGGAGCGCCTTCCCGCTCCGAACCTGGCTGAGACGCCCAACGGCGCCGACGACCTGGGCTTCAACACCGAGGATCAACGCGCCCCGAACCCGATCAATTCGGTGCAGACCGCATCGACCGAGCGCGATGACGGGATGGGCATGGAGGATGCGGCCGCGCTGACGGCAGCGGGCGTCGCGGCTCACGAGGTGAGGAAGCACAAGCCCCGCCGCTCGGCCCGCAAATACCGCAAGAAGAACTCTTTCCCCCGCGCTGTCTCCCGCGGCTTCCGCCAGATCCAACGCAGCTTGAACAAACTGTTCTGATCTGCGCCGCACTGGCTGCAACCTCGTCTCGAGTTTTTTGCACGCCTCACCTCATCGGTCATGGCCGTGCTGGCCATCCACGCCAGTTTCCACACACTCGCTGCCTTGATGGCACACGCAAGTTGCAGCGTGTCGCGGATGCCCGCGGGAGGCGGGCGTCAACTTCTGCAAACTGTGACACTCTCTCAGCGCAATGCCACGAGGCATTACGATCCAAAGCAAAATCGAGATGCGCTCATGGGAGCCGCAGAATTCGGGGTCGCAAGTTCATCCGACAACTGCATTTTTGACTCGCCAGATGGGCAGTCGCGGTGCTTATCTTGAGCATAATCAGAAGCACGTATTCTTGCGTGACGAGGGGTGGGCGTCATGGATCTTCTCTATTTTGCTTCGACCAGCAGTCCCGATGCTGGGCCCGAGATTGCTCATTGGTTCTCTACGTCTTGGCGGGTATTCGCAGCGTGGGTAACAGTCTGGCGCAGCACGCTGGACCCCGCTATTTGGCTTCTGAGCGGCCTGTTAGCGTTAGTTCCTGGTTCCTTCGCGATCTACAAGTGGTGGTTCTACAGGAATAGCCGGCTTCCAACGAGGCTCAATGAGCTTCTCGACAGAGAAGAGACACGGTTCAGAGCCGCTCGTTCCGACCTAGTCAAACTCGTTACGAGGCCAAGTCCAGAGATAGCCATGGTTCGACCGCCATTGTTTGTCGTCGAACCGCTAGTACGACTAATGAAGAGATTGAACTGGGCTCGCAGGTGGAAACCCGCACCGTTGAGTACGGCAGAAGCTGAAATCGAACTTGCGCTTGTCGAAGTTGAGAAGCAGATGCATTTTTGCCAAAGAAGTCAGAATCTTTACCGGGAGCAAGAGGCCACCGCGTATCTGCTAAAGGGGGCTATCGCTTCGGCGCGCGCCGAAGCCGCTAACAACCTCTCTGACCGAGACCGGCAAAATCGGATCGCCTTGAACCACTTCAGCCGTGCACTTGAGATCGAGCCCAAAAACCCTGAAATACTGGAATACATCGCTCATCAGCATCAGGCACTGGATCAACTGGACCTTGCGCGGGAAGCGTACAAAGAGCTGGCAGCGTTGACGCAAGACACACCCGCTTTGAGGCAACAACACTATCGTGCCTGGCTATGCATGGGGAATGTCTTGGAAAGACAATACGAGTCCAACGATCGACGAACCGCAACGTTAATGTCAGCGCGGGATTGCTTGCAAAAAGCCCTAGACAACCTACCAGCAGGCGCTAGAGGCCAATTGGATCATGCTACGATTCAAGAATGTTTGGGGCGCGTTCTGGAAAAGTTAAACAAACTGACGCTTCCAGCGCAGCACTACGGAGCCGCGCTTTCTATCTATCAAGAAATTCTCCGAAGGGAGCCTGAAAACCAAGAGGCAACTGCAGGACTCAATCGCATGTGCGCCGCATTGGCGGCATTCCATGCGGACGATAACCCACCTGATAGTCCTAGTCCCCTCAATTAATCATAACAGCGCGCGCAGTTATACCCAAAGTGTAAGCAGTGCCAGACGCAATCAAAGCCTCGCCGGCACTTTGCCACGCTGCCATTGTCAACACATAGCTTGCGCCGATTGCCCCAAAGCGGGGGCTGAGTTTACGTTGCTCGATAAACGAGAGCGCAAAAAGAACCACCGCGCCGAGCAGAATGCAATAAATTGGCATTCCAACAAAGGCCAAGCATGCCGTCAGAAGGATTGAGAGATAAGCGATCATTTGCCAAGCATGGACCGATTCGATAGCTGACCGGCGTGGAATTTGTCTCAACCCATCCCTTTCCCCACCTTCCAAATCTCCTCCTGCACGGCGATGTCCGCCAAAATGCGGTCGAGCAGCAGGCACGTCCGCTTGAAGAGGTCCGATCCGCGCCGGTAATCCGCGGCCGCGAAGAAATCGACGCGCCCCGCACGGAACAGCTCCACGCACGTCGCATAGCCCTTGCCGCGTTCTTCCGGGTGCACGGCGACCGCGTGCCCGCCGCTCTTGCGCATCAGCGCCATGGATGGCACATCCGTCTCGCCGTCGCCGAAGTAGATCATGTTGCGGAACGGGATCGGACGAAGCTCCTCCGCCATGTGCGCGTTGATGCTCTCGCCGAGATCCTCGATGCCCTTGTTGATGCGGAACAGGTACTGCGTCTTACCCGTGTCCGTGATTACGCGCTTGGGGAACGGCAGCTCGTAGGCGTCGAACCAGTACTCCGACGCGAACACGTTGTGAAAGTGCTCGCGGATCGTCGTCCCCTCGATGATCTCGGTCAGCCCCGACGACACGAGGTAATGACGCAGCGCGACGCCGGCGCTCTCGGCGCGGATCTGAATGTAGTCCGCGATCGCTGCGAACCATTCGGCGACGCCGGGGAAGAGCTCCACCGATGCGCCCTGCTTCACGAGATCGTCCCGGTCGATGCGCAGCCCCTTCTCGCGCGCCATCTTGTACATGAGGTGCATGTAGGTGATGAGCGGGTCGGCCTGCTGCTCGCGGGCGACGCGCGTGCATTCGGCCCAGAACGCCGCTGGCTCGACGCCGAGCTGCGGCAGGAAGGAGTATTCCTGCATTGGGCGCGGCGAGAGCGTGCCGTCGAAGTCGTAAACGAGCGCGATGGTCTTCTTGTCAAACGCCTCGGCGGGAATTGTCTTCCTTTTCGAGCCGGTTGGAGACGCGCGCTCGCGCACGGGCATCTCGTCGTCCGCGTCTTTGCTCTGCCCTGTCGCGCGCTCGGTCATTCGCCGGCTCCCTTCCAGATTCGCTTGACGGACATTCGGCCGATTCGGGTGACCGCCTGAAGGCAGAGCCTTCGAAACTAACAAGCAGGCGACCCGGCGGCGGGATGCACAACTTGAGCACCCGTTGCTCACGCGTGATTGATCGGAACACGGCTTGTTTCCGTCGCAATTCGCGCGTATCAGCCCGGCCTTCGGAACGAACGCAGACGAATTGCCGGAAGGAGAACCCCATGTGCCGCACCATCGACGAGACGCTGAAAGCAGCCGTCCGCGGTGGCCGCATCGCGGGCATGGATACCCCTGTTCTCCTGAGCATTTCCAATGGGCAATTCGCAAACGGACGCGGCGCATAGCGCCCCGAACGTCCGCCTTTTCACGACCGACCAATCCTGGATCGAGGGCGCCGCCCTCGCGCAACTGAACCACACGGCATGCCTTCCGGGCATGGTGCTGACGGCTGGCTTTCCGGACCTGCATCCGGGGAAGGGCATCGCCGTCGGCGCCGCGTTCGTCTCACGTGGCGTTTTCTACCCGGCTCTCGCCGGCAACGACATCGGCTGCGGCATGAGCTTCTGGGCGCTCGCCCTCCCCGCCCGCAAGCTCAAGCTCGACCGCCTGGAAAAGCGCATCTTTGGGCTCGAGGCGCCGTGGGACGGCGACCTCACGCCGTGGCGTGCGCGTTTCGGTCTCGCGCCCTCGCTGTCGGATGCCGGCCTCGGCACCATCGGCGGCGGCAACCACTTCGCCGAGCTGCAGGTGGTGGACGAGGTGCGCGACGCGGCGGCGTTCGCGGCGCTCGGCCTCGACAAGGCCGATGCCGCGCTGCTGATCCACTCGGGCAGCCGCGGCCTCGGCCAGGACATCTTCCGCGAGCTTCTGGAGCGCCACGGCGCTAACTCGCTCGAGGAGGAGAGCGAGGCGGCGGCGCACTACCTCGCCCGTCACGAGCACGCCATGCGCTTCGCCCGCGCCAATCGCGCGCTGATCGCACACCGGTTCGCGGGCGAGCTCGGCGCCGACGCGCGTTCCGTCTCGGACGTCGCCCACAACATGGTGACGCGCGAGGACTTCGCGGGCGCGCCGGCCTGGTTCCACCGCAAGGGCGCGGCGTCGACGCGCGAAGCCTTGGAGCAGGGCGCGCTGATGATCCCTGGCTCGCGTGGCACGCGGAGCTACCTCGTGCGCGCGCTTGGCGAGCGTGGTGAAGACGCCGCTTGGTCGCTCGCCCACGGCGCCGGGCGACGCTGGCAGCGCGGCTATGCCAAGTCGCGCCTGTCGCACAAGTACCGCGTGGAGGATCTGGCCCGCACGGAGCTGGGCGGCCGCGTCATCTGCGAGGATCGCGAGCTGCTCTACGACGAGGCCCCGCAAGCCTACAAGGACATCGCGCAGGTGATCGCCGACCTCGAGGGCGCCGGGCTGATCGCGACCATTGCCGTCTACCGCCCGGTCCTCACCTACAAGGTGCGGAGGACGCGCGATGAGTGAGCATATCTGGCTGCAGATCACGTCGGGGCGCGGCCCCGCCGAATGCCAGCTCGCGGTGGCCAAGCTTGCGGGCGTGTTGGAGAAGGAAGCGCGCAAGGCTGGCCTCGCCTGCGAGGTGCTGGATGTCGTCGAGGGCCGCGAGCGCGGCACGGCGCTCTCCGCGCTGCTCTCGCTCGATGGCGAGGGTGCCCGCGCCTTCGCAGGGCGGAGCCGCGGCAGCGTGCTCTGGATCTGCCCGTCGCCGGTGCGGCCTGGCCACAAGCGCAAGAACTGGTTCGTCGGCGTCGAGATGCTGACGCCGCCGGACTCCAACGCGGCGGAGCTGCGTCTCGCGGACGTCGTCTTCGAGGCCATGCGTGCGTCAGGCCCCGGCGGCCAGCACGTCAACAAGACGGAGAGCGCCGTGCGGGCTACCCATCGTCCGAGCGGCCTCGTCGCCACCGCGCGCGAGGAGCGGTCTCAGGCCATGAACAAGAAGCTCGCGCTCGCGCGCCTTGCGGTGATGCAGGCCGAGGGCGCCGAGGTGGCGAAGGCCGATGCGGAGCGCGATCGCTGGGCCCACCACGACGCCCTCGAGCGCGGCCGCCCGGTCCGCATCTTCGAAGGCCCATCGTTCAGGGAAAAGCGCTGACCGCGCCGCTCTTCCCTCGCCCCGCGCGCGGGGAGAGGGAACGGTTCAATGATCGTGGCCGCACCCGCAGCCACCCTTGCCGTGGGCATGAGCGTGCTCGTGGCTGTGATCATGATCATGCGCATGGCCGTGGCCACCGCAGCAACCGCCGCCCTCGGAGTGATCATGGTCGTGGGAATGCCCATGCCCACCGCAGCACCCGCCGTCGTGGTGGTGGTGCGCGTTCGGATCGGTGAGCACGGCCGCTAGCCGCCGCTCGAGCGCGATCGACTGCTCGCGCGGTGCGTCACGCGCCTCGATCGTGAGCGCCATCACCTCCGCGCCGAGCCGGAGATCGTCCACCTGGCCGAGGTAGTGCCGCCGGAGCCGTCCCTGCCGATCGAACAGCAGCACGGTCGGCGTGCCCTGGATCTCGTAGGCCTCCATCGTCTTGGGCAGGCTCTTGCCGTTGGCCTTGTCGAGCGCCACCGGAAACGGCAGCTCGTGCTCGGCCAGGAACGCCTCGAGCGCTGCCTTGTCCTGCTTGTCCGTGTGCTCGAATGGCGTGTTGAGGCCGATCACGACCACCTCGTCGTCGCTGAATGCGCCGGCGATGCGCGCTGCCTGCGGTAGCCCGTGCCGGAGGCTGCCCGGGCAATGCTGCTGGAACGCGGCCATCACGACGACCTTGCCCTTGAGGCCCTTGAGCGTCGGCGGCGGGTCGGCGTTGAACCAAGCTGCGGCCTGCAGCTCGGGCGGGCTCTCGGGGTCGAACATCGACGGTCCTTTCTGGGAACAAGGGGTGCATATGGCTGGCCCCACCATAGCCGGAATCGGAGGGAGCGTCAGTGGGGGGCGGCCGCCGCAGGGCAACGTTTGCGGGCGTCAAACCATTTCGGCCGCCGGCCAGACCTGGAACACGCCGCCGCTCGTGCTGCTCATGGCCTCCACCACGGCCATGTTGTCGAATCCCGAGAGACGCGCCTGCATGGCCTTGAGCAGCGTGTGCTCGCCGCTTGCGTCCATGGGGATGGTGATCGAGTGGCGGCCGTCGCGGTCGGTCAGCACCCAGTAGAGGTCGATCTGGAACGGCCCCGCGTCGGTGGTAAGCACGGTCACGCTGCCGAGGTCGGCCCAGGCCAGCGTGGATACGAGGCCCGTGCCGCTGTCGACGGAGATGACCTTGTCGTCGTGGACGACGCGCACGGAGGACATCGGGCGGCGTTGCAGCGAAGGCAAAGCCTCACGGCGTCGCCGGAACAGCCTGGAAAGCCAGCTCAGCATTGCAGTCGTCCCGGGCCGGTTCCCGCTCGCCGGCCTTCTACGGATCACGCCCGAAAGCTAGACCATGATGGCTTCGGATCCCTTAAGTCCAGAGCGTGATCATGACTGTGAAACCCATGGGAAGCGTGGTGCGCGCCGGCACGCTCCACGCTGCGTGTAGACCATGATTCATACGCGAGATCGAGCATCCGCGATAAGCGCGAAACGGCGCATGAGCAAAACCCCTGGGCTCCGCCCAGGGGGTCAGTGCGGCATGGGGCGCAACGTCGCGCGGAATCAGCCGAGGCGCTGACCGAGCGCATCCAGCTCCTCGTTGAGGGCCGCCGGCAGCTTGGCGCCGAAGGTCGCGAAGTGCTCGCGGATGGACGGCAACTCCGTCCTCCACCCGTCGCGGTCCACGCGCAAAAGCTCGGAGAGGGCGCCTGGCGCAATATTGAGCCCGTTGAGGTCCAGCGCGCCTTCCGCCGGCAGCTTGCCGATCGGCGTGTCGACGGCCCCTGCCGTGCCCTCGCAGCGCTCGAAGATCCACTTCAGGACGCGGCTGTTCTCGGCATAGCCCGGCCACAGGAACTTGCCTTCGGGGCTCTTCCGGAACCAGTTGACGTAGAAGATCTTCGGCATCTTGCTGCCGCCCTTCTCGCCAACGGTGATCCAGTGCTGGAAGTAGTCGCCCATGTGGTAGCCGCAGAACGGCAGCATGGCCATCGGATCGCGCCGCAGCTCGCCGACCTTTCCGGCGGCGGCCGCGGTTTTCTCCGACGCCATGATGGAGCCGAGGAACGTGCCGTGGCGCCATGAGAGCGCTTCCGACACCAGCGGCACGACGGAAGCGCGCCGCCCGCCGAACAGGATGGCGTCGATCGGCACCCCGGCCGGATCCTCCCATTCCTTGGCGATCACCGGGCACTGCGCCGCGGGAGCCGTGAAGCGCGCGTTTGGATGCGCGGCCGGGCGTCCCGAGCCGGGCGTCCACGAGCGGCGCATCCAGTCGATGGCGGGCGCAGGCGGCTCGCTCATCCCTTCCCACCACACGTCGCCGTCGTCGGTGAGCGCCACGTTGGAGTAGATGATGTTGGCGTGCAGCGTCTTCATCGCATTGAGATTGCTCTCGTTCGACGTGCCGGGCGCGACGCCGAAGAAGCCGGTCTCGGGATTGATGGCATAGAGGCGCCCGTCGGCGCCGAATTTCATCCAGCAGATGTCGTCGCCGAGCGTCTCGGCCTTCCAGCCGGGAATGGTCGGCACCAGCATAGCGAGGTTGGTCTTGCCGCAGGCCGAGGGGAAGGCGGCTGCGACGTACTTCACGCGCCCTTCCGGGTTGGTGAGCTTGAGAATCAGCATGTGCTCGGCCATCCAGCCCTCGTCGCGGGCCTTGACCGAGGCGATGCGCAACGCGTGGCACTTCTTGCCGAGCAGCGCGTTGCCGCCGTAGCCTGAGCCGTAGGACCAGATCTCGCGCGTCTCCGGGAAATGCGAGATGTACTTGGTCTTGTTGCAGGGCCAGGGCACGTCTGCGGCCGAGGGCGAGGCCAGCGGATAGCCGACCGTATGCAGGCCGCGCACGAAATCGGTGCTCTGTCCGAGCGCCGCCAGCACCCTGTCGCCGACGCGCGTCATGATGTGCATGTTGGCGACCGCATAAGCGCTATCGGTGACCATGACGCCGATGCCGGCGATCGGCGAGCCGATCGGCCCCATGGAGTAGGGCACGACGTACATGGTGCGCCCCGCCATGGCGCCGTCGTAGAGCTGCGCGAGCGTACGCTTCATTTCGTCGGGGCCCGCCCAGTTGTTGGTCGGCCCCGCGTCGTCCTTCGAGCGCGAGCAGATGAAGGTCTGATCCTCGACGCGTGCCACGTCCGCGGGATCCGAGCGCACGAGAATGGAGTTCGGCCGCTTGGCCGGGTTGAGCCACTGGGCGGTGCCTGCGTCGACCAGCGACTTCAGGAGCTCCTGATATTCCCACTTGGTGCCGTTGCACCATCGGACATTTTCCGGCTTGAACAGGGCGCGGGCTTCCTCGACGAAAGCCAGAACGGCAGGATTTGTTGTTTTCACCTCCACAGGTGGCATGGCGTTCATAATAAAGTTCCTCCGCGCAATGGGCGTTGAAAAGTTTTGAAGTTTTTTTAGGTGGCGCGGCGAAGGCTAGCACCTGGAAGAACGTCCATTCAAGCGGACCGGCCTCGCGGCCGGATGGATACTGTCAACGCTGGGACTGCCGCTCGCGCGCAAGAGCAGCCAAGGCTACCAGCTCCCGGCGTGCCTCCTCGGGGTTGGTGACGCGCTTGGTAAATGGCAGGCGCCGGACCGTCCCATCACAGACGATATCGAAGCCTTCGGGGTCGAGGCCGGTCATGCGCCAGGGTCCTCCCGGAGCGCCGGCGAGCTCGGTGGCATAGAGCGCGATGGCGGCGGCGTGGTCGTCGTTCATGTGCGAGACGATGTCGGCATGGGCTGCGACCAGATCGGACGCGTCCGAGATGTCGAGCAGAAGGTCCGCCGGCGCGAGGTCGACGATACGCCCGAAACCGCCGATGAAATGCGCCCGCTCGGGCTCGAGCTCATAGAACGAGAAGTCGGGGAAATCGGCATAGGCGCGGGCAGGCCCGTGCCGGCCCAGGAAGCGCTCCCGCGCCGCGGCCCGGGACGTCTTGACTGCCCGCCCGATTACCGTGACGCGCCCGCCCGCCAGCGGGTCGCCGGCCGCGTCTGTGCCGTCGAAAAGCAGGCTCGCCCGGGCATCCGACTTAAGATTTTGCGTGTGAAGTGCGAGGGTTGAGATCAGGAACAGCGGCGTTCCGTCCACATCGGTTGCGATTGTGACCAGCGAGGCGTAAGGATGACCGGACGACGCTTCGAGCGTGGCGAGAGCGGCCTTGAGGGAGCGGCGCATGATGAGGCGCGCGGCCTCTCCCGGCGGGAGCTGGGCGGGGGACGAAGGCTCCGGAGTTCGCGCGCTCATGCCGCCGTCGGTGTCTGTCATCTGATGTACCCCGGTCGGTTATGGCCCCCTTGGGCCGTTCAGTTTGTGTTCAGGCCCCAATACATAAGAAGGCTCCTGCCACAATTGATCCACCTTGGGACCATAAAGCGCCAGGGTAGCAATTAGGGTTGCCGCGAGGATAATCGGGACCATGAAAGAGAAAAGCACGATCGCTTTGGTCGACGACGAGCGCAACATTCTGACCTCGCTCGGCATGGCGCTCGAGGCTGAGGGCTACAAGGTACGCACGTACTCCGACGGCGCCTCAGCGCTTGAAGCCCTGACCGAGGATCCGGCAGACCTCGGCATCTTCGACATCAAGATGCCGCGCATGGACGGCATGGAGCTGCTGCGCCGCGTGCGCCAGCAGTCTGACATGCCGGTCATCTTCCTCACCTCCAAGGACGAGGAGATCGACGAGCTGTTCGGACTGAAGATGGGCGCCGACGACTACATCGCGAAGCCCTTCTCACAGCGCCTCATCGTCGAACGCGTCCGCGCCATCCTCCGCCGCCTGCAGCCCAAGGACGGACAAGCCGTCGAGCCGCAGGTTGCCCACATCCTGGAGCGCGGCAAGCTGAAGCTCGATCCCGAGCGCCACACTTGCCACTGGGACAACCGTCCGGTGACGCTGACCGTGACCGAGTTCCTGATCCTCCAGGCGCTGGCCCACCGCCCCGGCGTGGTGAAGACGCGTGACGCGCTGATGGACGCGGCCTATGACGATCAGGTGTATGTGGATGATCGGACGATCGACAGCCATATCAAGCGCTTGCGTAAGAAATTTAAGCAAGTCGACGACAGTTTCGATGTCATCGAGACGCTGTATGGCGTAGGCTACCGCTTCAAGGAAGCATAGCGCGCGGCTCGCCTGGAGACGGCGGAGCTCCGAAGAGCGCTCTTGCGAGTTTCGTCGAGGCAAGACCGGCGACACCGGTCCGCGTGGAGGGGCTATGGCGCTCGAGACCGAGCGATCGCCGACGGTTGCGACTGGGCTTGAGGCTGTGCTCGCCGGCGCGCGCCGGCACCTCGGCAACTTCGTCTCCCGCACCCGGTATCTCCTGCGCCGCGGACTGAGAGCGAGCGACGGCGCCCTCTCCTGGTGGCGGCATTTCCTCGTTGTCCGTTTCATTGCCGGCAGCCTCCTGCGCCGCATCCTCGTGGCGAGCCTCGCCGGTCTCGTCGTCATGATCGGCGGCATACTCTATTTCAGCGAGAACAACGCCTGGCTGCTCGACGCCAAGCGCGAGTCGCTGCGCGTGCAGGGCGAGATCATCGCAGCTGCCATTGCGGGCAATGCCCGCGTCGAGACCGGTCGCCTCGTCATCCACACCGACCCCACCGCTGAGGAGGAGGTCGCCTCGCCCTACGACGACGCGTTCAGCGCGCACGAGCTGTCGCTGCGGCCGGAGCGGGTGGCGCCCATCCTGCGCCGCCTCATCCAGCCGACCACCCGCCGCGCCCGCGTCTACAGCCGCGACGGCACGCTCGTCATGGACTCGGCGACCCTGCTCCAGCGCGGCCAGCTCTCCCGTCATGAACCGAAGGTGCCCGACGGCGGCCGCACCAGCCCGAAGAACTTCTGGAGCCGTCTCAAGTCCTGGATGATGATGAGCGAGGATCTTCCCGTCTACAGGGAGATCGGCAACGCCAACGGCACGTCGTATCCCGAGGTGCGACAGGCGCTGCAGGGCAAGACCACCGCCATGCTCCTGCTCAACGAGAAGGGCCAGCAGATCGTCTCGACGGCCGTGCCGATCCAGCGCGCCTCCACCGTGCAGGGCGTTCTGCTGATGTCGACGCGCCCCGGCGAGATCGATCAGATCGTGTCCGACCAGCAGAACCAGATCTGGCTGCTCGCGGCCTTCGCCATGCTGGCGACGCTCTTGAGCGCGCTTGTCCTGGCGAGGACGGTGGCCGGCCCGATCCGCAGGCTCTCGGCCTCGGCCGATCTCGTGAGCCGCAACATCGGCGCGCGCCACGAGCTTCCCGATTTCGCTCACCGCACCGACGAGGTCGGGCAGATGGCATCGGCCTTCGCCGCCATGACGGCGGCGCTCTACCGGCGCGTGGAGGCGAGCGAGAGCTTTGCCGCCGACGTCGCCCATGAGCTGAAGAACCCGCTGACCGCCGCCCGCTCGATGGCCGAATCGCTGGGCTACGCCAAGTCGGAGGAGCAGCGCCGCGAGGTCGTGAAGCAGATTCAGAATGAGCTGATGCGCCTCAACCGGCTCATCACGGACGTGTCCAACGCGTCCCGCCTCGACGCCGAGCTCGCGCGCCAGCAGATGGGCCCGGTGGACGTGACCGGCGTGGTCGCGAGCGTGACGCAGATCTTCAGGGACATCCTGTCGAGCGACAGTCGCCGCGTCGAGACGATCGTCGCCGTGGCGCCGTTCGAGGGCGCGTTCCTGGTCAACGGCCACGCCGGCCGCCTGAGCCAGGTGCTCACCAACCTGGTCGACAACGCCATATCGTTCTCGTCCGAAGGGCATGCGGTGACGATCTACGTGCGCCGCATCGGCCCCACTGTCGAGTTCGCGGTCGAGGACGAGGGGCCAGGCATTCCCGAGGATCGCCTCGACATGATCTTCGACCGCTTCTACACGGACCGTCCCGATACGGAGGCCGTGCGCGGCAAGAACTCCGGCCTCGGCCTCTCCATCTCGCGCGAGATCGTCCGTGCCCATGGCGGCGAGATCCTGGCCGAGAACAAGCGGGCGAGCCCGGCCTCGGCGCCGGAGCGCCGCCGCGGCGCCCGCTTCATCGTGCGCCTGCCGGCGCTTGTCGCATCGGCGCGTGCGGGCATGGCGGGCGCGCGGCGCGCGGCTGCCGCTCCGGATGGCTACCATGAGCCCGTCCGCGACAGGGCCTGAGCTGGTCCACGGTACCGCCGTTGCCCTGGGCGAAAGGGCGGCACTGATCCGTGGCCCGTCGGGATCGGGCAAGTCGGATCTCGCGCTCCGGTGCATCGCCACGGCTCCCCTTGCGCATAGTCCCCACCGTGCCGAGCTCGTCGCTGACGATCAGGTACGTCTCGCGCTGAGCGGCCCCGCCATTGAGGTGAGCCCGCCTCAGACCATCGCCGGCAAGATCGAGGTACGCGGCCTCGGCATCCTGACGCTGCCCTTCCGGCCGTCGGCGCGCCTGGTGCTCGTCGTCGATCTCGTGCCGGCTGCGGAGGTTCCGCGCTATCCGCTCGATGTGGCGAGCGCCCTGTACCTGGGGCGGAAGGTCCCGCTGCTGCGCTTTGCCGCGTTTGAATCGTCGGCGCCTGTCAAGCTGATTCTGGCGCTGGAGGCGGCCGCGGACACGTTAACTGCGCCGTGAGCGCCGTCAGGAAAACCCTTGCTTTGCCGGCGAACCCCTGTAAGTCTCCGGCGCGCCGCGCACGGTGGGGCGGCGGCATCCTGAAGCTCATGACAGACGGAGATTGTCGTGACGCCGCGGAGACCTGGAGCTGGGCCCTGGGACGGGGCCGGAGCTCGGAACTTCCGAAATCGAAATAACCTCTCGGCTCGGGCTAGATGATCGGACTTGTGATCGTCACACACGGCGGCTTGGCGGTCGAGTTCCGAGCGGCACTCGAGCACATCGTCGGACCGCAGACCCAGCTCGAGACCATCTCGATCGGCCCCGAGGATGACATGGAGGCGCGCCGCACCGAGATCCTCGAGGCCGTGCGCCGCACGGAGACGGGCTCGGGCGTCATCATCCTGACGGACATGTTCGGCGGCACGCCGTCCAACCTTGCCATCTCGGTCATGGACGAGGCGCACGTCGAGATCCTGGCCGGCATCAACCTTCCGATTCTCGTTAAGCTCGCGGGCCTGCGCTCGGAGGTCCCGCTCGATGAGGCGGTGACGCTCGCGCGCGAAGCCGGGCGCAAGTACATCAAGGTTGCGAGCCAGGAACTGTCGGGCGAGCAATAGGTTTGGCGGAACCCGAGCGATGCCCGAGATTCGAGACAGCAAACGCCCCGAGGCCGTCGTCACCGTTGTCAACCGTAAGGGTCTGCACGCACGCGCGTCCGCCAAGTTCGTGAAGCTCGCTGAGAGCTACGAGGCCAACATCACCGTCACGCGCGACGGCCAGACCGTCGGCGGTACCTCGATCATGGGGCTCATGATGCTGGCCGCCGGCCCGGGTTCGACCCTCTACATCACTGCGGAGGGCAAGGAGGGTCCCGAGGCGCTGGAGGCGCTCGTGAACCTGGTGGAGACCGGCTTCGGCGAGGAGCTCGCCGAGGAGGACTGAGCCCCGCACTTTCCGGAAAGACGATGGCGTTCGGTGTCGCTTTGCGGCTTCCACCGGGGTGACTTTGTGCACGAGCGGCCAGCCCACATTCAACGTCATCCGACGCAGGCCGGTATCCACGTCAGCCAGCCAAAAGGGGGGGGCCGAGGCGGCCTTTGGCGCCGTCCCTTCCTTGCCGCGCCTGCAAGGACATAAGGACTTGTTTATATCTTATTGCGATCGGCGCGCAGGGCGGCTATACGAAGGGCCGACCATGGTCCGATGAGCCGCTGTGCTCTCGGAAAACGCTTGAAAAAGGACGCCCATGACCGCCGCCGCCGACAAGGACTATATCGTCAAGGACATCTCGCTCGCCGATTTCGGCCGCAAGGAGATCGAACTCGCGGAAACCGAGATGCCGGGCCTGATGGCCATCCGCGCCGAGTACGGCCCCAAGCAGCCGCTCAAGGGTGCGCGCATCGCCGGCTCGCTCCACATGACGATCCAGACGGCGGTGCTGATCGAGACCCTGAAGGCGCTCGGCGCCGACGTGCGCTGGGTCTCCTGCAACATCTTCTCGACCCAGGATCACGCCGCAGCTGCCATTGCCGCCGCCGGCACCCCTGTGTTCGCCTACAAGGGCGAGACGCTGACCGAGTATTGGGACTACACCGCGCGCCTCTTCGACTGGCACGGCGGCGGCGTCCCCAACCTCATTCTCGACGACGGCGGCGACGCCACCATGCTGGTGCATTACGGCCTGCAGGCCGAGAAC
>NZ_JADZBI010000184.1 GCF_020852195.1 Hyphomicrobium sp. | reverse complement strand
TGAGGCGGCCCTTGAGGCGGAAGCCGATCACTTCCGGGATCACCATCGCCACCGGCTGCCCAAGCATCGCGGCTTCGGCTTCGATACCGCCGACGCCCCAGCCGAGAACGGCGAGGCCGTTGACCATGGTCGTGTGGCTGTCGGTGCCGACGAGCGTGTCCGGATAGGCCATCGTCTCGCCGTTGGCGGTGGCGGCGGTCCACACCGTCTGCGCCAGATACTCGAGGTTCACCTGATGGCAGATGCCGGTGCCCGGCGGCACGACGCGGAAGTTCGCGAACGCATCCTGGCCCCACTTGAGGAAAACATAGCGCTCGCCGTTGCGCTCGTACTCGAGCTCGACGTTGCGGCCGAAGGCGTCCGGAGTGCCGAACGCGTCAACGACAACGGAATGGTCGATGACGAGATCGACCGGAACCAGCGGGTTGATCTTCTTGGCGTCGCCGCCGAGCGTCAGCATGCCGTCGCGCATGGCGGCAAGATCGACAACGGCGGGGACGCCGGTGAAGTCCTGCATCAGGACGCGCGCGGGGCGAAAGCCGATCTCCTTCTCCGCCTTGCCCGTGTTGTCCAGCCACTCCTGCACCGCGACGATGTCGGCCTTGGTGACGGAGCGTCCGTCCTCGTGGCGCAGCAGGTTCTCGAGCAGAACCTTCATCGAATAGGGGAGCTTCGAGATGCCGGCGAGACCATTCCGCTCGGCGTCCGGCAACGAGTAGTAGACGTACGTCCTGTCGTCGATAGTGAGCGTCCTCTTGCAGTTGAAACTGTCCAGAGAGGCCGGCGCAGACGTAATGGTCGTGGGAGCGCTCACGTTTCTTCTCCTCGAAGGATTTGTTGGACGCAAGAGTGCATGGAACGCATTGCGCCGACATGACTACGCCCGCACAACCCAGAGCGGGCCAGGGCGTATTTTTGCAGTAGTAAACTCTGAAGCAAGCCAATTATATAGGCAGCGAAAGTCGAGAGTCAGCACCGTCGTGCTTGTAAATCTTGCAGACTCGACTTTTGTCGCAGCTCAACGCGCACAGCGCCGCCACCGGTCGATCGCTTGCTTCATCTTCATGCCGACAATCTCTCCGTCGAGCGCGGGACGCGAACCGTCATCTCAGGCTTGTCGTTTGCGGCAAAGGCCGGAGAGCCGCTGCTCGTCGTAGGCCCCAACGGCGCCGGCAAGACGACGCTGATCCGCACTATCGCCGGGTTCATCAAGCCGTCGGCGGGAACGATCGCGCTTAAAGGCGATGTCGGAGATCGGGATATCGGCGAGCGCTGCCACTACGTTGGGCACCTCACCGGCATCAAAGCGAATCTGTCGGCGGCGGAGAACCTCGCCTTCTGGGCGACGTTCCTCGACGGCGGAACGCACGACGCGATTCGCGACCGGGTGGAGGAGGCGCTTTCCCTGTTCGGGCTCGGCGCGCTTGCCGACTATCCCGCGGGGCTGCTTTCGGCCGGACAGAAGCGGCGGCTCGGGCTCGCGCGCCTCAGCGTCGCCGGCCGGCCGATCTGGCTGCTCGACGAGCCGACCGTCTCGCTCGACGCCGCCTCGACCGAGCTCCTCGCGCGTCTCATCGAGGAGCATCTCGTGGGAGGCGGCCTCGTCATCGCGGCCACGCACCTGCCGCTGGGACTCGAGGAGCCGGTCTATCTGCGGCTCGGTGCGCAAGCTGCCGCCGATCCCTCGGCCGAGGAGGAGCAGCCGTGAGCGCCTTTCTCGCCCTCTTGAAGCGCGACCTCACGCTCGCGGTGCGCGAGGGAGCGGCGCTCGGCACGGCGCTCGGCTTCTATCTCGTCGTGGTCGCGATGCTGCCGCTCGGGCTAGGGCCAGACCTCAAGCTGCTCTCGCGCATCGCGCCCGGGATCCTGTGGATCGCGCTCCTGCTCGCGGCGCTGCTGTCGCTGGCCCGCCTGTTCGAGGCCGACCATGAGGACGGCTCGCTCGAGGTGATGGCTACGGCGCCGCTGCCGCTCGAGCTGGCGGTAGCGGCCAAGGCGCTCGCGCACTGGATCTCGACCGGCATCCCGCTTGCGCTCATGGCGCCGGTGATCGGGCTCATGCTCAACCTCGACATTGCCCTCACGCCGGCGCTGATCGCGACCATGCTGGCCGGCACCCCCGCCATCAGCTTCCTCGGCAGCGTGGGGGCGGCGCTGACGCTCAACGCGCGCCGGGGGGGCCTGCTGCTCGCGCTCCTGGTGCTGCCGCTCTACATCCCAACGCTGATTTTTGGCATTTCCGCCATAGGGTTCGCGGGCGTCGCCCAGCACGGGTTCGGCGCCTCGTTCCTTATTTTGCTCGCCATTTCCGTGGCCTCGATGGCGGCCGCCCCGGTGGCCGCGGCGGCCGCGCTCCGCCTTCAGATGTCCTAACGATAGGGTTATGCGTCAATTGCAGCGCCCCGCCGAAACCCTTAGATGAACCCCATGCAGACCCTGACCCAGCGCCTCGCCAACCCGACCCGCTTCATGGAGCTCTCGCGTGCCGTCCTGCCGTGGGTGGCGGCGGGCGCGGCCCTGTTCATCGGCTATGCGATGTACCTCGTGTTCTTCGTGGCGCCGCCCGACTACCAGCAGGGCGAGACGGTCAAGATCATGTACATCCACGTGCCGTCGGCGTGGCTCGCCATGATGGGCTACGCCATTGTCGCCCTCTCGAGCTTCGGGCTCCTCGTGTTCCGCCATCCACTGGCCGACGTGTCGGCCAAGGCGGCGGCGCCGATCGGCGCGGCGTTCACGCTGGCCGCGCTCATCACCGGGTCGCTGTGGGGGAAGCCTATGTGGGGCACCTACTGGGTGTGGGACGCGCGGCTGACCTCGGTGCTGATCCTGTTCTTCCTCTATCTCGGACTGATCGCGCTGCGCTCCTCGCTCGAGGACGAGTCGCTCGCGGGCAAGCTCACCGCGGTGCTAGCGCTGGTCGGCGTCGCCATCCTGCCGATCATCAAGTTCTCGGTCGACTGGTGGAACACGCTGCACCAGCCCTCGACCGGCTTCACCTCGACGGTCGATCCCTCGATGCGCACGCCGCTCTTGATCTCGGCCGTCGGCTTCACGCTCCTGTTCATCGCGCTCCATCTCAAGGGCATGCAGAACGAGATCCTGAGACGGCGCGTCAAGGCGCTGCGTCTCGCGGAGGTCGCGCGGGGCGATCGGCTCGCCTCGGCGGGCGCGGAATAGGCCCATGAACCTCGGACCGCACGCCGCCTTCATCTGGGCGTCCTACGGCGCCTTCGTCGTGATCATCGTCCTGCTGATCGGCTGGACGCTCTTCGACGGCCGGCGCCAGGCGAGGGCGCTGGCGGACGCAGACCGGCGCGGGCTCAGACGCCGCTCGGCCGACACCACGCACGAGCGGGACGGCAAATGAGCGAAACCGTGGGGCCTTCGAGCTCGGGCGCTGGGCGCCACAGGTGGGCCATCGCCCCGCTCCTCATCTTCGCTGCCATCGCGGCTCTGTTCGCCTTCGCGCTGACCTCGGGCGATCCCTCCAAGCTGCCGTCGGCGCTCATCGGCCGTCCCGTGCCGCAGACGGTGTTTCCGCCGCTCGAGGGGCTTACCGACAAGGGCCAGCCGGTGCCCGGCTTCGCAGCCACTGATCTCGCCAGGGGCCGCGTGTCGGTCGTGAACTTCTGGGCCTCGTGGTGCGTGCCTTGCATCGAGGAGCACCCGCTACTCATCGCGCTCCGGGAGCGGTCCGGCGTCGAGATCTACGGCGTCAACTACAAGGACCAGCCCGAGGCCGGGCGGCGCTTCCTCGGCCGCTACGGCAACCCGTTCACGGCGGTCGGGGTCGACCGTGCGGGTCGCAACGCCATCGAGTGGGGCGTCTATGGCATGCCGGAGACGTTCGTGATCGATGGGCAGGGGCGCATCGCCTACAAGCACGTGGGGCCGATCTCGAAGGAGAGCCTGGAGAAGACGCTGCTCCCCGCCATCGCCGCCGCGCAGAAGACGGCTCAGAAATAATAAGCGGATTGCCTTGGCCCCTGGATCCCGGCTCTCGCGGTTTGCGCCGCTCGGCCGGGATGACAGGAGGAAGGCGCGTCACGTGTCATTCCGGCCAAGCGCCGACACGGTAGCGACGGTGCGCAGAGCCGGGCCCAGGGCAGCGGGCGCTACAGCGGGAAAAACTCGCCGCGGGAGTGGTTGAGGACGCTCAGCGTGCCGGTCGCGATCTCGAAGTAAGCGCCGTGCAGCGAGAGGCGACCCTTGTCCTCCTCCTTCTTCACGAAGGGAAAGGTGCGAAGGTTCCTGATCGAGTTCTTGATGCCTTCCAGCTCGAGAAGCTTCAGCTTGTCGGCCGCGGGCGCCATCTGGTGGGCGGCCAGCACGTGCAGGCGGGCCTCGTCCAGCATCGACATCCAGCGCGAGATGAACATCGCCTCGGTCTGAATGGCGGCGCTCTGGTCGAGCGCGGCCTTGATGCCGCCGCAGCCCGAATGGCCCATCACGACCAAGTGCTTCACGCGCAGGTTCATGACCGCGAACTCGATGGCGGTCGAGACGCCGTGGTACTTGCCGCCCGTCTCGTAGGGCGGCACTAGGTTGGCCACGTTGCGCACAACGAACATCTCTCCCGGCATGGCCGTGAAGATGGTTTCCGGGTCGACGCGGCTGTCGCAGCAGGAGATGACCATCACCTCGGGATCCTGGCCGTAGGTGGCCAGCTCCTCGTAATGGTCGGCGTTGGGGACGAAATGACGGTGCTTGAAGCGGCGGAAGCGGTCGGTCAGTTTCTCTGGAAAGCTTGACATGCGTGTCGGCCCAATTGGAGGAGCTTCTGGTCATGCTGGGGAGCGCCGGACGCCGGTCTCAATGCGCCGCCGCGGAAAAGGTTTCTATCCCAAGCCGGCTTTGGCGTCAGGGCGCAATCGTCGCATTCCCCCCCTCTCGGACGGCCGGCCGGTGCCTTCGAGGCGGCACAGCCCGATACCGCCCAGTCGGGTGGTTGCGGCCCCCCGGGACTGCCGGTATCGTCCGCGCGATTGGGGAAGAGCCGTAGACATCACGGCATATCAAGAGGGGCGCGGGCCGGCATCCAAGGCTGGGCGCGGTAATTCATGACATCTCAGCCATCGACGTCCTCCTACGGCCGGGACCTGCTTGCCTCCGTCGTCGTTTTCCTCGTGGCGCTGCCGCTCTGCATGGGCATCGCCATCGCCTCGGGCCTGCCGCCGACGGCGGGCATCATCACCGGCATCATCGGCGGGATCGTCGTCGGGTTCATCGCCGGCTCGCCGCTGCAAGTGAGCGGACCGGCGGCCGGCCTCACCGTGCTCGTGCTGCAACTCGTGCAGCAGCACGGCATCGAGATGCTCGGCGTCATCGTGCTGTTTGCCGGCCTGCTGCAGCTCGCCGCCGGCATCTTCAAGCTCGGGCAGTGGTTCCGCGCCGTCTCGCCGGCGGTCATCCACGGCATGCTGGTCGGCATCGGCATCCTGATCCTGGTCTCGCAGTTCCACGTCATGCTCGACCAGAAGCCGATCGGCACCGGCATCGAGAACCTCGTCGGCATCCCCGGCGCCCTGTGGAGCGCCGTCAGCACCGGGGACGTGCATTTCACGGCCGGCATGGTCGGGCTTTTGACCATCGTTACCATCTTTGGCTGGGGGAGCTTTGCGCCGAAGTCGCTCAAGGTCATCCCGGCGCCGCTGGTCGGCGTCGTGGTCGGCATGATCGCAGCGGCCGTGCTGCACCTCGACGCGATCAAATATGTCGAGGTGCCTGACAACATCTGGTCGGTGACCATCTTCCCGACGCCCGAGCGGCTGATGCGGATCCTCGAGCCGGCTATCCTCATCGGCGCGATCTCGATCGCGTTCATCGCCAGCGCCGAGACACTGCTGTGCGCCACGGCCGTCGACCAGATGCACAGCGGGCCGCGCACGAAGTACGACCAGGAGCTAACCGCGCAGGGCGTCGGCAACTCGATCTGCGGCCTGCTCGGCGTGCTGCCCATGACGGGCGTCATCGTGCGCTCCTCCGCCAACGTGGAGGCGGGCGCGGTCAGCCGCAACTCGGCGATCTTCCACGGCGTGTGGCTGCTGGTGTTCGCGAGCCTCCTGCCGTTCACGCTGCGCTACGTGCCGGTCTCCACGCTCGCCGCGGTGCTGGTCTATACGGGCTACAAGCTCGCCTATCCCAAGATCGTGCCGGCGCTGCTCAAGTTCGGCAAGGGGGAGGTGGCGATCTTCGCCGTCACGGTGGTGACCATCGTGCTCACCGACCTGCTCAAGGGCGTGGTGCTCGGCCTCGTGCTATCGCTCATCAAGCTGCTCTACGCCTTCTCGCACCTCGTGATCCGCAAGGTAGAGAAGCCCGAGGAGCGGCGCACCGACCTCTATCTCACCGGCTCGGCGACGCTGATCCGGCTGCCGACGCTGGCAAGCACGCTGGAGGGCCTCAAGCCGAACACGCACGTGCACGTGCACATCGACGAGCTCGACTATATCGACCACGCGTGCATCGACCTGCTGACGAGCTGGGACCGGCAGCACAAGGCGAGCGGCGGGTCGCTCGAGATCGAGTGGGAAGGGCTTACTGAGAAATACAAGAAGCGCAGCTCCGCCTCCTTCCGCGCGGCCAAGGAGGCGGCACGGAACGGCACCGGCCCGGTCGGGGTGTAGTTCTGCGGCCAATCCGCCATTCTAGCTCATGCGGCCGATCGGAAGCGGCGGCCGCTTGGCGAGGCGAAGGATCGCGAAGCCCAGCAGAGCCGACAGCAGGGAGCCCGAGAGCACGCCGATGCGGATGTCGGCGGCATGCTGGGGCTCGGGGAACGCCAGCATGCCGATGAACAAGCTCATCGTGAACCCGATGCCCGCCAGCACACTCACGCCGAAAATCTGAACGCGGGAGCTGCCTTCGGGATGTGAGCCAAGCCCGAGTGCGATGGCGGTCGACGTGAAGGTGAACACACCGATGGCCTTGCCGATTAGGAGGCCCAGCGCGATCCCAAGCGGAATCGGACTCAACAAACCTTCCAGCGTCAGCCCCGCCAGCGAGACGCCCGCGTTGGCGAAGGCAAATGCCGGCAGCACTCCGAACGTGACCCACGGATGCAGGCTGTCCTGCAGCTTGGCCGCCATCGTATCGAATTGATCGCCGTTGCCGTTGCCTACCGGCAGCAGCGGCACGGCGAACGCAGCCACGACGCCGGCCAGCGTCGCATGCACGCCCGACTGAAGCACGCACAGCCACACGAAGGCTCCCACCAGCACGTAGGCCGCCGTGCGCGTCACGCCGCGCCGGTTGAGGATGAACAGCCCGATGACGCCAATCCCCGCCAGGGCCAGTGCCGCGAGCGACAGCTTCGACGTGTAGAAAACGGCAATGATGAGGATTGCGCCGAGGTCGTCGATGATGGCCAGCGCCAGGAGAAAGATCTTGAGGGAGGACGGAATGCGCGGGCCGAGCAGCGCCAGGATGCCGATGGCGAACGCGATGTCGGTTGCGGTCGGAACGGCCCAGCCCCGCAGCGCGTGCGCGTCGCCCCAGTTGATCCAGGTGTAGATGATCGCCGGTACGATCATTCCACCCAAGGCGCCGATCATGGGCAACGAGGCTTGTCGGACCGTCGACAGCTCGCCCTCGACCAGCTCGCGCTTGATCTCGAGGCCGACGTAAAAAAAGAAGACAACCATCAAGCCGTCGTTGATCCAATGCAGCAGGTTCTTGTCGAGCCCCCATTCGCCCACGCGAACCGACACGTGCGTGTCGAGCAAGGCGCCGTAAAGCGGGGCAAGGGCGGAGTTGGCGAGGATCAACGCAGCAACCGCAGCAACAAGAAGTGCGACACCACCGGACGCCTCATGGTGCTGGATGAAATTCATTGCGTCGCGCAGCCGTCGCCTGGCCATTCCAAATGATCCTTGTCCGAAGTCCCTCGCGTTTCTCCTGCGGCTAAACGCTAGCGCCGTCAATCGTTTGTGGACTCGACCGACGTCATGGCGAGCGGCGGAGCCTCGTGCCACGCGGTGGGGCCCCAGAGCTGCAGCTCGTCCTCCCCCGCGCTCAAGGCGATGGTGCGCGCGACAGCGCCTGCCGCAAAGGCGGCGCTCGTCGCCGGATCCTCACCGTGGAGCAAGTGCGCCGTGAACAGCGCGGCCAGCAGATCGCCGGTGCCGTGGGGCGCGCGGCTTTCGCGCGGGACGGTGCAGTGAACCGCCCGATCGCGCGTCACGACGATGTTTCCCAGCCGGTTGCCGTCGAGGGGAATCGAGCTCGCCAGCACCACCGGCACCGGCAGAGCGCGTGCCGCGTCGACGACATCGGCCGGCGTCTCCACCGGGCGACCGGAAAGGAACGCCAGCTCGAACCGGTTCGGCTTCACGTGCGTGGCGCGCGGGAGGAGACGGTCGCGGACCGCCTCGGCGACGCCTTGCGGGACGTAGAGGCCGCCGGGGTGGTCGCCCAGCACCGGATCGCAGACGAACAGTGCGTCAGGGCGCTGCGTGTGGAGGCGGGCGACCAGCGTCTCCACGATGCGGACGTGATCCGGGCTCGGCAGATAGCCGGTCAGCACGGCATCCACGTCGGGCAGCCAGCCGTTGGCGTCCAGCGCCTCGATGATGGCGGACAAGGTCTCGGGGGCGACCGGGCTGCCCGTGGCGCGCGCATGGCCGAGATGGTTCGACAACAGGGTGGTCGGGCAGGCGATCGCCTCGTGGCCCATGCGGTCGAGCGAGGGCAGGATGGCGCGCAGCCCGACCGTGCCCCGCGCCACGAACGACGAAACAGCGATGACGGTGGCCATGGCTCCTTTCAGCCCTCCGGGCAGGCGGGTCCCTCTCCTGGAAGCCGTGATAGCCGCTTGCGTTCCAGCACGTAAGGAAAACGTCGAGATAGACATAGGTCCCGTTGGAGTCCCACGCCGGATTGGACTAGCTTTTGCATTGCAGCATTCCACCCCGACGCACCATGCGAGCACGACAAGAGGCGATCCATGGCCCCCATCCGCCCCCGACGCAGCGTTCTCTACATGCCCGGCGCAAACGATCGCGCGCTCGAAAAGGCGCGCTCGTTGCCAGCCGATGCGGTGATCCTGGATCTCGAGGACTCCGTCGCGCCCGATGCCAAGGTGGAAGCGCGCAACAAGGTGGTGGCCGCCGTGCGCGAGGGCGGATACGGCCGGCGTGAGGTGGTCATCCGGCCCAACGCCCTCGAGACCGCGTGGGGAACATCGGACATTCTCGCCGCCGCCTCCGCCGCACCGGATGCCATCCTGGTGCCCAAGGTCCAGCATCCCGGCGACATCATCACCGCGGCCAAGATCCTGAAATCCGTCAATGCGCCGGACAAGACCAAGCTGTGGGCGATGATGGAGACACCGCAGTCCATTCTCCACGCCGCGGAGGTCGCGGCCGTCGGCGCCGATCCCGAGAACCGGCTCGTCTGCCTCGTCATGGGCACCAACGACCTTCTCAAGGAGAGCCGGGCACGGGCGCTGCACGATCGTATGGCCGTGGTGCCGTGGCTCGCCATGGCGGTGGTGGCAGCACGGGCATACGGCCTCGACATCATCGACGGCGTCTACAACGACTTCAAGGACGAGGCGGGCTTTCGCAAGGAGTGCGAGCACGGGCGCACGCTCGGCATGGACGGCAAGACGCTGATCCACCCCTCGCAGGTGATGCCGTGCAACGAGATCTTCTCGCCATCGGACGAGGAGGTCGCCTGGTCCAAGAAGATCATGCGCGCCTTCGACGAGCCCGAGAACGCACACAAAGGCGTCATCACGGTCGACGGCAAGATGGTCGAGCGCCTGCACCTCGTGCAGGCGCAACGCACCGTTGCCATCACCAACTCGGTAAAGGAGATCGAGGATTGGTTCTAATAGGCTCTTCCTCCCCTTGAGGGGGGAGGAAGAAGGGGTCGGATGTTTTCATGCCCACGCGGCGGCCGGGCGGAATCGCGCACTCGCGTCCGGCGGCCAAAAATGCCATAGGACGGCCCTGGCCTGAACTGGGAGACCGACGAGAGCGATGACCAAGACCAATCCCGGCACCTTCTTCGAAGACTACCGCGTCGGGCAAATCCTGCAGCACGCCACGCCGCGCACGCTAACCGAGGGCGACGTGGCGCTCTACATGAGCCTCTACGGCCCGCGTTTCGCCGTCCAATCCTCGGACACCTTCGCCCGCGCCATCGGATACCCGCGCTCGCCAGTCGACGATCTCCTGCTGTTCCATGTGGTGTTCGGCAAGACCGTGCCCGACGTCTCGCTCAATGCCATCGCCAACCTCGGCTACGCGGGCGGACGCTTCCTAAAGCCCGCCTATCCCGGCGATACGCTCTCGACCGTCTCCGAGGTCATCGGCCTCAAGGAGAACTCCAACCGCGAGACGGGGACGGTCTACGTGCGCTCGACGGGGCGGAACCAGAAGGGCGAGGTGGTGCTCGAGTACACACGCTGGGTCATGGTACGCAAGCGCGACAAGGCTTCGCCTGCACCCGAGGCCGTGGTGCCGGAGCTTCCCGACCGCGTCGATCCCAAGGACATCGGCGGCGCCGTGCCGACGCTCGACATCGCGGCCTACAATTACGCGGAGGCGGGAGCGCCGTACCGCTGGGGCGACTACGAGGTCGGAGAGAGGATCGACCACGTCGACGGCATGACGCTCGAGGAGGCCGAGCACCAGATCGCGACGCGCCTCTACCAGAACACCGCGAAGGTGCACTTCAACCAGCACACCGAGGCGAAGGGGCGCTTCGGCAAGCGCATCGTCTATGGCGGCGTCACCATCTCGCTCGCCCGCGCGCTCTCCTTCAACGGCCTGAACAACGCCTTTCACATCGCCGCCATCAACGGCGGCCGGCACGTGGCGCCGCTGTTCGCGGGCGATACCGTCTACGCGTGGTCGGAGGTGCTGGAGAAGGCGGAGCTTCCGGGGCGCACCGACGTCGGCGCGCTCAGGACACGCCTCGTCGCCGTCAAGAACCAGGACGCGAGCACCTTCCCCTTCAAGACGGATGGCGGCGCGTATGCGGACGGCGTGATCCTCGACCTCGACATCTGGGTCGTGCTTCCGCGCTGATCCGCTGGCCGCGACACGTTCTAACCTGAGTCCGGCAATCGTCATTCGACAACGACGCACGCGCCATTTGGCGAATTGCTCCCATGGAGTCCGCGCGCTACAACGCAAAAGGGCATCCCGACGGCGTTCGTCGTCGCTGGCTGTACTGTTCAGGGAAACGAGGGTCAATGGCCGAGGCCAATGCGAAGCGGGGCTCGACGGCGGCACGTCCGCTTTCGCCGCACCTGCAAGTCTACAGTCTGGAAGTGAACATGGTGATGTCGATCCTGCATCGCATCACCGGCGCGGCGCTCTACGTGGGTACGGTGCTGGTGGCGTGGGTGCTGGTCGCCGCCGCCAGCGGACCGGATGCCTTCGCCTATGTCACAGGGCTGCTCGGAACCTGGCCGGGGCTGTTCGTCCTGTTCGGCTATACCTGGGCGCTGCTTCATCATCTTGTCGGCGGCGTCCGGCATTTTCTCTGGGACACGGGCCGTGGCTATGACATCGCCTCGATAGATCTCTTGTCGTGGGCCACGCTCGGGGTATCCGTCGGGCTCACGCTTTTGATCTGGGGCTACGTGCTGCTCTCGGCCGGAGGCGTGGACCTATGAGCATGCGCACGCCGCTCAAGGAGGTTCGCCGGCTCGGCTCGGCGAAGGAAGGCGCCGATCATTTCTGGCTGCAGCGGCTGACGGGCGCCTCCAACCTGATACTGGTCGTCTTCCTGATTGGCCTCACGGTCAGCCTCGTCGGCGCGGATCATGCGACCGTCAAGGCCACCATCGCCCATCCGCTGGTGGCGCTGCTCTTGATCCTGTTTCTCGTCTCCGCCGCGATCCACATGCGCATCGGCATGCAGGTCATCATCGAGGACTACGTGCACGGCGAAGGCGCGAAGATCGTGCTCCTGATGCTCAACACGTTCTTTGCCATCGCCGTCGCCGCGGCGGGTGGCCTCTCCGTCCTCAAGCTTTCGTTCGGAGGCTAGCGCTCAGATGGCTGCCAAGACCAACGGCAAAGGTCCTGTCGCCGCGCCGGCCATCAACGGCCAGGCGTATCCCACGCATGACCACACCTATGACGTGGTCGTCGTCGGCGCCGGCGGCGCGGGCTTGCGCGCCACTCTCGGCGCGGCGGAAGCCGGCCTCAAGACGGCCTGCATCACGAAGGTGTTCCCGACGCGCTCGCACACGGTCGCCGCGCAGGGGGGCGTCGCCGCCTCGCTCGGCAACATGGGTCCCGACAACTGGCGCTGGCACATGTACGATACCGTCAAGGGCTCGGACTGGCTCGGCGACCAGGACGCCATCGAGTATCTGTGCCGGCACGCGCCCGACGCCGTCTACGAGCTCGAGCACTACGGTGTGCCGTTCTCGCGCACCGAGGACGGAAAGATCTACCAGCGTCCGTTCGGCGGCATGACCACGGAGTTCGGCTCTGGCCCGCCGGCGCAGCGCACGTGCGCGGCTGCCGACCGCACGGGCCATGCGATGCTGCATACGCTCTACGGCCAGTCGCTGCGCTATTCGGCCGAGTTCTTCATCGAGTACTTCGCGCTCGACCTCCTGATGGATGAGGAGGGTGCGTGCCGCGGCGTCATCGCGCTCTCGATGGAGGACGGCACCATCCACCGCTTCCGCGCCAAGCGCACGATCCTGGCGACGGGCGGTTACGGGCGCACGTACTTCTCATGCACGTCGGCGCACACCTGCACGGGCGACGGCAACGCCATGGTGCTGCGCGCCGGCCTGCCGCTGCAGGACATGGAGTTCGTGCAGTTCCATCCGACCGGCATCTACGGCGCG
>NZ_JADZBI010000183.1 GCF_020852195.1 Hyphomicrobium sp. | reverse complement strand
GGTGCACTGCATCTACCTTACGGCCTGGGAGGAGAGGGGCGTCGTCCAGTTCCGCAACGACCTCTACAACCGCGACGACAGCGCTTTCGACGGCGGGGAGGACGTAGTTTCGCGCGCTATGCCGATGTCGGTCGCCCCGTGAGTGCAAGCAACTCGGGCTGTCGGCGCAAAGCGTTGAAGATAATCATATATCCTTAATACGTTGACTTTTATGCGATGGTTTCTAACGGCTTACTCCTACAGTTCTTCTTACTTGCTGGCGAAAATCTTAAGCAACACGCGCAATTCATCTGCGCCATCTCTTGCAATGCAAGGTTGTTTGGGGTTTCAATAGCACTTGCGAACGTGGCGCCGTCCCACCTATCCCCCCTAGGGGCGTCACAGTTCTTCAGCCCGCGACCTGCCCCCCCGGTCGCGGGCTTCTTATTTTGTGCGTCCGTGCGTCGTGGGTCAGGATTGCGAGGCGCGCGTCCAGCCCGCTGCCTCAGCCTCGCTCTCGCTGCAGAACCAACGCTCGCCCCTGGAGGTGCGAAGGCGAATGCTGTCGTAGCTCGGCGCCCACGGAAGAATGTAGGTGCGTGCGCCGGCGCGGATCGGTCCCTTGATCGGGCAGCCCTCGGGGGCGCTCTTCTTCGCTTCCTGCCACCGCTTGTCGCGATAGTCCTGCGGGCGATCGGCCTCGCCTGCCCAAAGTCCGACCTTCTGCGTGCGGGCCTCGTTCTCGACGTCCGCGTAGCTGCCCCAGAAGCCGCTGTCGGCGAACACGCTGCCGTTGCGCACGAGGCGCTCGGCGATGTCGGCGCCGCCGACTTGGCAGCGGGCTCGCTTCGCGGTCCCGTGCTCGCCAATGATGTCGCAGGATACCCGCCGCCCGCGGACGAGATCGGCCAGCGCCTCCTTGGCGGCGGCGCCGCATCGCCATGTTCCGCTGCGGCGCCGGCACGACTGGGTGGCTTCGGGCGCCTCGATGCCGTCGAGCAGGATGCGCGTCCCGGCAACGCGTAACGTATCGCCGGTGATGGCCGTGGCGCGGCCTTCGATCTTCGACGGATCGGAGTCGGGAAGGGCGCCGGTGGTGAGGGGTGCGGGCGTGAGATTCGCCACCGAGAGCGTGGGTCCATAATTGTAAAGCACGGCCCCGAGAGCCCCGACCGCGGCGACTGCGCTGAGGCTCAGGGCCGCAAGCCCCGCGGAAACGCGCCGCTCGCCGGGGAGCGTGAACTCGCGCGTCCGCAGACGGTCCAGCAGGCCCTCCCGGGCGCCCGCCCGGTGCCTGCCGCGGTAAGGATCGGTGAGGTAGGCGAGAAGGACGATGCTCGCCGTCGCGGCGAATAGGATGGTGGCAAAGATCGCGTCGCCGTCGAAGCCGAACGTCCATGTGCGATAGGCCGCGCCGAGGCCGGCCAGCGCGGCGACGATCTTCAGGGCCAGGCTGGATCTCGGCTCGCGGGCGAAGCTCAAGAGCGGCTCGAGGACAGGCCCCAGCGGCTCGCTGACGCGCAAGGCAACGGCGGATACGGCCCTCCAGATACCAGCGGCGATCATGGCGATCGCCGTGACGGTCGCGCGGGCAGCACGTATCGATGCGGCACCCAGCGTCTGCGCTGCGGCCTTGAGGCTACTCCCCGCGCGCCTCATGCCGGCCCAGGTGCCGGTGCCGGCGTTGCGTGCCCCGGCCAAGCCGGCGTCGAGCCCGCGCTTTCCCGCGTCCTTCACATGGGCGGCCGCGGCCGCCTGCACGTCCTTCAGGCGCTGGCGGCGCTGCTCACGGCGGACCAGGATGGTCGTGCGCACGTAGTCGCGCCACTCGAAACCCTCATTGCGTTTTCGCCACCAGACCACGTGTTTCCCCGCGCTGCGCCACCGCCATGTCTCATGAATGAGCGATCCCGCATTCCGGTCGGAATGCAGCCCGATTCGCCATCTTTGACCCTTGTGCTCCAATGATGGCAGGGCTTTGGCCAAGCGAGACATTATGCGCGCAATCCCCAGCCTGCGCCGCATGGACACCGCTGGGCCACGGGACTAGATTGTGGTGCGTAAGGCGCACCTTAAGGAGGGTTTCATGACACAGGTCAGTACGAAACATCTCATCTCGGCGCTCGGCGTGGTGGCGCTGTTTGCCGTGGCTGCCCCTCTGCAAGCCTTTGCCGACGACGACGGGCCGAGCAAGCCGCGCATCGACTGCACCAAGCCCGAGAACAAGAAGAAGGCGGCCTGCAAGCCGCATCATAGTGCGCTCGACGACGAGATCATCAACGGCGCCTATTGGCTCGCACACGCGGGCAAGCACGCCGAGGCGCTGGCGTTGCTCGCGACCGTGCAGGACAAGGACGATCCGCGCGCGCTCAACGCCATGGGTTTCGCCACGCGCAAGCTCGGCAACGTGGATGCGGCGCTGCCCTACTACGCGCGTGCACTCGCGATCGATCCCAACTATGTTCAGGCGCGCGCGTATCTGGGCGAGGCGTTCCTGGCCAAGGGCGACGTCATCCATGCGCGCGAGCAGCTCGGCGAGATCGCGCGGCGGGTCGGCGCGGATTCGGTCTCGTTCGCGAATCTCAAGCGGGAGATTGGGGCGTTCAAGGCCACCCGCGCGGCGCGTGGCTGAGCACGGCTTCGCAGGTTGAGGAAAAGGACGGGGCGGTCCGCGCCCCCCGAGGGGAACTTTGAGATGATAAAACTCGTGTCCAGGACGGCAGGGCTTCTCGTGGCGTCGGGGGCGCTCGCCGTAGCGTTCGGCTCGCCGCTCTCGGCGGAAGGGCGCGTCGCCAAGGACACGGGGCCTGCGAGTGCGGCGTGCGATGCGCACGCCAAGGGCACGGCGGCCTGGACAGCCTGCGTCGGCACGGCGAGCCGCAAGATGGCGGACGAGGAGCTGTTCTATGCCGGCTACTGGCTGGCCAAGAGCGGCCAGTATGCCGAGGCGTTGCGCTATCTGGACCTTACGCAGACCAAGGACGAGCGCGTGCTGACCTACATCGGATTTGCAACGCGCAAGCTCGGCGATGTGGATGCGGCGCTGCCGCTTTACCGGAAGGCCCTCGCGGTCAACCCGGACTATGTGGTCGCGCGCGCCTATCTTGGAGAAGCGTTCCTGATCAAGGGCCAGCCCGATCAGGCGCGCGGGCAACTCGAGGAGATCGCCGAGCGGTGCGGAACGCGCTGCGCGGCCTACGTGGATCTCGCAGGCCAGATCGCCGACTACGAGGAAAAGGCTTCGCGGGGCTGATCTCCGCGCGCTCCTGTTCTCTTGCAGGCGAGCGCGCTACTCGTGCGTGATCGCGGCCGTGCCGGCCAGAATGTCGTAGGTGCAGGCGGCGCCCTCCAACGAGAGGACCAGGTAGGGCTGGCGGAAGCGCGCATTCCAGAGGGCATGGTCGAACTCCCAGAAGCGAACCGGCAACGCGGGGTTTCCGACCGCGACGCGTGGCTCGGCCACCGATGACCAGCCGGTGCTGCCTTTCGCCGCGACATCGGGGGATGCCGACGTGCAGGCATCGGCTGCGAGTGCGCGATAGGCGACGACGATCGCCTCATCGGCCGCCGTGCGGTAGATGTGGTCCTGAATCCAGATCTTCGTGCCGGCGAGCAGCGCCAGGGCGAGAATGAGGGCCCTCATGACGGTATCGCAATCCCGGTCCCAGACGGACCAGCCGCGGAATGCGGGCCGCCCTTTGATTGAGACCCGTGCCCGCGGCGTTTGATCTCAGTCGGCTCAGGGTGCGGCCGGCTTGGTCAACAAATGGTTACGAGGACGCCGGAAAGAGCTGCAGGGCACGCGTTCGGGGTGCTCGATTTTTCGCACCGCGGCAGGAGTTAGCAGGGGCGAAATCCGCCTCGAAAGGCTTGTCACCGGCCGTTTCATGCGGCATGGATCGCGGCCAGTCTCATACCAAAGTCGATTTCGGGGGAGGACACGCGCTCCATGGCAAAGAAGAAGATCCTGATCACCTGGCCTCTGCCTGAGGCCGTCATGGCGCGGGCGCGCGAGTCCTACGACGTCGTCGCGCACGGGGACGATCCGAAGATCACCATCGACGAGATGATCGAGACGGCGAAGTCGGTCGACGCCATTCTTCTGACGCTGAACGAGAAGTGCCCGAAGGCGGTCATCGATCGTATCCCCGAGAACATCAAGTGCATCTCGACGTTCTCGATCGGCTTCGAGCACATCGACCTCGAGGCCTGCAAGGCGCGCGGCATCAAGGTCGGCAACGCGCCGCACGGCGTCACCGTGGCAACGGCCGAGATCGCCATGCTGCTGCTTCTCGGCTCGGCTCGGCGGGCGTCCGAGGGCGAGCGCATGATCCGCACGCGCTCGTGGCCGGGGTGGCAGCCCTTGCAACTCGTCGGCCAGCGGCTCGACAACAAGAAGCTCGGCATCTACGGCTTCGGTAAGATCGGCCAGGCGCTGGCGCAGCGTGCGCGCGGCTTCGACATGGAAATCCATTATTACGACATCTATCGGGCCAAGCCGGAGGTGGAGGCGAAGTACAACGCCACCTACCACGACAGCCTCGACAGTCTACTCGCGATCTCGCAGTTCTTCTCGATCAACGCGCCCTCGACGCCCGAGACGCGCGGCTTCTTCAACACGGCGACGATCGAGAAGCTGCCCAAGGGGGCCATCGTCGTGAACACGGCGCGCGGCGACCTCGTCAATGACGCGGACATGATCGCGGCGCTGAAGTCCGGCCGTCTCGCCTATGCGGGCCTCGACGTGTTCGCGGGCGAGCCGAAGATCAACGAGGGCTACTACGACCTGCCGAACACGTTCCTGTTCCCGCATCTCGGCTCCGCCGCCGTCGAGGCCCGTAACCAGATGGGCTTCGAAGCGCTCGACAACATCGACGCGTTCTTTGCGGGCAAGGACATGCCGTTCAAGCTGGCCTAGAGCGCGATCAGCTTTGATTGCATAGGGATCGCGCTCCAGCCTTTTGATGAGACCGATGATTCACGCTTCGGACTGATAGGGTCCGAAGCGATCATGGTCTAGGGGCTCCCGTCACGGTTCAGACGTACTCGCTCGTCATTCCTGTGCGAAAGCATCAGGGAGGCGAAGCATGTCCAAAATCCGCGTTTGGCCGCTACAGGCCATCCTCAACGGCGTGTTGCTTCTTGCGCTGGCCTGGGTCACGACGCGCGCTGATGCCCAGGCGAAGCCCGAGGACGTCATCCGCGCGCGCCTGATAGAGCTCGTCAACGAGCGCGGAGAGATGCGCGCGCAGCTCTATCTCGGCGAGAGCGGCGGCGGGGAGCTGCGTCTACGCAGCGGCCAAGGCGATATCCGCGTCAAGCTCGGTGCCATCGAGGACGGAGCGATCCTGCTCCTGATGGACCGCCATGCGAACCCGGCTGTGCGGCTCGCAAGCGAGATCGAGAGGCCCAGCCTGCGTATCGGACCGCCCGACCGCGAGACGGTGATCGGTCCCATCGGGGTCTCTCCGCTTTCAAACGAGCGAAAATGAAGGAAGGCAAGGGCAGCCCGTGGTCTTGCTGCCGGCCTTTGCGTGAAACGCAGATATTCTACTGCTTGACCTCAGCGCGTTGCTTCAGTCCGGCCTGGACCTCGCGAACCTGCTGCAGCGTGGCCTTCGCCATGTGGCGTGCGGTTGCGTCACAGGCGTCGGGGGTGCTGTAGAGCTGATTATAGTCGCGCGCGAGCTGCGGGAAGACCATCTCGCTCAGACGCTGGTTGGCCTTGCTTTCCATCATGAATGCCGTCTGACGCTCGTCGATGAAGGTGTCGAGCTCGCCGATCTCGGCCTGCGTGAGGGTGGTCGGCAGCATCGGCCTATTGCACTTGATCGCAATGATGCGCGCGGCAATCGCGTTGCCGATGGAGGTGGTCGGGCTCGACGCGTGCTCGGCGGGCGCGGCTGTCGCAGCCGTGGCGGCGAGTGAGATGGCGAGCGTCAGGATCGAGGCGCGGATCGCCCGGATGGTAGTCATGATCGTCTCCGTTGTTGGATGATCGGCGAGCTTTATTTTTTGGCCTCGTTTGCGGGCCATGGTCGTTGTCGTGCGCTCATCGAACTTGCGGCAGGCGCTCTTCCGTCGAGCCGGTTTGTCCGGACGCCGGACCTGCCTAAGATGGGCAGAGAGGCTATCTCTGAGGCTTGATCATGGCAGACACGGCAACCCCTCGCATTGCGGCAAAACGCGGCCAGCACGGGGCTGGGCGGCTGCCTTCAATCGGCCTCGTTCTGGGCGGTGGCGGGGCGCGTGGGCTCGCCCACATCCTCATGCTCGAAGTGTTCGACGAACTTGGAATCAAACCGAAAATCATTGCCGGCACGTCCATCGGCGCGATCTACGGGGCGGCTTATGCTGCCGGGCTTGCCGCCTGCGACATTCGTGCGCACACCGAGGACGTCCTGACCAAGCGGATCGGGCTCGTGCGCGATCTGTTCGCGGCGCGGGTGCAGGGCAACGGCAGGTTCTGGGATCTCGTTGCGGCGCGCACGGCGTTCCTCGCTCCGGGCGCGCTGCTCGATCTCGTGTTGCCCAAGGGCGTGCCGCAGACGTTCGAGGAGCTTCCGATCCCGTTGCGCGTGGTCGCGAGCGACTTCTACGCGCTCGAGGCGGCGGTGTTCTCCTCAGGCCCGCTCAGGGCTGCCGTGGCTGCGAGCATGGCGCTGCCGGTGATCTTCGAGCCGGTGTTGCTCGGCGGGCGCAGCCTCATCGATGGCGGACTCACCAATCCGCTGCCGTTCGATCTCATCGCCGGCGAAGCGGATATCCTGGTCGCGATCGATGTGTCGGGGACGACGGTGCCGTCACCGTCGCGTCCGCGTCCGACGGCGATCGAGGCGCTGTTCGCCTCGTCGTTCCTGTTCGAGCGCTCCATAGTGCGCGAGAAGCTCAAGGCGCATCGGCCCGACATCTACATCGACGCCGGGACAGGGCGCTATCAGGCGCTCGAGTTCCTCAAGGTGCGCGAGATCCTCGCTGCTGCCGAGCCGGCGAAGGCGCAGCTCCGCGCGCAACTCGAGCAGGTGCTTGCTCTCCCGCCTGGTGCTCGCGTGTCGGCCTCTCTCCGCAGCGGGGAGGCGCCGGGCTAGAGCGCGATCAGCTTTGATTGAATCGGGATCGCGCTCTAGTCTTTTGATGAGACCGATGATTCACGCTTCGGACTGATAGGGTCCGAAGCGATCATGGTCTAGTCCGGGCGGCGGGCGGCGAAGAATGCCTTGAGGATCGCGCTCGCGTCGGCTTCTCCGAGGCCGGGGTAGAGCTCGGGGCGATGGTGGCAGGTCGCGTGGCTGAAGATGCGGGGTCCGTGTTCGACGCCGCCGCCCTTGGGGTCGGGCGCGCCGTAGTAGAGGCGGCGGATGCGGGCGAACGAGATCGCAGTTGCGCACATGGGGCAGGGCTCGAGCGTGACGTAGAGGTCATGGCCGAGCAGGCGCTCGCTGCCGAGCTTGGCGGCTCCCTCCCGGATCACGAGCATCTCGGCGTGGGCCGAGGGATCCGACAGCTCGCGCGTGCGGTTGCCTGCGGCGGCGATCACCTCGCCTGCCGGGCCCACGAGCACGGCGCCGACGGGAACCTCGCCGCGGGCTGCAGCGGCGCGCGCCTCCGACAGGGCGCGTTCCATGTGGCCGAGGCGGGCCGGCGGTGCCATAAGGTCGTCTTCCATCATTCGTTTCCGTGCCGGGTCGGAGCTCCATGCGCAAATCATCATTCGGACATCGCCCACCGCGGGGCAAGCCGCAAGACCGGCCCACGGGGTGGCGAGGCGGATCGGGCGGCCCGGGCGGCAGACGGGCCGCGGAAAAGACGGTTGCCGAGCCGATGCGCATCGCCAAGGCGATGGCGCGGGCAGGCCTCTGCTCGCGGCGCGAGGCCGAGCGTTGGATCGCCGACGGGCGTGTCAGCGTCAACGGCCAAGTGCTGAAGACGCCGGCGGTCGAGATCAAGCCGCGCGATCGCGTTCTGGTCGACGGGCAGCCGCTGCCGGTGGCGGAGCCCGTTCAGCTCTGGCGCTACAACAAGCCGAAGGGGCTCGTCACAACTCACAGCGATCCGCAAGGGCGGCCCACCGTGTTCGACAGCCTGCCACCGGGCCTGCCGCGCGTGATCTCGGTCGGGCGGCTCGACTTCAACACCGAGGGGCTGATCCTGCTCACCAACGACGGCGAGCTGGCGCGGCACCTGGAGCTGCCGGCAACGGGCTGGCTGCGCCGCTACCGCGTGCGTGCCAAGGGGCGTGTGACGCAGGAGGATCTCGAAAGACTCCGCGAGGGTGTCGAGATCGAGGGCGTGCGCTACGGGCCGGTGGAGGCGAGCGTCGATACCGCGCAGGGTGCCAACATGTGGCTGACTGTCGGCATCCGCGAAGGCAAGAACCGCGAGGTGCGCAAGGTGCTCTCGCACCTCGGCCTCGACGTCAACAGGCTGATCCGCATCTCGTTCGGGCCGTTCCAGCTCCTGGATCTCGCGCCTGGGCAGGTTGACGTGGTCAAGCGGCGGGTGCTGGCTGATCAGATCGGGCCGGAACTCGCGGCGCGGTTCGGGCTGGTCGACAAGAGCGAGGACAAGCCGAAGCGGCCGCCCAAGCGCAAATACAAGCGCGGGGCCGAGTGATGCGTGTCGTCGGCGGGACGTTCCGCGGGCGTGCGTTAGCAGCACCGCAGCACGCCGGTCTGCGGCCGACGTCGGACCGCGTGCGGGAATCCGTATTCAACATCCTGTTGCATGGCGTTGCGGGCTTCTCGCTTGAGGGGCAGCGCGTGATCGATCTGTTTGCCGGCACTGGGGCGCTCGGCATCGAGGCGTTGTCACGCGGGGCGTCCTATTGCCTGTTCGTCGAGGAGGCGCCCGAGGCGCGGGCTCTGATCCGCACCAACATCGAGGCGATGGGGCTCACGGGCGTGACCCGCATCTTCCGCCGCGACGCGACGGACCTCGGTCCGGCTGGGAACATGGAGCTCTATGGGCTTGCGTTCCTGGATCCACCGTACGGCAAGGGTCTTGGCGAGGCGGCGCTCGTCGGGCTGCGCGACGGCGGATGGCTCGTGCCGGGCGCGGTGGTGGTGCTCGAGGAGCGTGCGAGTGCGGAGGTCGTGCTGCCCGAGCGCTTCACGGAGATCGACCGCAGAAGCTGGGGTGATACGCAAGCCGTGTTCGGCCGGTTCGGCGTCTAGACTCTTGGATTCGGTTAGTTCGTGACGGCCTGGGCGATGATCGGGTTGGCCCAAATGCGCACGATGCCGTCCTCACCCGCGGAGGCGAGACGCTCTCCGTCCGGCGCAAAGCTCGCCGCATTCACGGCGCCCGTGTGGCCGACGATAGTGCGCAGCGTGCGGCCGCGCGAAACATCCCAGATGCGGAGCTGGCCGTCGGCGCCGCTCGAAGCGAGCGATTTGCCATCGGGTGAGAACGACAGACTGCCGACGCGGCCGCGGTGACCGTAGAGGCGACGCAGCAGCCGGCCCGAGGTCGTCGACCACACGCGGATGTTGCCGTCGAGGCTCGCGGAGGCGAGCAGCTTGCCGTCCGGCGAGAAGGCGAGTGCCGAGATGAAGTCCTTGTGACCGCGGTAGGTGCGGATACGGTCGAGCGTATCGAGGTTCCACAGCTTGACGATCTTGTCGGCGCCGCCGGATGCCAGCCGGGGGCCGCGTTCGGTGGTGACGTAGGCCACGGCTTGCGCGGCGCTCTCGTGGGCGTCGATGACCTGAACCGGTCCCGATGGCGTCGCCGCATCCCAGAGGGTGAGTTTCCAGTCGTGGCTCGCCGCCACGAAGCGGTCAGCGCGTCCGGCGAAGGCGACCGACCAGATCTCGGCGTTGTTGCGCTTGAAGGCGGCAAGCTTCTCCGCGCGTTGCCAGTCCCACAGCACGACGTCGCCCGAGGCGTGGCCGGTCAGCGCGTTGTTGCCGAACAGGGCGAGCGCGGTGGCGGGGCCGTTGTCGAGCTCGATGGTGCGCGTGAGCGTGTTCGTTCCCGCGTTCCAGATCTTGAGGCGCGCGTCGGCGCCGACGGTTGCGAGTGACGCGCCGTCGCTCGAATAGGCGATGGCCGTCACGGCGCCGACGTGGCCATTGAGCTCGGCGAGTGGGCGGATGACCGGCACCTCCTGCAAGGAGGCCGTGCGGATGTTGGCAGTGGTGGTAGTGGTTCCTGCTGTCGTCTCACCGCTGCCGCGGCTTTCGAACTGCGGGAAGCGCTCCTGCATGGCGACGGCGGCGCTGGCGACGCCGACTCCGACCAGCAGCTTGAAGAGGATCGGACGCCAGCCGACGTTGCGGCGGGGACGGATCGGACGTGGCCGGCTTGCGGGCTTGCGCTTTTCCTTGGCCTCGGCCTTCTTCGGCTCCCTCACGACCAGCTCGCGGCTCGGCTCCTTTTTGTTGCGGAGCACGCGCGGCAGCTTGATGGGCTCGGGCGGCTTGCTGAGCTTCTCAGTTGCGGCCTGCGGCGTCGCTGCTGCCGCCGGTGCGGGCGGTGGTGCGGCCTTGGCCGCCTCCTTCTCGGGCGCCGGTGCGGGCTTGGGCTCGGTCGGCTTCTTCTTCAGCCCATCGAGGAAATCGAGCATACCGCCCTTCGGGCCTGGGGCGTCAGGCGGCGGAGGAACGATGGCAGAAGAGGCTGCCTTCTTGGCCGCCGCGGCGCGCGGCGTGACCTCTGCCAACTCGTCTGACAGTTTGCGCGGAGGCGTCTTCGCGAACCAGCCGCCCTTGGCGGAGTCGGGCGCGAGCAGTGCGCCGCGCCAGGCGGCGATGGACTGCGGCCGGCCCTCGATCTGGAGAGTCAGCGCGTGGTCGATGGCGGCGAGAAAGCCGGCGCGATAGGCCGAGAGCGCGGCTTCGCGGGCCGGGATCAGCTCATCCTTGACCATGCGTGACGGGCTGTCGGACGGGCGCTTGCCGGTGACCGCATGATAGAGTGTGGCGGCGAGGGCGTAGATGTCGGTCCAGGGGCCCTGCTGGCGGCTCGTCTCGGCGTACTGCTCGTAGGGCGAGTAGCCGGGCTTCACGAGTGCCGACACGGTTTTCGAATGGGCCAGAATCTCGCCGCGCGCTGAGCCGAAGTCGATCAGCACCGGCGTGCCGTCCTTGCGGATGATGATGTTGTCGGGGGCGATGTCGCGATGCAGGAAATCCTGCTTGTGGATCAGCTCGAGCGCGTCGAGGAGCGGCGCGACGATGGCGTCGAGCTCCTTCTGGCGCGGGGCGCGGCCCAGGCCCTTGAGCCACGACTTGAGGCTCTGGCCCTCCTCAAAATGGAGCACCATGTAGGCCGTATTGTTGGCCTTGAAGTAGCGGTAGACGCGGACGATGTTCGGGTGCGAGAAGCGCGCAAGCGTTTGCGCCTCCTCGATGAATCGATCGAGCCCCCAGCGGTAATCGCTGGCGCAGTCCTGCGAGCGGGGGGCGGCATCCGAGGTCGAGGTGCGGGCCGCGAAATCGGACGGGAAATACTCCTTGATGGTGACGTTGCGGTCGAGCGCAACCTCCTCGGCCAGATAGGTGATTCCGAATCCGCCCGCGCCGAGCACGCGCTCGATTCGGTAGTCACCGACCAGCTCCGTGCCACCTTTTAGCGCAATCAAGTTCGTCATCCGCTCTCGGGCTCTCGGTTCGCTCGGGCAATTCCGGGGTCTGAGTGCAAATCACCTCCGCTGCCTCTTGTGAAGCAGGAATGTGGCGGGCGCGTGCGCGTTGTGGTCAAAGTTACTGTAAAACGACCGAGGGATGCGCCGTGGCCATGTTGCTGCCGCAGAACACAACAAAGACTAAGGCGGATTCGAGCCTGAGCATATCCATGCAACTTAGCAAACCGGAGGCAGTACGGCCCCTATTCGCGTGGTGCCCTTCAATCCGAATTCTAACCGGTGGGTTGGCATTTTCGGCGCTGACCTCGTCCGCATCCACAGCTTCGGAGTTGCTGCCGGTGGGGGAGGCGCTTTTTGTCGCCCACGCTTATGCACAGTCGTGGGCCGGATTTGTGGAGTGGGTTGGCGCGAGCTATGCTCGCGCGCCGGCGCTGGTGCTCGGACTCGCTGCCTTGGTTGCAGTGCCGCCTCTGGCCCTCTTGGGCTCGTGGGTGCTGCGGCGACAGGAGGCATCGACCGCCGTCTCGGAAGCACGGACGCAGGTGCGGCGCGCGCCACGCAGCGCGCGCGCAGAACCGCGCGAAGGGGTGAAGACCGGGCACATCCCGCTGAGGCCGCTCGAGGCCTGGGTCGAGATCGTCAACACGGACGAGGTTCAGCCGGCGTCTCCGGACCAGCGCTATACGCTTGCGCGCACGCTGCTCAGGATCGGGCGCGAGACCGACAACGATATTTGCCTGCAGGATATAACCGTGCATCGCTACCATGCCGCCATCCATCGCACCGAGGATGCCGAGTTCGTCATTACCGATCTTTCGAGCGCGGGCGGCAACGGCGTGGTGGTGAACGGACGGGCGGTAGCGGAAGCCCGGCTCGCGAGTGGCGACCTGATCGAACTCGGCAATGCGCGATTGAAGTTTTCCGCCGCGCCCTCGGGATGAGCGGTGCGGCCAAGGCCGGGGCTTGGCGCTCCGGATGGACAGAGGCGGTCGGACATGCGTTGCTCTCAGCATCAAGCCCGCCCGACAACCCTGAGGATGAGGAGGACGAGATCATGTCATCGAGCGGTGGTGGCTCCCAAGGGCAAGGACAACGTTCGGGCCGGTTCCTCGGCTCTCTCAAGGATGCCCTCGTCGCGGCCAGCCGCGAAGATACCGGGCGGCAGGAGGCGGCGGTCGCGCAGCGGGCGCAGGCGGCTCAGGCCAGCGAGGCCGTGATCGCAGCGCCGAGCCCGGAGGCTGCCGCGCAATTGCCGGCGCCGCGTGCCGAGGGAGCGACACCCTCCGCGGCGGAAGCAGCGCGGGAAGCGCGCGCGCCGCGGGTGACGGTGGAAAGCCAGCATGTGGAAGCAGACTCGCCGCCGACGACGCGGGTCGTGCGGGCGTCAGCCAAGCCCTCCGAGGCCGGCGGTGCGCGCACGACGCTGGTGCGCGGCAAGCAGCAGGTTGCGCGCGGCGCGTTTGAGCAGGATCCGGTGGTCGGCTGGCTGGTGGTCGTGGGCGGTCCCGGCATCGGGCAGTATCGGCCGATCTTCGAAGGCAACAACTCCATGGGACGCGGGGCGGGCAACCGCATCCCGATCGATTTCGGCGACGACGCCATCTCCACGGACGAGCAGGCCTATATCCGCTACGACTCGTCGGAACGGTCGTTCCTTTTCGTGCCGAACCTTGCTAAGACCAATGTCGTCTCCCTCAATGAAAAGCGACCAACCGGCGCCGTCGAGCTGGCGCAGATGGACGTGATAACCATGGGACGGACGCAACTCGTGTTCGTGCCCTTCTGCGGCCCGGATTTCGATTGGGCGGCGCTCCAGGAACAGACCTAAGGACGAATGCTAGCTTTCGAGCATGCCAGCCGCGCCACAAAGGGGGCGCGGAGCTACCAGGAGGATACCGCTCTCTTCTGGAGCGTACGCGACGCAACGCCGTCCGGGCCCGAGGCATCCGTTGCCAACGGGACGGCCGTCGTGGCCGTGCTCGCCGACGGCATGGGCGGACATGCGGGCGGCGCACTCGCCAGCCGCATGGCGTGTGAAAGCTTCCTCAAGGCCTATGCGAAGCAAGAGGGCTCCAACCGCGAGCGGCTGGTCGAGGCGCTGACGGCCGCCAACCAGGCCATCGCCGAGACCGTCGATGCCAATCCGCTGCTTGCGGGTATGGGGTCGACGCTCGTCGGCGTGACCTTCGGGGCGGACGGCATCGAGTGGGTCAGCGTGGGCGACAGTCCGCTGCTGCTCTACCGGCGGGGCGAGATCGCGCTGCTCAACGAGGATCATTCGCTGGCGCCCGAGCTCGACCGGCTGGCGGCGTCGGGGGCGATCTCGGAGGACGAGGCCAAGCGCGATCCCAGGCGGCACATGCTGCGCTCGGCGGTGACCGGCGACGACATCGATCTCGTGGATCTGTCGCGCCGTCCGCTCAAGGTGGAGCCGGGCGACTACATCATCCTTGCGAGCGACGGGCTGCAGACGCTCGAGTCGGCGGAGATCGAGCGTATCGTCGCTGCCTACGCCGAGGACGGCGCCGTAGCGGTAGCCAATGCGCTGATCCGCGCGGTGGAGGCACTGAAGGATCCGCACCAGGACAACGCGACGGTGATCGCGGTGCGCCTCCTGCCGCAGCCGGTGCATGCGGATGCGTCCATTGCGAGCACCGAAGGCGGCGATTCCGGCCGCTAGAGAGACCGATGATTCACGCTTCGGACTGATCGGGTCTGAAGCGATCATGATCTAGTTTTCCGGCACAAGGTCCGAACAAGGTATCGGCAACACACTCTGTCCTTCGGGGCGATTCCCTCGAGGGAGATTTCTTGTGGTCTGGCCAACACGGGTCCGGCACCGGGCGCGCAAGCATGCCTTCGAGGAAGCCCTCGACGAGGCGCGGCTCACGCCGGACGCGGAGCTGGAAGACTTCGTCGATGCCGCGCTTTCAAATCCGCTGTCCCAGCCAGCCGTCGGGAGCCTTGGCGACATCTCCGTCGCTTCGGGGTACGTGGCGCCCGCTTCGCTCGAGCGCGCTTATGGGGCGGACGAGCCTCCGGCCGAGATCATCCACACTCGCGAGCCGCCAGGGGAGGCGGCGCGCAAGCTCAAGGCGTCGCTGGCCGGGTGCGCGCTTTCGCCCGACGAGCTCCGACGGCTGAGGCGACGCTTCGCGACGCTCAATCATCCGGACAAGGTTCCGGAGGCGCTGCGTGCGGAAGCCGTTGCGGCCATGGCCGAAGTCAATGCCGAGATCGACCGGGCGCTGAAGCGGGCGGAACGGACGTGAGCTGGACGTCCTACTTTATTCTATAGCCGCCTTCGAACCCTGAGACGCCTTCGATGGTGTCCTCCCAGCTAAACGCGGCCAGAAAGTCCTCGCAGCGGCCCATGACGTTGCTCGGGTAGGCGCGCATGTGCGCGACCCGGCCTTCATTGATCCATACGGTGACGTAGAGCTTTGGGGGCACCTCCTGGCGGAGAACCTCCTTAAGGAAGCGCATGAGGGAGCGCCCCGGGCAATACTGCCAGGCCTCGCGCAGGCCTTTAACCTGGATGTAGCTCGGCGGCCCCAACACGGCCGTGAGCTCGGTGCGGTTCATGCCCGGCCCCACGAGAGCGATGGCAAAGGGCTCCTCGCCGCGCGCGCCCATGGCCGCGGTGCACAGCGCGAAGAGCAGGGTCAGGCCGAGGCTCCTTCTGGCAAGGGCCGGCATGCGGGGCTTCATCCTCATCCAGGTTCGGCGGGCATTAAAGCGGCACCGGCTTGTGCCAGGCTTGAGATGCGCCGCCGCGCGCCGACCGCTCCGTGTACGACCCTTCGGGACTTTCCGGCTGGTCTCGGGAAGTGATCACTTTCCGCAACACTACAAGAGCGAATCGGAGCAGCTTCCGAGAAATCCTCAACAAATCGTTGATCGAACGGGCGACGCACTGCATCCCGGTTAGGTGGGGTTGCGTTTGTGATTCGGGGGTGCCGATGGGCGGGGGAATATCACATGATCGTCGTCGTGGACGAGCGGACGACCGTTACGGAAGGGTATGCTTCCTGGTTCGATAGGGAGGGAATCTCCGCGTGCGGGCTGGCGCCGGGGGAGTTCGAGAGCTGGGTCAGCGCCGTCTCGGAGCAGGACATTAGGTCCGTCGAGGCGTTCCTTCTCGGCGATTGCGGCAATCGCGCCGCGCTCGCGAAGATCATACGCCGCCGCTCGACAACGGCGGCCGTCATCGCCATGAACGAGAACCGGTCGCTCGAGGAGACGCTCGATCTCTTCGCAGCCGGTGTCGACGACGTGGTCAGGAAGCCGATCCACGTGCGTGAGATCATCGCCCGCGTCAAGGCCATCCGGCGCCGCGCGACCGGCGCGCCGGACTATACGGACGTCGGCGAGATGCGCGTCTTCTTCGACGGGCGCGACCCGGAGGTGAAGGGCGAGGTGCTGCAGCTTCCGAGGCGCGAGCGGCGCATTCTCGAATACCTCGTCAGCAACCGCGGTTGCCGGATCAACAAGACGCAGATCTTCAACTCGGTGTATGGGCTCTTCAGCGAGGACATCGACGAGAACGTCGTCGAGAGCCACATCAGCAAGCTCAGGAAGCGCCTGCGCCATCGGCTTGGGTACGACCCGATCGATTCGAAGCGCTATCTCGGGTACCGGCTGGTGGTCGATGCGCCTGAGAAGACGGGCGAAGCTTGTGCTCAATCCAGCTTCACACAAGATGCGGATGCTCTACTCGGACGGTCAGAGCTTTTCGCAAAGGATCCCGTCGTATGAGCATTTCCGGCATGATGCGGACGAGCGCGTCCGGCATGGCAGCCCAGTCAAGCCGCCTCGGGACCGTTTCCGACAACATCGCCAACGCCAGTACGCATGGCTACAAGCGTGCCTTCACCGCATTCTCGACGGTGGTGCTCGAATCCGGCTCGGGGAGCTATGTTCCGGGCAGCGTCGACACGACGATCCGGTACGGCATCTCGGAGCAGGGCGGCTTCGACTACACGACTTCGGCGACGGACCTCGCCGTCAGCGGTCAGGGGTTCTTCCTGGTTTCCGACGGTAGCGATTCGACCTACCTCACGCGTGCCGGCTCGTTCGTGAAGGACGACCAGGGCTATCTCGTCAACGCGGCCGGCTTCAAGCTTCTCGGCTATCCGATCGTAAACGGATCGGCTGCGGCCTCGTCTAACGGCACGGCGGGGCTGGCGGAGGTCAACATCGCGACCATGTCGCTCGAGGCGACGCCATCCACCATCGGCACCTTCCATGCCAACGTGCCGGTCAGCGCCTCCGCCGTGGCCTCGGGCAACCGGCCGTCGGACAACATCGCGACCTCTGCCTATACGGCGAAGACGTCGATCACCGCGATCGACAACGTCGGACGCGAGATCACACTCGACGTCTACTATACGAAGACGGGCACCAACACCTGGCAGGTGGACGTGTTCAACGCTGCCGACGCGGCGTCCTCGACGTCACCGTTCCCCTATGGCACGGCGGGATCTTCGCCGCTCTCGTCGACGACGCTGACGTTCGATGCCGGTACCGGCCAGATCTCGTCTGTTGCGCCGACCAATCCCGCGGGTCTTGTCATCTCCATTCCGGTTCCGAACGGCCAGGCGCTGACCCTCGACGTCTCGAAGTCGAGCGAGCTCGCAGAAAGCTTCCAGGTTCTGATGCCGACCATCAACGGCAACAAGCCGAGCTCGGTCGAGGGCGTCGAGTTCGCCTCCGACGGCATGCTCTATGCCGTCTACGGCAACGGTGCGCGCGTCGGCATCTACCAGATTCCGCTGGCCACCGTGCCGAGCCCTGACAACCTGACGCCCGAAGCGGGCAACGTCTACTCGATCAGCGCAACGTCCGGCAATCTTCAGGTCGGCTTTCCTGGCACGACCATGTTCGGGACCATCCGGTCGTCGGCGCTCGAGAAGTCGACCGTGGACACGGCCACCGAGCTTACGACGATGATCGAATCCCAGTTCGCGTTCACGGCCAACTCCAAGGTGTTCCAGACCGGCGGCGAGCTGATGGAGGTCCTCGTCAACCTCAAGCGCTGACGCGCCTGGGGGTCCAGAGGGATGACGCGCGATGAGCCTTTCGGCAAGTTTGTCCACCGCGAACTCGTCCCTCTTCGCATCGAGCGAGCGGACGTCGGTCATCTCGCGCAATATGGCCAACGCCGACAAGCCGTATTACACGCGCAAGTCGGTCGAGCTCGTCACCATGCCCGGCTCCGGCGTTCGCGTCGCATCGGTGGTGCGGGCCGAGGAGCCGGTTCTCTTCCGCAAGATACTTGCGTCGAGCTCGCAATCGGCCATGTACGGAGCGGTTGCCGACTCGCTCGACATCCTCAATGGCACCATCAATGACGTCGAGCTCGATTCGTCGCCCGCGGCGCTGATCAACAAGCTCCTGAGCTCCTTGCAGAGCTTCTCCGCCCAGCCGCACAGCCAGCTGGCGGCGGAGGCGGCCGTCCGCTCGGCGCGCAATCTGGCGACCGGTCTCAACAGCGCGGCGGCCACCGTGCAATCGGTTCGCAACGAGGCGGATACGGGAATCCAGGCCTCGGTCGACCGAGTGAACTCGTTGCTGCAGCAGTTCCAGAGCGTGAACGAGGAGATCGTCAAGGGGACGATCACAGGGCGCGACGTCACCGACTATCTCGATCAACGCGACCAGATCCTGGCCAGCATCTCGAACGAGATCGGCATCCGCACGGTCTCGCGCGAAAACAACGATATGGCGATCTATACGGACAGCGGCGTGACGCTGTTCGACCGCTCGCCGCGCAACATCTCGTTTACGCGCACGCTCAATGCCACGCCGGGCGTTGCAGGCAACGCCGTGTACATCGACGGCGTGCAAGTCACGGGTGCGGGCGCCACCATGCCGTTGCAGTCGGGCCGGATCGTGGGGCTCGTGCAGGCGCGCGACGACATCTCGCTCACCTACGAGGCGCAACTCGACGAGATCGCGCGGGCGCTCATCACGACGTTCTCGGAAACGAACGGAACGCCTCCGGACCTAGCCGGTCTGTTCACCAATAACGGTTCGGCGGTCATCCCGACCTCGCTCGTCAGCGGCCTCGCAAGCCGCATCACGGTTCATCCTTCGGTGGATCCGGACCAGGGCGGCAACGCCAATCTGCTGCGGGACGGCGGCATCAACGGCGCGGGCTATGTCTCGAATACGGACGGCACCGCAAGCTTCACGGATCGCATCGACGAGCTGATCGAGAAGATGGGCACAAGTTATACGTTCGCCCCCGAGACCAAGCTCGCGGGCGGCACGCTTGCCAACTTTTCCGCGATCTCGGTCGGGTGGCTGCAGGAGCAGCGGAAGGTCGCCGAGGACAATTATACCTACCAGTCCACTCTCTTCGATCGCTCCTACGAGGCGTTCACGAGTGCAACGGGCGTCAACCTCGACGAGGAGCTATCGCTGATGCTCGAGCTCGAGCGGTCCTTCGCGACATCGTCGAAGCTGATCGGTGTCATCGACAACATGTACAACGCGTTGCTTGGTGCGATCAGGTAACGGCGATGAAAACAACAAATATCTCAACCGTAGCCATCGTCAACGCCACGCGCAATTCGCGTGTCAGCCTTCAGGCCAAGCTGGTCGAGGCGCAGAAGGAGGCCAATACCGGGCGGTTTGCCGACGTGGGTATGACGCTCGGCTACCTCACGCAGCGTACCGTGTCGCTGCGGCAGGACTACGCCAGGCTGCAGACCTTCAAGGACACGAACACCGTTGCGTCCTCGCGGCTCGAGCTGTCGCAGACGGTGCTCGATGGACTGGGGTCGGCGGCGCAGGAGTTTCTCACCACGCTGATGGCGGCGCGCTCGGCGCCCTCGAGCGCTGGCGTCGCGATTACGGATGCAAAGAACAAGCTAACATCGTTCGCCGCCGCCATGAACACGACGGTGAACGGCGTGCACATCTTTGCCGGCGTCAACACCGACGTGAAGCCGGTCACCGAGTATTTCGGCACGTCGCCATCGCCCGCGCAATCGGCGATGGCTGCCGCCTTCACGACCGAGTTCGGAATGGCGCAGTCGGCGCCTGGTGTCGAGAACATCTCCGGCAGTGATATGGAAGCTTTCCTGAACGGGGCCTTCGCGGACCTGTTCAATGACGCGAACTGGACGACGACGTGGTCGTCCGCGTCGGATCAGAACATCTCGAGCCGTATCTCGACCAACGAGCGCATCGACACGTCGACCAACGCTAACGAGGGGCCGTTCCGCGCCATCGCGCAAGCCTACACCATGATCGCCGACATCGGCCTCGAGGACCTCAACTCCGAGGCCTACTTGGCTGTCATCAACAAGGCGATCGAGGTCGTCGGCCAAGCCGTCGCGGACCTGACGCAGCTTCGCGCCGGGCTCGGCACCGCGGAAGAGCGCATCGCGGCGGCGAACGAACGCATCGACATCCAGAAATCGCTGCTGAACGAGCACATCCTGCAGCTCGAAGGCGTCGACACCTACGAGGCGACCGTCAAGGTCAACTCTCTTCTGACGCAGATCGAAACCGCGTACGCACTGACCGCACGTTTGCAGAACCTGAGCCTGCTCAATCACATCTAAGGCGCGGGGGGCGCCGGGAGACCTGGGGAACTCCATGTACAAGTTCTACTACGACGAGGTTCTCGACGAATCGCCCAAGGAGGCGCGGGCGCAGGAGCGCACCGCACTCGAGCGGTCGATCGCCCTCCTGCAGGAGGCCGAGAACAAGGGGCCGCAGTCGCGCGAGGCCATCGAGGCGATCTTCTTCGTGCGCCGGCTGTGGGGCGTCTTCATCGAGGACCTGGCCAAATCCGAGAACGGCCTGCCGCCGAAGCTCAGGGCCGATCTCGTATCGATCGGCCTGTGGGTGATGCGCGAGACGGAAGAGATCCGGCAAGGCCGATCGAAGAATTTCACCGCGTTGATCGATGTGTCGCGAACGATTTCAGAGGGATTGGGATGAGCACCACGACAACGCGCGTGACGCTTCGAGCAGGCGAGCGCATCTTCATCAACGGGGCGGTGCTGAAATCGAACGGCCGCTCCTCGCTCGAGATCCTCAACGACGTGCCGTATCTGGTCGAGCATGAGATCATGCACGCCCAGCAGACCAGCACTCCGTTGCGGCAGCTCTACTACATCCTGCAGACGATGGTCATGGAGCCTCGCGGCCTCGAGAGGGCGGGCGGCGTCTATCTCGAGACCATGCAACTCCTCTGCGAGACCTTAACGAACGCGGCCGTGCTGGCCGGGCTCGAGACGATCCGCCAGCAGGTCGCAGAAGGCAGCCCCTTCGCGGCGCTCAAGACGCTGCGCACGTTGATCCCGGTCGAGGACGCCATTCTCGGCGGGACGCGGTCGTCCGAGCTCAGGGTCGTGGGGGTGGGCCAATGACCGTGGCAGCAGTCGGCTCGAGCACCAGCACCCAGCAGTCCAGCACTTCGACGTCGCAGAGCGCATCGCTCAACTACGATTCGTTCCTGAAGCTGCTCACGGCGCAGATGCAGTATCAGGATCCGACCAACCCGATGGATGCCACGCAGTTCGTGGCTCAGCTCGCCTCGTTTTCCAACGTCGAGCAGGCCATCAAGACGAACAGCAAGCTCGATGCGCTTCTCATCTCGCAGGCGCTGACCCAGGTCGACGGCCTGATCGGCAAGTATGTGACCTCGATGGACGGCAAGATCAGCGGTCAGGTGAAGGAGGTGCACATCTACTCCAATGGCACCGTGGTTGCGCTCGATTCCGGCAAGGAGCTTCTGCTCGATGCCGGTGTCAAGATCTCGGCGACCCCTCCGGCGGGAAGCGGGGATACGGGAGGCGAAAGCGGGGATACGGAAACATGAACCCAGCCGACGCACTCGACATCGGACAGGCCGCGATCTGGACCGTGGTGATTGCCGCATCGCCGGGCGTCATCGCCGCCATGCTGGTCGGCATCCTGATCGCCCTGCTTCAGGCCCTGACGCAGGTGCAGGAGATCACGCTCACGTTCGTTCCCAAGATCATCGCCATTCTGGTCGTCCTCGCGTTCTCGGCCCCGTTCGTGGGCGCGGTGATCTTTTCGTTCGCCGAGCAGACCTACGCACGCATCCCGAACGGCTTCTGATCCGGACATCGCTAAATCCTCCCGGCTGCTGCTTTTTTTGGGGGCTCGGGCGGCTGGCGGAGACCTTCGCACAAGGTTTATGGTTGAAACTCCTGCCGGGGGTATCGGGCCCGGGAGGTGGTATGGCCACGAGCGTTGCCGTTCAAGGCGTAGCGGCACAGACCAGCACACGCGACATCGGCTTTGCGATCGGCATCGTCGTCATCCTGACGGTGCTGTTCCTGCCGTTGCCGGCCATCATGATCGACGTCGGCCTAGCGTTCTCGATCGCCTTCGCCGTGCTCATCCTCATGGTGTCGCTCTGGATCCACCGGCCGCTCGAGTTCTCGGCCTTCCCGACCGTGCTCCTGATCGCGACCATGCTCAGGTTGTCGCTCAACGTGGCGACGACGCGGCTCATTCTGTCCAACGGCGCGGAAGGGCATACGGCGGCGGGGCACGTCATCGCGGGCTTTGCCAACTTCGTCATGGGCGGCGATTTCGTGATCGGCGTCGTCGTGTTCGTGATCCTGATCACGGTCAACTTCCTCGTCATCACGAAGGGCGCGACGCGCATCGCGGAAGTGGGCGCAAGGTTCACGCTCGATGCGATCCCCGGCAAGCAGATGGCCATCGATGCCGACCTCAATGCTGGCAACATCGATGAGAAGGAGGCCATGCGGCGCCGGCGCGAGCTCGAGGAGGAAAGCTCCTTCTTCGGCTCCATGGACGGTGCCTCGAAGTTCGTGCGCGGCGACGCTATCGCCGGCCTGATCATTACGGCCGTCAATATCTTCGGCGGCATCATCATCGGCGTGACGCGCCATGAGATGGACCTTGCCCATGCAGCCGACGTGTTCGTGCGGCTGTCGGTGGGCGACGGTCTCGTCACGCAGATCCCGGCGCTGATCATCTCGCTGGCCGCCGGCCTCCTGGTCTCCAAGGGCGGGACGCGCGGATCGGCCGAGATGACGGTGTTCTCCCAGCTCGGCAACTATCCGCGCGCGCTTGGCGTCGCGGGTGCGGTGCTGATGGCGCTCGCCTTGGCGCCGGGCCTGCCGTTCCTGCCGTTCGCGATCCTCTCCGGAGGCTTCTTCTTCGTCGCGATCTCGATCCCGAAGAAGATCGCCGAGGCCAAGGCGGCGGAGGAGGCCGTCAAGCAGGAGGCCGAGCGCCTGTCGCAGGAGGAGGCGCGGCAGTCGGTCAAGGAGCAGCTCAAGACGGCGGAGATCGAGATCGCGCTCGGCAAGCAGCTCTCGACGGCGCTGCTCGCCTCGCAGGGCGAGCTTGGGCACCGCGTGGGGCGGATGCGGAGGGCCTTCGCCAAGCAGTACGGTTTCGTGGTGCCGGAGATCCGCATCTCGGACGACCTCGCCATTCCGGGCAAGATCTATCAGATCAAGATCCACGGCACGGTGGTGGCGTCCGAGGAGCTGCGCATCGGCGACGTGCTGGTCATCACCGGCGACGGGCCGGTGCCGGATGTGCCCGGCGACGAGGCGCGGGAGCCCGCGTTCGGCATGAAGGCGCTCTGGGTGTCGGAGATGTTCGCCACCACGGTGAAGCGGGAGGGCTTCAACCCCGTGGATCCGATGTCGGTGATGCTGACGCATCTGCGCGAGGTGATCCGCGGGAACCTGTCTCAGCTTCTGTCCTACAAAGACATGCGCTCGCTCATCGAGCGACTGGAGCCCGAGTACAAGCGCCTGGTCGAGGAGATCATCCCCTCGCAGCTCTCCTACTCGGGGCTGCAGGCGGTGCTTAAACTTCTGCTCGCGGAGCGGATCTCGATCCGCAACCTGCACCTCATCCTGGAGAGTATCGCGGAGATCGTACCGCACGTGCGCCGCGCCGAGCAGCTCGCGGAGCATGTGCGCGTGCGCATGGCGCAGCAGATCTGCGGCGACCTCGCGGATGCCGGCGTGCTCAAGGTGCTGCGGCTCGGCAATCGCTGGGATCTCGCGTTCCATCAGAGCCTCAAGCGCGACGCCAAGGGCGAGGTGGTGGAGTTCGACATCGATCCGAGATTGATCGAGCAGTTCGGGGCCGAGGCCTCGAAGGTCATCCGCGGTCTTCTGGATCAGGGTCATCAGTTCGTGCTCGTGTCGGCGCCGGATGCGCGGCCGTACGTGCGCATGGTGACGGAGCGCCTGTTCCCGACGCTGCCCGTGCTCTCGCACCTCGAGATTGCGCGCGGTGTGCAGGTCAAGGCGATGGGGACGATCTCGTGACGCCCATCACACCGGGAATGGTCCTCCTGACCTTCCTCGTGTTCTGCCGCATCGGCGGCTGCCTGATGCTGATGCCGGGGTTTGGCAGCCAGCGCATCCCGATGCAGGTGCGCCTCTTTCTCGCGGTCGCCATCACGCTTGCGCTGGCTCCGCTGATCGTTCCCATCGTGGAGGGCGATCTCTCGAAGGCGACGGTGCCGACCGTGGTGCAGCTCATCGCCTCCGAGACGCTTATCGGTGCCATGATCGGAGTCATGGCGCGGCTTTTCTTCCTGGCGCTGCAGTTCATGGGCACCGCGGCGACGATGCTGATCGGCTATCCCGGCACCCCGGATTCGCCGATCGAGGAGAGTGAGCCCGCGCCCGCGATTGCGACGCTGCTCACGCTGACGGCGACCGTGCTCCTGTTCACGCTGGGGCTGCACGTGGAGGTGATGCGGGCGCTCATCGCGTCGTACTCGGTGATGTCGGTCACGGACCTCTATAATCCGCAGTTCGGGCTCGCAAAGGTGACGGACGCGGCATCGGACTCGTTCCTGCTCATCGCGCAGCTTCTGGCGCCGTTCCTCGCCTATTCGCTGATCATCAACTTTCTGTTCGGTATCATGAACAAGCTGACGCCGGTCATTCCCGTCTACTTCATCTCAGCGCCGTTCGTCATGGCGGGGGGACTGTTGCTCCTCTATTTCACCTTCAGCGAGGCGTTGACGCTGTTCGTCTCGGGATTCCAGTCCTTCCTTGCCAACGGGTGATCCTCCATGCGCGACCGTGCCCGTAGCCTCAAGCGCATCCTCGAAGTGCAACGGCATCTCCACAATGTGGAGGAGCTCAAGTTCGCACGCCTCAAGCAGCAGGCCGCCCGTTGCCAGAGCGAGCAGCAGGCGCTGACGGAGGCACTGTCCAATGACGGTGCCCTGCACGGCCTGTTCCTGGACATGACGGTACGCCGGATCAAGTCGCTGCAGCAGGAGGAGCGCCGGCTCGCGCCCGAGATCGAGGCGCAGGCCCGCGTTCTCGTCGAGCACGGAGGACGCATGCGCAACTCGGAGCGGCTCGCGGAAGAGCTTGCGCGCGAGCTCGCCCGTGATGACGAGCGCCGCGAGCTCGAGCGACTGCTGGAGGCCGGCTTCGCGCGACGCAGCGCAAGCTCCGAGCAAGACCGGTGAGTCATACATCGAACGTAGAGGACTCCCTCGGGAGGGGCCGGTCTTGCCCACAGAGCTCACAATCCGTCCCATCGGCGAGGCGCAGGCCGACCGCGCGTCCGAGGTCGCCGTGCGCGCGCCACATGGGCATAAGAACGCCGACGCAGCGCAGAAGTTCGAAGCCTTCGTGCTGCAGACGTTCATCCAGGAGATGATGCCGGAAACACAGGAGAGCGTGTTCGGGTCAGGGATCTCCGGCGATTTCTGGAAGTCGATGCTCGCGGAGAAGGTCGCCGAGCAGGTGGCCGCGCGCGGCAGCATCGGGATCGCCGATACAGTGCGGGCTGGCTATGCGGCGCCGGTCGCGCGGTCAGGCGGGTTCAACCCGCTCGATCTCATGGGCCGCACTTTAAGCTTGGACGGCGTCGCAGCGCAACTCGACGTCAACCCCGTATCCGGAGAGTAAGCCATGTACCCCCCGCAGTCGCCCTCACCCACGATGTCCGCTCCGCCGCGGTCCGACAGCGCCGCGTCCGCCTCGCGGGGACCGGTGGTTCCGATGCTGGAGATCTCCATCCAGCGGCTGGAGGAGATCGTCGATCAGGAGACGCTGGCACTCAGGACGCGGAAAGCGATCAATCTCAAAGACTTCAACGATCGTAAAAGCCAGGCGCTGCTGGAGCTTACGCGCTCGCTGCGTCATGTTCAGGGAACCAGCCCAGATCCGGCGCTTGCGGCCCGTGTCGGAGCGCTCAAGGTCAAGCTTGCCGTCAACCAGGCGGCGCTCAAGGTGCATCTCGAGGCCGTGCGCGAGATCTCGACCTCGCTCTCGGATGCCATTCGGCATGCCGAATCTGACGGCACGTACACGCAGTCGATCTCGTCCGCGGGCAGGCGCCCATGATGAAGCTCCTGCTTGTCGGCATCTGGGCGTCCATCGTGTCGCTCGGTGCCGCCTTCGGCATGCTTGAATGGAAGAAGCTCAGTGATCCGGCGAAGACGAGCGAGGCCGAGACGAAGATCGAAGAGTTCCGCACCAAGGCCATCAACGTGCCGATCATCGGCGCGGGCACGATCCAGGGATACATGGTGGCGCAGTTCGTGTTCACGGTCGATGCGGACGCGCTCAAGAAGATGCAGGTCAACCCGGAGATCTACGTTCTCGACGAGGCGTTCAAGACCATCTACGCCGGGGAGCAGGTCAACTTTCAGAACATGAAGAAGCAGGACCTGCCGCTGCTCGCCAAGAAGCTGGGCGAGAATGTGAACAAGCGGCTCGGCATCGAGATCGTGCAGGATGTGCTGATCGACCAGCTCTCCTACATCCCCAAGAAGGATCTGCGCGGGGCGTCGCGCTCGTGAGGCTCTAGCGCTGCTGGGGCGGGGGCTGCTGGCCTTCGTCCTTCGTCTCGGTCAGGGCTCGGGCGATCTCCTGGAAGGGGTCGCTGCTCGGCGGGTCAGAGAGCGTCTGCTTCATCACGTCGTAGAGCTTCGGCACGATGTCGATCGCCCTGTCGAGCTCGGCGTCGGCGCCCTTCTGATAGCCACCCATGAGGCGAAGATCGCGCGTATCCTCGAAGTGCGAGATCATGGCGCGCAGCATCATGACGAGCTTGCGTTGCTCGGCGGACCATACGGTGTTGGCGAGGCGTGATACCGACGTCAGTACGTTGACGGCGGGGTAGCGGCCCTGGTCGGCGATCTTGCGGTCGAGGACGATGTGGCCGTCGAGCGTGCCACGGATTGAGTCGGCGATCGGATCGTTGTGGTCGTCGCCGTCGACGAGAACGGAGAAGACGCCGGTGATCGAGCCGGTGCCCTCGGCGCCGGGGCCGGCTCGCTCGAGGAGCTTGGGAAGCTCGCTGAAGACGGAGGGCGTGTAGCCGCGTGCGACGGGTGCTTCGCCGGCTGCCAGCGAAACCTCGCGCGTGGCGTGGGCGAAGCGGGTGACCGAGTCGACGATGAGGAGGACGCTGTCGCCCGCGTCGCGGAAGAACTCGGCGATGGCGAGAGCGGTCTTAGGCGCAAGGCGTCGCATCATCGGGCTTTCGTCGCCCGTGGAGACGACGGTGACGGCGCGGCTGCGGTTCTGGGCCAGGGCATCCTCGAGGAACTCGCGCACCTCACGTCCGCGCTCGCCGACAAGCGCCAAGACCACGGTGTCGAAGCCGTTCGAGCGGGCCAGCATCGACAAAAGTGTCGATTTGCCGACGCCGGAGCCCGCGAAGATGCCGATGCGCTGGCCGGCGCAGAGAGGCGTGAACAGGTCCATAACGCGCACGCCCGATTTCAGCGGGGCGCGCACGCGCTCGCGGCGCATGGCGGCGGGCGGCTCGGCGTCGAAGGCGTAGACGCGTGGGCCTTCGCGCAGCTGGCCCTGGCCGTCGATGGCAATGCCGAGTGCGTTGAGGACGCGGCCTTTCCAGGAGATGTCGGGACGCAGGCTCTGGTCGCCGTGCAGCCACGCGATCTCGCCGGGTCCGATCTTGAGATTGTTGTCGAACGGCTTGATGGTGGCGCCGTCCTCGTCGATGCGCACCACCTCGCCGAGCGGAGGCACCGATGCGCTGCCGAAGGCAATGCAGTCGCCAAGCTTCAGATGGCGGGAGAGGCCAGACACCTGCACGTAGGCGGGCGTGACGTGGGTAACGGTGCCGCCGATGCGCGTGAAAGGGAGTGCGGTCTTGGCGTGGGCGATGCGCTGCTCCAGGAGGTCGAGCGCCGTCGGCGGCCGGCTTGCCGGCGAACACGGCCTCGGTTCGGCCTCGGAGATTGCCTCGCTCATCGCATGTCCTCAGTGCGACCGGAGTGGCGTCAGCTTCCGCCCGTCTCGCCCAGCGTGCGCACGGCCGAGGAGAGCGTGTCCTCGGACCGGTTCATGGCGTTGCTGATCGAGTCGAACGAGCGCTGGATCTGGATCAGCCGCGAAATCTCGGAGACCGGATTGACGTTGGCTTGCTCAATGAACCCTTGACGGATCCCCACTCGGTTGAAGTCGAGCGCCGGTTCCGCCGGCATGTCGGGGAGGACGCCCGAGTTCTCGAAGCGCATGAGGTTCGCCTGCTCGGGGATCGTGAACAGCCCCAGGGCGCCCATCTGCTGCTGGCCCTGCGTTATGGTGCCGTCGCTGGCGATGGCCGGGGCGCCGCCGTTCGGGTTGAGCTGGATCGGCGCGCCGCCGACATCGAGAACGGGATGGCCGTTGAGGGTCCTGAGCTCGCCTTCGGGGGTCATGGTCATGCGGCCGTCGCGCGTGTAGACGGCACCGTTCGGGCCCTGGAAGGCGAGCCACGCGTCGCCGGTCACGGCCACGTCCAGCGGGTTCTCCGTGCGTGTGATCTCTCCGGCCTTGCGCGAGATGTACGTGCTTCCGGCCGACACGAAGGCGGTCGGCGCGTCGGTCTTCTGCGAGAGAAGCTCGTCGAACTTGATCTCCTCGGCGCGGAAGCCGGCGGTGGTCACGTTTGCCACGTTGTGGGCCACCGTCTCCATGCGCCGCATCAACGCCATCTGGCCGGAGAGCGAGACGTAAAGGCTTGGTTGCATCGGAAGACTCCGCGGGTATCAGCAGGCCAGTCTGCAGAGACCGGCTTGCCTCAGGCTGACGCCACTTCGTTCTGCAACCGGGCAACAGCCACGCGCGGATTTGAAGATGCAACGAGGTGTTTGCTCACGTGAGTAGCCGCTGATCAGGCTCGCGCAAGGAGGTCACAGCTAGAAATGCGGTGACAACCCTTAACGCGAGGTGGGCTCGTGACGATCATCCTCGGCCTTGTCGTCATGCTCGGTTGCATGCTCGGTGGCTTCATGGCCATGGGCGGGCATGTCGAGGTTCTGTGGCAGCCGTGGGAGTTCGTCATCATCCTCGGCACCTCGCTCGGCACGTTCATCGTCGCCAACCCCATGAAGGTGATCAAGGACACCGGCAAGGGCCTCGGCGAGGCGTTCGGCAACGCGGCACCGTCGGGGCGTCAGTATCTGGACATCATGGGGCTGCTCTACTCACTCATGCGCGAGCTCAGGAGCAAGCCGCGCAACGAGGTCGAAAAGCACATCGACATGCCCGAGGAGTCGCCGATCTTCCAGAAGTTCGCCTCGGTGCTCAAGAACAAGGATCTCACCACGTTCATCTGCGACTACTGCCGCCTTATCATCATTGGAAACGCGCGCACGCACGAGGTCGAGGCGCTGATGGACGAGGAGATCCAGACGCTGCGCAACGACAGGCTCAAGGCGTACCAAGCCCTCTCCAATGTGGCGGACGGACTGCCGGCCATCGGCATCATCGCCGCCGTGCTCGGCGTGGTGAAGGCCATGGGCGCCATCACCGAGCCGCCAGAAGTGCTCGGCCACCTGATCGGAGCGGCCCTCGTCGGCACGTTTGCCGGCATCTTCTTCTCCTACGGCGTCTTTTCACCCCTCGCCACCAAGGTGAAGTCCGGCCGCGAGAAGCAGATGCGGCTCTACATCGTCACCAAGCAGACGCTGCTCGCGTTCATGAACGGCGCCATGCCGCAGGTCGCGGTCGAGTACGGCCGCAAGACCATCTCGGCCTACGAGCGTCCGACGATCGACGAGGTGGAAGCCGAGACGCTGGGAGGAGGCGGAGGCGAGGCGAAGAAGGCCGCGTAGCAAGGCCGCGTACCGACGCAGGGAAATCGAACTCAACTCAGGTCAATCGCGATGAGCCAGGAAGACATCCGCCCCGCCGCAGACGAGCTCCAGACGCTCGTCGATCCCGCGCAAGCGGAGGCGCCCGCCGAGGTTGCGCCGAAGGCCGGCGCCGGGCAGAAGCCGCGTCATCTCGAGACGGTTTTGCAGATCCCGGTCTCGGTGAAAGTCGTGCTCGGCTCGGCCAGCATGCCCGTGGCGAGCGTGCTGAAGCTTGGGCGCGGCGCCGTGGTGCCTCTCGACCGCAAGGTCGGCGAGCCGGTGGATGTGGTCGTCAACGGGCGCGTCATCGCGCGCGGTGAGGTCGTCGTTCTGGACGAGGACAACTCGCGCTTTGGCGTCTCGCTGACCGAGGTTCTTGGCGCGACGGCGCCCACGCGCGTGGCGTGAGGGAAGCCGGCGCCGGGCGCAACGCATCGGCGGGCGTTTTCGTTTGCCTCTTCTGAGCAGGTCTCGTCTCTATGGCAGAACAGCCAGACAAAGAGAGTAAAACAGAAGAGGCAACAGAGAAGAAGATACGGGACTCGCTCGACAAGGGTCAGGTCCCGCATTCGCGCGAGGCCACGACGCTTGCCTCGATGCTCGCAATTCTGATCGCGGTCGTCTTCCTTCTCTCCGATAACGTCATCAAGCTCAAGTCCGCGCTGGCCACCTTCATCGATCGGCCGGAGAGCTTCCTGATCTCCAATGGCGCCGATGCATCGGCGATCCTGATGGTTGCCGTGCTCGAGGGAGCAAAGGTGGTTGGCCCGATCATCATCGTGCTGGCGATGGCGGGCGTCGCGGGCTCGGTGTTCCAGAACCAGCCGCGTTTCGTCTTCGACCGGATCGAGCCCAAGCTTGAACGCATCTCGATCATCAAGGGATGGAGCCGCATCTTCGGTCTCAAGGGTCAGGTCGAGTTCCTGAAGAGCCTGTTCAAGCTCTCGATCGTGGCGCTCGGCGGCTACATCGCGCTCAAAAGCTCGTATGTCGACATCTTCAATGCGCTCTTCATGGAGCCCACGGCCACGCCGAAGCTGATGCAGGATCTCAGCGTGCGCTTCCTGTCGGCGGTGGCTGCCGCCACGGCGGTGCTTGTCGCGGCAGACCTTGCCTGGAGCCGGTTCTCATGGCGCCGCGATCTCCGCATGACGCGGCAGGAGGTCAAGGATGAGCATAAGCAGGTCGAAGGCGATCCCCTGATCAAGATGCGCTTGAGGTCGCTGCAGAGAGATCGCGCACGCCGGCGCATGATCGCCTCGGTGCCACGGGCGACGCTGATTATCGCCAACCCGACTCACTACTCCGTGGCGCTCCGCTACGTGCGCGAGGAGGGCGGCGCGCCGGTCGTCGTGGCCAAGGGCAAGGACCTCATCGCGCTCAAGATCCGCTTCATTGCCGAGCAGAATGGAATACCGGTCTACGAGGACCGTTCTCTAGCACGTTCGCTCTACGCAAGCGTGGAGGTGGATAAGATGATTCCACCGGAGTTCTACAAGGCCGTCGCCGGCGTCATCCTGTTCCTCGCCCAGCGTGGGCAGGCGCGGCGGGCCATGTGAGGATCGAGATATGCTGAAGCAGGGCAAAGATTATTCGCGCGAGCGTGAAAAGGCGCTGGCCGATGGCTTGAGAGATGTTGCCACGGAGCTGAGGCTCATCGATCCCGCCGATTTCATTGCTTACATCCGGACCGAGCAATTCGGAAATCTTCGCAATCTGGTCAACTCGTCCACGGAGATGTTCTTCAAGCCCGGCACGATCACGTTCGGGCTTTCGGGCGAGGTGGATGCTCCCTGGGGGTGCGCGCCTTGCATCTCGCTCGACATGGAGTTCCATCACCTCAACGTCTCGGTCTACTTCCGGCTCGTGCTGCGGTCGCTCGAGGCCGGAATAGAAATCAGCTACGTCTCGTTCGAGGGCGGCTCCGAGGATCCGGACAAGAATACCGCGCGACTCGTCGAGGCGATCGAGGATGCGCGCCTGGTGCCGGTCGCACACAAGCGCCATCGGCAGCCCGAGGAGGGCGCGCGTGCGGGCGGGTGAACCGCTCCCGCGGGCTCGAAGCCGATCCCGATCTATTGTAGCTTGAACTCGTCGCCGACGAGGCGCAGCTCGCGCGGCTTGATCAGACCGGAGTGGGCGACGAGCACCTGATGCAGCTTGCCCTCGAGATTGTGTGACCAGAAGTCGAGAAAGCTCTTCAGCTTCGGAAAGCGGGGGTGCAGATCGTAGTCCTGCCAGATGTAGCTTTGCATCAGCGACGGGTGGTCGGGCAGGCGGTAGATGATCTCGGCGGTGGTCAAGCTGTAGCCCGCAAGCATGCGGACGAAGTTGGTGTCGGCGGTGCTCAAGGTCGGCTCCGGTATTGCAATGTTGACAGGATGAAGGTAAAGCGAGCCGGCCGAATTTTCAATATTCTCTATTTGAATCATAGGCTTAGCAGCAATCACCGGACGCTGCTAACAGTCTGACTAGCGGGCGGGCAGCGCGTCCCCTAAGAGTGCTCAAAACGCAGTCGGGGCCGAGGTCATGCTGAGCGCGGCGCTCACCAGCTTCACCACGTTCTTCGCCACCGTCGGCCCTATCGAGGCGGCGGTGATCTTCGCGACGCTGACGCCGGGCGTGTCGGCTGCCGACCGGCGGCGAATCGCGGTGCGCGCGACCGCCATTGCAAGCTCGATCCTCGTCGCCTCGACGCTCGCCGGCGGGCCGCTGCTCAAGCAGCTCGGCGTCACCATTCCGGCGCTGCAGACGGCAGGCGGCATCATCCTGCTCATCATCGCGATCGATATGGTGTTCGCCAAGCCGACGAGCGCCTTCAAGCTCACGCCGTCAGAGGGGGCCGAGGCGCAGCGCAAGGACGATCTCGCGGTGTTTCCGCTGGCGACGCCTCTGCTGGCCGGGCCGGGTGCCATGAGCGCAGGCATTCTCCTGGCCGCCAACGCTCATGGCGATGCTCTGGAGCTTGCGGCCACCATCGCGGCGCTCGCCACGGTCATGATCATGACGTTCGTCCTGTTGCTCGTTGCCCACGATCTCACGCGCGTCCTCGGCGTGACGGCGCAGCGGGTGCTGATGCGCGTGTTCGGCATCCTCCTGGCCGCGATCGCGGTGCAGGCGCTGTTCAACGGCATCGGAGCGAGCGGACTGATCGGGCAGGTTGCCTGAGCGCCGAGCCGGCGCAGGCTCGTTAACACTTTCAGGAAGCGAAGCTTTTCTCTCTCGTCGCGAGCCGATCACAAGCTTGGGGCAAGATTAAAGACCTAAAACCGATGGAAGCACAGGTGGGACCTCGCGCTTCCATGGATCCGGTCAATTTCTTCTCGCTCGCCTCGCAGCAGAATCGCTGGCTCTCCGTGCGCCAGTCGACGATTGCGCAGAACGTCGCGAACGCAAATACGCCCGGCTACAAGGCGCTCGACGTGGAGCCCTTCGAGGCCGTTCTCAATGCGACCGGCATCGAGATGCGCAAGACGCAGGCGAACCACCTGAGCCCCACGAGCGGTGCCGGCAGCAACGCCGAGACCGAAGAGAACGCGAAGTGGCAGGTCGTCCATTCCGGCAACAGCGTCAGCCTCGAAGAGCAGATGCTGAAGGCGGGCGAAGTGTCGGGCGCCTACGCGCGCAACACCGGCGTGATGAAGACCTTCCATCGCATGTTACTGGCATCGTCGCGGGGGTAGGCCATGATTGATCCGATCAAGGTTGCGATCCAGGTGGCGTCCTCGGGGCTCGAGGCGCAGTCGCGGCGCATGCTCGTCGTGTCGGAGAACCTGGCCAACGCCTCGACCACGGGCAGCACGCCTGGCGCGCAGCCCTATACGCGCAAGACCGTGAGCTTCGAATCGGTGCTCGACGACGTCTCGGGCGCGAACCTCGTGAAGGTCGATCGCGTCGATATCGACAAGAAGCCCTATCGCGTCGAATACGATCCCAGCCACCCGGCAGCCGACGCGGACGGAAACGTCAAGCTGCCCAACGTGGATATGCTGGTCGAGCTCGCCGACATGCGCGAATCGAACCGCTCCTATGAAGCCAATCTGCAGGTCGTGAAGCAGGCGCGAGCGCTATCCTCCATGACCATCGATCTGCTCAGGAGCTCATGATGCTGGACGGCGTCGGCAAGGTCTCGCCTTACGGCCTCGGCGGCCTCAACGACGCGCAAGGGCTCACGCAGCCCGCGCCCGTGACCGGCACGCCGAACGCCGTCACGACCGAGCCGCTGCCGACCGACTTCGGAACCGTGCTCGGGCGGATGACGCTGGAAGCGATCAGCACGCTCAAGCAGGGCGAGCAGACCGCCGTGCTCGGCGTGCGCGGGCAGGCCACGACGCAGCAGGTGGTGGAGGCCGTCATGGCCTCCGAGCAGACGCTGCAGGCCGGCATCGCGATCCGCGACAAGGTCGTTTCCGCCTATCTCGAAATCAGCCGCATGACCATCTAGCGGCCTAGTCAGGACAGGTTCAGGCTCATGAGAGCGCTTTCGATCGCTGCGACGGGTATGAATGCGCAGCAGACCAATCTCGAGGTGATCGCGAACAACATCGCGAACATCAACACGACCGGCTTCAAGCGGGCTCGGGCGGAGTTTACGGATCTGCTCTACCAGGCGGAGCGTGCACTCGGTGCGCCGGCGCGCGGGGGCCAGGCCAACGTGCCGGAAGGCGCCTATGTCGGCCTCGGCGTGCGCACGGCCGCGATCCGCAACCTGCATCAGCAGGGCTCGCTCGCGCAGACCACCAACAAGCTCGACCTGGCGCTCAACGGGCGCGGCTGGTTCCAGATCACCGGCGCCGAGGGCGAGACGTTTTATACGCGTGATGGCGCCTTCAACAAGAACGACCAAGGCCTGATCGTCACCCTCGACGGCTATGAAGTGCAGCCGGCGATGACGGTTCCGCAGGATGCGACGGACATCATCGTCAACGAGACGGGCGAGGTGTACGTCACGATTCCGAACCAGACAGAGCCGCAGCTCCTCGGCCAGCTCACGCTCGCGACCTTCGTCAACGACGCCGGCCTCGAGCCGCTCGGCGGCAACCTCTACAAGCAGACCGAGTCGTCGGGCGATCCGGTGGCGGGCGTGCCGGGCGATCCGGGCTTCGGCCGCATCCATCAGGGCTATCTCGAGAACTCCAACGTTGATGCAGTGAAGGAGATCACGCAGCTCATCTCGGCGCAGCGCGCCTACGAGATGAACTCGAAGGTCATCCAGACGGTCGATTCGATGTACGGCACGGTCGCCAACAACATGCGTTAGGGCTGAAGGATCATGACGGCGATGGCGCGGGGACGGTGGCCCGTCACGAGATTGCGGGGCTGGCTCGCGCCCCTGGGGCGTGCGGCCCTCGGCGCTATGCTGCTTGCTGTCCTGCTGCCTGCAACACTCGCTGCCGCGCGCGAGGTCGTGCTTCCGGTGCCGCGCGTCACCATCTATCCCGGCGAGGTGATCACCGAGGCCATGCTCGTCGACATGGCATTTCGCGGCCGGGACTACGAGGCGCCGGGGATTGCGGCGACGCGCGAGGCGCTCGTCGGCAAGGTGGCGCGGTCGACGCTGCTGCCCCGCACGCCCATCTCCGCGGGCGGCGTGCGCGAGCCCTTCGCCGTGCAGCAGGGCCAGCCGGCCGTGGTCATCTTCCAGGCGGGCGGGCTCATCATCTCCGGGGTTGCCGTTCCGCTACAGGCCGGCTCGGCCGGGGACCTGATCAGCCTGCGCAACACCGAAAGTGGGACCACGATCCGGGGCCGCGTGCACCCCGACGGCACGGTGCGGGTGGGTGTGCCATGAGCCGCTTCCTCGCGCTTTTCCTGGCTTTCACTCTGATCAGCCTGCCGGTGGGAGCCGGCGGAAGCTCGGGCGTGCGCATCAAGGACATCACGGCCGTGCAGGGCGTGCGGGCCAACCAGCTCATCGGCTACGGTCTCGTGGTGGGGCTCAACGGCACGGGCGACAGCCTGCGCAACGCGCCGTTCACCGAGCAGTCGCTGCAGTCGATGCTCGACCAGATGGGCGTCAACATCCGCAACGCGAACGCGCGGACGCGCAACATCGCGGCCGTCCTCGTCACCGCGGACCTGCCGGCGTTTGCCGGCGCGGGATCGCGCATCGATGTCACCGTTTCCTCGCTTGGCGATGCGACGTCGCTCGCCGGCGGGTCGCTGGTCATGACGCCGCTGTCGGGCGCGGACACCACGATCTACGCTGTGGCGCAGGGTCCGGTAGCCGTGAGCGGGTTTGCGGCCACCGGCCGTGCGGAATCGATCAGCCAGAACGTGCCCACCACGGGCCGTATTCCGAACGGCGCGCTGGTGGAGCGCGAGGTTGCGGGAGCGCTCGACGACGAGGGGACGCTCGTCCTCGAGCTGCGCAACCCGGATTTTACGACGGCGGTGCGCATCACCGACACCATCAACGCCTTTGCGGCCGAGAGGTACGGCCAGCGCGTCGCGCGCGAGCAGGATCTGCGCAGCGTATCGCTGCAACGCCCCTACAACATCAGCGCCGCCCGTTTCCTGGCCGAGGTCGGAGATCTCATCACGGAAGCCGACGGGCCAGCCCGGGTGGTGATCGACGAGCGGACCGGCACGGTGGTGATCGGCCGCGATGTGCAGATCGCGACGGTGGCGGTCTCGCACGGCAGCCTCACGGTGCGCATCACGGAAGGTGCGAACGTCTCGCAGCCGGAGCCGTTCTCCGACGGCGAGACGGTGGTGGTTCCGGAAACCTTCGTCTCGGTCAACCAGGAAGGCGCCAATCTCGCCATGCTGGGCGGCACGAACCTCGAGACGTTGGTGCGCGGTCTCAACATGATGGGCCTCAAGCCGACAGGCATCATCGCCATCCTGCAGGCGATCAAGACCTCGGGAGCCCTGCAGGCGGAGCTGGTCGTGCAATGACGATGCGAGACGGCCGTTTCCGGAAGCACGTCAGGCGCTTTACGCGGCTGTTCCGCATGACCGTGCTGGCGCTCGTGCTCGCCATTCTGCACCTGATCTCGCCGACATCGGCGCAGCAGAGCTGGACTCCGACCATCGCAACGACCCCGGACGGAAGCCTGCCCGGTGCTCTCAACCGCGAGGCAACGCGAATCGATCCTCGCTATTTTCCGTCGCCGCGCGCCGCTCCGGCACCGCGCAATCCCCTGCCGCAGGGTGCCTGGTCGCCGATTGTGACCGGGGCGTTACCGGGTTCCGCTGGACGGCCGCCGGCCCAGGGTGCGAACCGTGGGACGGAGGCGCGTGATGCCCTGACGCCCGTGAGGCCAACGCCGCGTCAGGCTGTTGCAGCTGCTGGCGCGAACGGGACCGGAGATGCCGTGGAAGCCGAGACACCGGCCCGCGAATCAGCCGCCGTGATGGACGGCGCCGCGGAGGGGCCGCTGTTCAAGAAGCCGGGGCCGCTCGACGCCCTTCCGCCCGATGCCAGTGCAGCCCAGCAGTATTGCTTCAACACGGCCGACAGCGCGGCGGATGCGCGTTTTGCCTGGCAGGCCAAGAAAATCCAGGACATGGAAGCCGAGCTCGACAAGAAGGCTCGGCAACTTGAAGCCAAGACCCAGGAATACAAACACTGGCTCGAGCGGCGCGACGACTTCTCACGCAAGGCTCACGAAAAGCTGGTGGGGTTCTATTCGCGTATGAGGGCCGATGCGGCGGCGGTGCAACTCGCGACGCTCGACGAGGAGATGGCTGCTGCCGTGGTGATGAAGCTCGAGACGAAAGTGGCAAGCCAGATCATGGGCGAGATGGACCCCGAGCGTGCGGCCAAGATCGCGACCATCATCTCAGGGGCTGCGAAGATCCCGCGAGGGCAGCGCACGGCTGCCCCGGCGGCGGCCTCGCCGCCGGACGGTTCACCCGCGTCTCAGGATGCCGCACTCGCCCCCGGAGGGACCTAGGCCATGACGCGGCGGACGATG
>NZ_JADZBI010000182.1 GCF_020852195.1 Hyphomicrobium sp. | reverse complement strand
CGGCTGGACGCCAGCATACCTGGAATGCGCCCGACCGGTTCCCATCGGCGTCATCGACACCGGCGTTGACTTGTCACATCCCATACTTGCCGGAGCTGAGATCGAGCTTGAAACCGTGCGGCGAGCGGACCGCCGCCCTTCGGACCCTGCGCACGGCACCGGCGTTGTCAGCGTGCTCGTTGGCCGACCCGGATCACGCGTCGTCGGCATCGCGCCGCGCGCGAAGGTGATTGCCGTCGATGCCTTCCATCGTGCGGGTAGAACGGACGCCACCGATGCATTCGACCTGATCGCCGCGCTTGACGTGCTCGCCGCGCGCGGGGCGCGCGTCATCAACATGAGCTTGAGCGGTCCGGAGAACGTACTGCTTCAGCGCGCGGTCGCCAGGTTTGCGGAGCGCGGCACCACGATCGTCGCGGCTGCGGGAACGCCGTCGGGCACTGGCAGCGGCTATCCGGCCCGCTATGAGGGCGTGTTTGCGGTGGCAGCGATCGATCAGTCGATGCGTCCCTCGCGCCTGTCCGCACGGGGCGCGCATATTGTGCTCTCGGCGCCCGGTGTCGGCATTCCTGTTGCGGCACCGGGCGGAACATCGCGGCTCGCGAGCGGCACCTCTTTCGCAACCCCATTCGTTTCGGCCGCGGTCGCTGTCGCCAAGGCACAAGCCGGGGGAGATAGCGCCGCGACGGCCGCAACGTTGCAGGCCCTCGCGAAGGATCTTGGCGCCCCTGGACGCGACGCCGTCTTCGGTTGGGGCCTCGTCCAGTTTCCCCCGATAGGAGGCTGCTGAGAGCGGACCCGCGAGCCACACAGACGTTGTCCGCATCGGCTTTAGCGTAGCGGTTCGAACATCCTCTGCCCGGCGGGCTACCCACCCGCCAGGGCCTGGCTGAGATCGGCGATGAGATCGTCCGGGTGCTCAATTCCGATCGACAGGCGGATGGTCGCGTCGCCGACACCGATGGCGGAGCGAACCTCTGCCGGCACTCCCGAGTGCGTTGTCGATGCCGGATGGCAAGCGAGCGACTCGGTGCCGCCGAGACTGACCGCGAGCTTCAGAATCTCCAGCCGGTTGAGGAACTGGAACGCTTTCTGCTCGCCACCCTTGATGTCGAACGAGAAGGTCGATCCAGCGGCACTGCTCTGGGCCTTGAAGACCCGGCGCTCGCGCGTCCGCGGCTCGAGGAAGGAAAGGTAATGCACCTTGGCGACGGCCGGATGGTCCCGCAGGAACCGGGCGACCGCCGCGGCGTTGCGATTTGCGCGCTCCATCCTGAGCTCGAGCGTCTCGAGCGAGCGGCCGAGCATCCAGCAGGAGTGCGGGTCGAGTTGCGTACCGATCGCACCACGCAAAAGCCTTACCGGCTTGATCAGAGCAGCGTTGCCGAGCACGGCACCGGCGATGAGGTCGGAATGTCCTCCGACATATTTGGTGAGCGAGTACACCGACAGATCGGCCCCGAGCGCCAGCGGCTTCTGGAACACGGGACCCAACAGCGTGTTGTCGCAGATGACCATGGCCTTGTGGCCCTGCCGCTCAGAGACCTCATCGGCGATGCGCCGCACGAGCCCGATGTCGACAAGCGTATTCAAGGGATTGGAAGGTGTTTCGATCAGGAACAGCGGAATACGGCCATTGGCCTGCGATACCGCGGCGCGCACGATCGTTTCGTCCACTCCCTTCGCGAACCCGACGGCGCGGATGCCAAGCGGCTCCAGCGTGCGCGAAAGCAGCGTCTCGGTGCCGCCGTAGAGCGGCTGCGAATGCACGATGACGTCTCCCGGCCGTGCAAGGGCCAGGACCGTCGTGGCGATGGCCGACATGCCGGATGAGAACAGCACGCAGGCTTCGGCTTCCTCGTAGACTGCAAGGCGCTCCTCCACGATCTCGCTGTTCGGATGGTTGAAGCGCGAATAGACAAGCCCGGCGGACGAACCTTTCGGAGGTTGCCGCCGACCCGCCGTGTAGTGAAAGAAATCGCGTCCTTCCTCCGCGGACCTGAAGACGAATGTGGAGGTCAGGAAGACAGGAGGCTTCACGGCTCCTTCTGAGAGCTGCGGATCGAAGCCATAGCCAAGCATCATCGTTTCCGGGTGCAGCTTGTGATTTCCAATATGTGTCTTGGAGGGGCGCGGAGCAGTCATCGGATATGGCTCCTGTTAAGGCGTTGCGGTCGTTGTGCAAGCGTACCTATGGTCCCGGCGCAGCTCTATGCCGCAAGCCGGCTCGGTAGCGGACGGACCGCTTCCGGCTGTGGCAAGGAACCTGTTCGGCCGAAGCCGGAGTCTATGCCGAGCGGCCCATCCCCGCCAGCGGGCGAACGATCACACGAGGCACTGCTCTTCTCGGGCGCGTGACACACGGCGACGCGCGAGTCTGAGAGATCACGACGTGGCGAGCAAAGGATGAATTGAAGCTAGAAGGCGGACAGGCCGGATTTTCTGGTTCGCTCGCTCGCATCCACGAGATGACGCCGCATGGCCTCAGCGGCCTTGTCGGCATGACCGGCGATCATATTCTCCAGAATGTTGGCATGTTCGGTCCATACCGCCATCTGCATCGCCGGAGAGCGCAAGACTTGGCTCATGGCGCGGCGCAAGTGATGCCAATGCAGCCGCATCGTATCGGCGATCAACGGGTTTCCGGACAGCTCATAGATGAACGAGTGAAAGTCCATGTCGGCCTGCAAGATGGCCTTGCTGTCGCCATCGCGCACCACGCGGCGTCCGTGCTTGATCAGCGCGCGACCGCGAGCAATGCTCGCCTTCGTAAGGCGGGAAGTTGCCAGCGTTACCGCAAGCGGCTCGATCGCCGCTCTGAGCTGAAACAGCGCTTCGATGAATTCCGGCTCGATCGCCGTGACGGTAAGGCCGCGCCTGCCGACCGGCTCGAGGAAGCCCTGTGACTTCAACAGCACCAGCGCGTGCGTGACGGGTTGCCTGGAAACCTTTAGCCGGGCCGCAATGTCCTCCTGGGTCAATCGCTCGCCAGGTTTGAACGTCCCGTCGCAGAGAGCATCGAGAATGACCTCATAAGCCCGCTCCACGAGACTTTTCGAAATTTCCAAGCCTTCCAAGTGCCGCTCCCGCGTCGTTCCGACCGTTTCGTTTTCTAGCGACTGGCCCAGCCCCTTGACAATCCCACTTTGCTTCGACAGTCTGAATTCCGAGTTCTGAATTCAATAACACAACAAGAATGCTGCAGGGGAGAGCGGGCGATGACCCAGCCGATTAGGGTGCTCTTGGCAAAAGTGGGGCTGGACGGGCACGATCGCGGCGTTCGCGTCGTAGCGCGCGCATTGCGCGACGCCGGCATGGACGTGATCTACTCCGGCCTGCATCGGACGCCTGAGGAGGTCGTCGACGCGGCGGTTCAGGAAGACGTCGACATTCTCGGCGTCAGCCTCCTGTCCGGCGTGCAGATGACCGTTTTCCCAAAGATATTCAAGCTATTGGACCAAAAGGGCGTCGATGACCTGATCGTCGTTGCAGGCGGCGTCATGCCGGACGAGGATGTCGTCGAGCTGAAGAAAATGGGGGTGCGCGAGGTCCTGCTGCAGGACGTGCCACCCAAAACCATCGTCGAGACGTTGACTCGTCTCGTCGACGAGCGCGGCGCGCGATAGTTCCGGAGCCCGCCAAATGGAAAACTGGTCTTTTCCCCCAGCCTATGACGCTGCCTACTTCCCCCCCAGCAACTCCCGCTACTGGTTTCCCAAGCGCGAGACGATGCCGGCCGGCGACCGTGAAAAGGCGATCCTGGAGCGGCTGCAGGTTGTATGTCGATACGCCTATGAGAAGTCGGGCTTCTATCGCGATCACTGGAACAAGGCCGGCTTCCATCCCGACCAGCTCCGTTCACTTGAGGATTTCGAAAGCCGTGTCCCGGTCGTCAGCAAGGCCGACCTCCGGAAATCCCAGGCATCGCATCCGCCGTTCGGCGACTACCTCTGCGTCCCCGACAGCGAAATCCACCACATTCACGGCACGAGCGGCACGACGGGTCGGCCGACCGCTTTCGCCATCGGCCGTAACGACTGGATAGCGATCTCAAACGCGCACGCCCGCATCATGTGGGGCATGGGAATGCGCCCCGGCGATATGATCTGCATCGCCTCCATCCTGAGCCTCTACATGGGGAGCTGGGGGGCGCTCGCGGGCGCTGAAAGGCTCGGCGCGAAAGCATTCCCGTTCGGCGCCGGCGCCGGCGGCATGACGGCACGCTGCGCGCAATGGCTCGATACGCTCAAGCCCCAGGCCATCTACAGCACGCCGACCTATGCGCTGCATCTCGCCCAGACGGCCCGCGACGAAGGACTGAATCCCCGCGATTTCGGATTGAAGTGCATGTTCTTCTCGGGAGAGCCTGGCGCTTCCCTCCCGGGCGTCCGCGACAGGATCCAGGACGCCTTCGGCGCCCGCGTGTTCGACTGCGGCTCCATGGCGGAGATGACACCGTGGATGAACGTAGCCGGATCGGCCGAAACCGACGGCATGCTGTGCTGGCAGGACATCGTCTACACCGAGGTGTGCGACCCCAAGACCATGCAGCGCGTGCCGTATGGAGAACGCGGCACGCCGGTCTACACGCATCTCGAGCGCACCTCGCAGCCGATGATCCGCCTGGCGTCCGGCGACCTCACGCAGTGGGTCAACGAGCCCAATCCCTGCGGACGCACGTACCCCCGGCTGCCGACCGGCATCTTTGGCCGTATCGATGACATGTTCACGATCCGCGGCGAGAACGTCTATCCGAGCGAGATCGACCGGGCGCTCAACGAAACTCCGGGCTACGGAGGAGAGCACCTGATCATCATCACGCGGGAAGCCGCGATGGACGAGCTCCTGCTCAGGGTCGAAGCCGCTCCGGAACTATTGGCCGCGGGAACCGACCGGGTTGAGAAGTTCCGGGCCGATATCGCCCACCGCATGCAGAAGCTGATCGGGCTCCGCGCCAAGGCCGAGATCGTACCGCACGGAAGTTTGCCGCGCACCGACTTCAAGGCGCGGCGGGTCATCGATGATCGATCCGTGTTCCGCGACATGCAAGCTCATCTCGAGCGGGAGAAATCTCCTTGAAGCGCTTTGTGCCATCGAGCGAGCTCGTCGTCCGTGCAAGCCGCGGCGAGATTCCCGCAATAAGCCGGCTGATCACGCGAGCGGAGATGGGGCTTGACGAGTGCCGTCCCGCGCTCGCGGAAATCTATCGCAAGGCGGGCAAGGCCCATGTCATCGGCATAACGGGCGTACCGGGCAGCGGCAAGTCAACGCTCGTTGCCAACCTCGCCGCGCAGTTAAGGCGGAGAAACAAGAAGGTCGCCATCATTGCGGTCGACCCGTCGAGCCCCTATTCGGGCGGCTCCATTCTCGGTGACCGCATCCGCATGACGGAGCTCGCGAGCGATCCGGGCGTCTATATCCGCAGCATGGCGACGCGCGGCGCCGTCGGCGGCATGGCGCGCTCGACGCTTGATGCGGTGGATATTCTCGACGTCGGTGGCTTCGACACCATCATCATCGAGACCGTTGGGGTTGGGCAGGACGAGGTGGAGATCGCCAAGGCGTCGCACACCACGGTCGTCGTTTCGGCTCCGGGACTCGGCGACGAGATCCAGGCCATCAAGGCGGGGATGCTTGAGATCGCCGACATCCACGTCGTCTCGAAGTGCGATCGCAGCGACTCTAACAAGCTGGTCGTTGACCTGAAGCAGATGCTGACGCTGGGCCTCGCCTCAAAGGATCCGAAGGACTGGCTGCCCACCGTTATCGGCGTGAGTTCCTACAACGGTACTGGCATCGATGAGCTCGCCACGGAGATCGAGCGCCACCGGGCCGCGTCCCTGGCGACAGGGCGTGCACACCAGCGCGAGCTCGCCATCGCGAGCTTCCGTCTGGAGAAGACCGCGGAAACACTGTTGATCGAGCGCTTCCTCAAGACCTTGGAACCGTTGAGGCCGGCACTCGCCAGCACCCTTTGCAAGCGCGAACGCGACCCCTATTCGGCCGCGAACGAGCTTGTCTCGAACGCTTTACCTCAATCCATCGATCAGACGGAACAGGCAGCACGAGCATGGACGCGAAGACGATGACCGCGATCAAGGACGAGATCAGGGACTGGGAACAGAACGAGGTCGCTCAGTTCCTGAAGAAGCAGGCCGAGCGAAAGGAAGCGTTCTATACGCTCGGCGACTTCCCGGTGAAGCGCGTCTACACGGCGGCGGATCTTGAGCACACGCCGCCCGAGGACATCGGTCTTCCGGGGCGCTATCCGTTCACGCGTGGCCCCTACCCGACCATGTACCGGTCCAGGAACTGGACCATGCGCCAGATTGCGGGCTTCGGCACCGGCGAGGACACGAACAAGCGCTTCAAGTATCTGATCGCACAGGGCCAGACCGGCATCTCGACGGATTTCGATATGCCGACGCTGATGGGCTACGACTCCGACCATCCCATGAGCGACGGCGAGGTCGGGCGCGAAGGCGTGGCCATCGACACGCTTGCCGATATGGAGGCGCTGTTCGACGGCATCGATCTCGAGAAGATCTCCGTCTCGATGACGATCAATCCGACGGCGTGGATCCTGCTCGCGATGTACATCGCGCTCGCGGAGAAACGCGGCTACGACCTGAACAAGCTCTCGGGAACCGTCCAGGCCGACATCCTCAAGGAGTACATGGCCCAGAAGGAATACATATTCCCCGTAGAGCCGTCCGTGCGCATCGTTCGCGATTGCATCACCTACAGCGCACGACACATGAAGCGGTATAACCCGATCAATATCTCGGGCTACCACATCTCGGAAGCCGGCTCTTCTCCGTTGCAGGAGGTGGCCTTCACACTAGCGAACCTCATCGTATACGTCGAGGAGGTTCTGAAGACCGGCATGAAGGTCGACGATTTCGCCCCTCGCCTCGCCTTCTTTTTCGTCTGCCAAGCCGATTTCTTCGAGGAAATCGCCAAATTCCGCGCCGCGCGTCGATGCTATGCCAAGATCATGAAGGAGCGCTTCGGCGCAACGAATCCTGAATCCATGCGCCTGCGCTTCCACTGCCAGACGGCGGCTGCATCACTGACCAAGCCGCAATACATGGTCAACGTGATCCGTACGACGCTGCAGGCCCTCGCGGCATCGCTTGGCGGCTGCCAGTCCCTGCACACCAACGGCTATGACGAGGCCTTCGCCATCCCGACCGAGGATGCGATGCGCATGGCGCTGCGCACGCAACAGGTGATCGCCGAGGAAAGCAATGTCACGCAGGTCGTCGATCCGCTGGGCGGCTCTTACTATGTCGAGGCGCTGACCACTGAGTACGAGCGCAAGATCTTCGAGATCATCGAGGACGTCGACAAGCGTGGCGGCGCGCTGAAGCTGATCCAGGAAGGCTGGTTCCAACGCCAGATCGCCGACTTCGCCTACGAGACCGCGCTGCGCAAGCAGTCGGGGGAAAAGCCCGTCATTGGCGTCAACCGTTTCGTCGATGGAGCACCCGATCCCGAGATCCACACTCATCCCTATGATGTGACGACGGCGACGCGTCAGATCGAGCGGACGCGCCGCGTACGGGCCGAGCGCGACCCGGTTAAGTTCAGTCAACTGCTGGACAAGCTCGTCGAGGTCGCAAAAGACCCCAACGAGAACATCATGCCGATCAGCATTGAGCTCGTGAAAGCAGGCGCCACGATGGGAGATTTCGTGGAGACGCTACGCGCCATATGGGGCACCTACCGCGAGACTCCGGTCTACTGAGGCATGCATGCGTCAAAGCCGGACATCGGTCAGGAAACTCAGGGTCACGGCACGCGCTGGAGACCTCGACTCCACACTGCTGCTATTGACGCATAGCGTTTCGTATGGGCACAAGCGGCTGAGTGTCCGGCGGTATCTGATGGCACGGGCCCTTGGAGCCATAGAGCTTCAGGTTGCAAAACCTTTCTGCCGTCTCGCCAGTCGGACCATGTCCCTCGAGGATATCCTCGATGCAGCGCGCATGGCCGTGCGCTCTGCATCGAAGCCGACAGGGATCTACGAGGTTGTCGCTGAGCTAGTCGGACTCCCCATGCCACTTATTCTTCCTTACGAGGGCGTCAGCCCAAAGATCAACGGCGAGCCGCGCGCGAGCGGCAGACATGCGAGCTTGATCGGACGCGCGGAGATCGGCGCCCGTTTCACGATGGCGCCCCGCGCCGTGATCCGGGCCGACGGGCATTTCGTCCGTATCGGAGACGACTTCAGCATTGGCGTCGGCTCCACGGTGCACATCGCCCACGGCGTGCTTCCGACCATTGTCGGCCATCGCGTCGCCGTAGGTGACAACGCCTGCGTCCACGCCTGCACGGTCGGCGACGACTGCGTCATCGGGCATGGCGTGGTGGTGCTCGATGGCTCGGTCGTCGACGACGATGTCGTCATCGAGGACGGTGCAACCGTGTTCCCGCGGGGGAGGCTCGAGAGCGGCTATCTCTACGGCGGATCGCCAGCCAAGCCGATCCGAAAGCTCACGGAAGGCGAGCGTGAGATCCGCTCGCTCCAACTGCGCGAGGCCGCAGCGCGGGCAATCGTCAAGGAGCAAGCCGATGCCGCTCCGCCCTCCTCACATGAGAATTTCGTCGCGTCGACGGCAAACCTGCGCGGCCGCGTCGAAATGGCGGAGCGTTCGAGCGTCTTCTTCTCCTGTGTGCTTGATGCGAAGGACGGCGAGATCTCCATCGGCCACGCGACAAACATCCAGGACAATACGTTGATCGAGTGCACCGGCGGCAAGGTCGTCATCGGCACGGACACCACGATCGGTCACAACGTCACCATACGCGACAGCGTGATTGGAAACCGCTCCCTCGTCGGGATCGGTGCTTCGCTCAGTCCTGGCACCGTCGTCGAGGACGATGTGCTCGTCGCCGCCGGAGCGACCACCACCCCCGGCCAGCGTCTGATGAGCGGATCGGTCTGGGGTGGCCGGCCAGCCCGGCCCATCGGCGTGCTCGACGAGGCCAAACGGCAGATGATGCAGGAAATCATCGGCCACTATTGTCAGTATGCGGAGACGTACAAGTCCATCGAGGATAGCGCTTCGTAAAAAGGAGGGCGTGTATGAAGGAGCCTATCGGCCGCGAGATTGCCATTGACGACGGCGGCGTGGTTGCGCTCGGCCCCCGAATGCGCGCCGCTCGCGAGTCATCTTTGATCGAGCTCCTCGAGACGCTGGGTGAGCTCAACGCGTGGGTCGGCGTCATCGCATCTGTCGCCACGTCGAGCAGGATTCAGGTCGTCCTTCCGCTCGTGCAGCATGATCTTTGCCACTTGTGCGATCAGATCAACCTGCAATCCGCCGCGCCCCTCTCGCGCCAGCATCTGGCGCGTATCGATGGCGCAATCTCTCGTCTCGTGCCGGATGGGATCGCCATCGAGGAGGACCTGCTTCCTCCCGGCGGACCGTTGCCGACGGCCTTTGCGCATCTTGCGTGGACCGTGTGCAAACGAGCCCGGAGACAACTCGCCTCCGTGCTCTCGTTGCACGGTTCCCGTGGCGCATCCGGCTCCGGCGCGATCGCTGATGACGTTGCGCTCATTTATCTTCAGCGGCTCGGCATCCTGTTGCGGATCATCGGCGACATCGAGTCCCGCTAGGGCATAGAGATCTATCGGCCCCATCGAGTTTGTCCTCGCAAGTCTTCTTGCGCGGACATCATCCTCTCAAGAATCAGCACGTCGAACCGGAGAAGGTCATGCGCGTCTATTACGATCGTGATTCCGACATTAATCTGATCAAGTCGAAGAAGGTTGCCATTGTCGGCTACGGCAGCCAGGG
>NZ_JADZBI010000181.1 GCF_020852195.1 Hyphomicrobium sp. | reverse complement strand
GCAGGGGCGGGTCTACCTCAACCGGTGTGTTTGCGGGCGCACCTACTACCGCATGGGCCTGCCGGATGAGTACCAGGCCACGCGGCACGTCCACGTCATGAGCCTCCCCAACATCCTGAGCGGTGAGTGCGACTGTCCCGGCAACCGCGACGCGATCCCGGTGTTCGAGGGTCGCTGTACCGGCTGCGGCGCAGTGCTCCATGAGGCGGCGCTGGCGGGCCGGGAGGGAGCGGCGTGATGGATTGGCTGCCCGGCATCACCCTGATCGCCCTGGCGCTCGTGCTCGCCTACGTGGTCCTCGCGGGCTACTGGTACGGCGGCACGGACGACGATCCCGACGACTGGCGCGGGAGCCTCCGATGACGGCCGCCACCATTCTGCCCATGGCCGACTACGCCGCCGACAACGTTGGCGCGCCCGTGCCCACCCTCAACAGTGGGCTCGCGAACCGACTGCTCAGCCGCTCGCCGCTCCACGCATGGTGGGGACATCCCCGCCTGAATCCCGCATGGCTGCCCACGGAAAGCGAGGCGTTCGACCTCGGCGGCGCCGTCCATGACATCGTGATCGAAGGGCGCACCGACCGTATCCGCGTGATCCAGGCCGACAGCTGGCGCACGAAGGAAGCTCGCGAGCAGCGCGACGCCGCCCGTGCCGAGGGCATGTTGCCGCTCCTCCCCAATCAGGCCGCCGACGTGCTGGCCATGGCTGGCCCAGCGCTGGCCGCGCTCGAGATGTCCCCGGACCTCATAGGACTTGGCGAGCTCGACGCTGAGCAGACGTTCACCTGGCAAGACGAACCCTCCGGCGCGTGGTTGCGCTGCCGCCCGGATTGGGTAACACGCGACCGCGCCATCATTCTGAGCTTCAAGACGACCTCTTCAAGCGCGGAACCGGCCGCGTTCGCCAAGACGATCCTGAACTTCGGCTACGACCTGCAGGCGGCATTCGAGATCGCCGGGGTGGAATCGACCTGCTTGACGCGTGTCACTCACTACATCTGGGTTGTCCAGGAGGTCCAGCCGCCCTACGCCGTGTCGCTTGTGGGCATGTCGCCGGAGATGCGGCACTACGGACTGAGCCGGTTCGACCTGGCCGTTTCGCGCTGGGCCGAGTGCCTGAACAACGACCGCTGGCCGGGCTACCCGACCCGCATCTGCTATGTCTCGCCGCCGTCCTGGGCGATGGCTCAACTAGAGGGGATGAACCCATGAACGAGTTCCAATTCCGCCGCGCGGTGCGCGAGGGCGTGCCGCTGTTGATTGGCCTCGCCGGGGGCACCGGTTCGGGCAAGACCTACTCGGCGATGTTGCTGGCCCGCGGGCTGAGCGGCGACAAACCGTTCGCCGTCATCGACACGGAAGCCGGGCGCGCCAAGCACTACGCCGATCAGTTCAGCTTCGACCACGGCGACCTCGGTCCGCCCTTCCGCCCTGCTCATTACATGGACGCCATCGCGGCCGCCGACAAGGCCGGTTACCCGGTGATCGTCGTCGATTCAATGAGCCACGAGTACAACGGCGACGGCGGCATTCTCGACTGGCACGAAGAGGAGCTGACCCGGATGGCGCCGGGCGAGGACTGGAAGCGCCGGGAGGCCATGACGTTCGCCGCCTGGGTCAAGCCGAAGGCCGAGCACAAACGACTCGTCTCCAAGCTCCTCCAGATCCGCGCCCATCTGATCCTGTGCTTCCGGGCGGAGGAGAAGATCGAGATCGTCAAGCGCGACGGCAAGACGGAGGTCATCCCGAAAACGCACGGCGCGGGATTCAAGGGTTGGATTCCGGTCACCGAGAAAAACCTGCCCTACGAACTCACGACGTCACTGTTGTTGACGGCCGACGCACCGGGCATCCCGAAGCCCATCAAGCTCCAGGAGCAACACCGCGCGTTCTTCCCGCTCGATAAACCCATCAGTGAACAGGCGGGGAAATCGCTGGCCGAGTGGTCACGCGGCGGAACGGCGCCTGAACCGCGCCAGAGGGCCGAGAAGCCCGAGAACAGGCCGGGGCCGAACGTGGACACGGACACCGGCGAGATGCCGCGCGGCGAGATAGTGCGCCCCCTCTGGACACACGACGAATTGAAGCAGGCACTGACCGACTCGGCGCTCACCATCAAGGACCTGTCGCCCATCCTCGGGTCCGAGGCCGCGCGCGAGAACTACGCCGAGCTCATCGACACCTGGATGTTCGAACACCCCGGCAAGCGCATCAGCGACCTCATCGCGGCCGCCATCGCGCATCACACGAGCCCGCCAGCCGAGCCGCAACCGGCTTTGCTGGGCGCGGAGTAAAGCCAGCCCACGGGCGGCGGGTCGTGCTGAGACCGACCGAGTCCACCCCGCCGCCCATTACAGGAGAGACGCCATGGACTACTACAAAGCTCTTCGTCCGGACGGTACGGACTTCGCCACGGGTACGACGAAACCCCGCAAGGGGCGCTGGATGCCGCGCATCAAGGGGAAGCTCATCATGTGCGAGCGCGGCTACCACATCGCCGATGCCGTAGCCGAGACACTTATCGGAGGCT
>NZ_JADZBI010000180.1 GCF_020852195.1 Hyphomicrobium sp. | reverse complement strand
GATCGCCTTGACGTTCTTGTCGCGCAGCACCGCCTTGAACGACTTGGTGACGCGCTCCGGAGAAGCGCCGCCGCCGATGTCGAGGAAGTTCGCAGGCTCACCGCCCGCAAGCTTGATCATGTCGAGCGTGGCCATGGCGAGGCCCGCGCCGTTCACGATGCAGCCGATGTCGCCGTCGAGGCCGACGTAGGAGAGGCCGCGGTCGTTGGCGTAGGTCTCGCGCGGGTCCTCCTGGCTCTTGTCGCGCAGTTCCGCGATCTGCGGGCGGCGGAACAGGGCGTTCTCGTCGAAGCTCATCTTGGCGTCGAGCGCCACCACGGCCTTCTGCTTGGTGATGACGAGCGGGTTGATCTCGAGCATCGAGGCATCGAGGTCGCGGAAGGCGCGGTAGCAGCCGAGGATGACGCGCTCGAGCTTGCTGATCAGGTCCGGGTCGACTCCGAGGCCGAACGCGACCTCGCGCGCCTGGAACGCCTGCATGCCGACGGCCTGAGCGACCGCCACCTTGATGATAGTGTCGGGCTGGCTGTGCGAGATTTCCTCGATGTCCATGCCGCCTGCAGCCGACGAGACGACGACGATGCGCTCGGCCGCGCGGTCCATGACGAAGGAGAGATAGATCTCCTTGTCGATGTCGGTGGCTTCCTCGACGTAGAGGCGCGAGACGAGCTTGCCTCCCGGGCCGGTCTGGTTCGTCACCAGCTTCTTGCCGAGCAGGCCCTCTGCAGCCGCCTCGACCTCGCTTTCCTGCTTGCAGATCTTGATGCCGCCGGCCTTGCCGCGCGCACCCGAGTGGATCTGCGCCTTCACCACCCAACGCTGGCCACCGAGCTCATGCGCGCGATAGACGGCCTGCTCGGGGCTGTAGGCAAGCCCGCCGCGAGGAACGGGCACGCCGAACTTCGCGAGAAGCTCCTTTGCTTGGTACTCGTGAATGTCCATGTGGACCTCCTTGGGGGGATTGCGGTTTCCTGTCGCTTCTTTTTCTTACTTTGCCCGTGCGGCGGCCGACGCCTTGATGGAGCCGGCCGTTGCGATGAGGTTCTTCGCCATCTTCTCCGAGGCCGCGTCGATCATCTTGCCGTCGAGCGAGGCTGCGCCCTTGCCCTGCGCCTCGGCTTCCTTGAGCGCGGCGATGATGCGCTCGGCGCGCTCGACCTCCTTGGCGGTGGGCGAGAACACCTCGTTGGCGAGCTCGATCTGCGAGGGATGGATGGCCCACTTGCCCTCGATGCCGAGAGCCGCCGCGCGCTTGGCGCCAGCGGTATAACCAGCGGGATCCGAGAAGTCGCCGAACGGGCCGTCGATCGGCCGCAGGCCGAAAGCGCGACAGGCGACCGTCATGCGCGACAGCGCGAAGTGCCACTGGTCACCCGGGTAGTCCGGGTTGAGACCGCCGATAACGACCGTGCGCGCCTTGTTGAAGGCGGCATAGTCGGCGACGCCGAAGTGCATGGCCTCGAGCCGGCTCGGCGCGGCGGCGATGGATTCGACGTTCGCCATGCCGAGCGGCGTCTCGATGAGGGCCTCGGTGGCGACCTTGTTGGTGTAGCCCTTGGCCACCTCGATCTGGCTGATCAGCGCCTCGATAGCGTAGACGTCGGCCGCCACGCCGACCTTCGGGATCAGGATGGTGTCGAGCTTGGCGCCGGCCTGCTCCAGGATGTCGACCACGTCGCGGTAGCAGTAGTGTGTGTCGAGGCCGTTGATGCGCACCGAGACCGTCTTGCCGGCGCCCTGCCAGTCGAGATCGTTGAGCGCCTGGATGATGTTCTTCCTCGCCTGCTCCTTGTCGGGCGGCGCCACCGCGTCTTCGCAATCGAGGAACACGTAGTCCGCGGCGCTGGTCAGCGCCTTCTCGATCATGGTCGGGTTCGAGCCCGGCACAGCGAGCTCGGAGCGCTGAAGGCGCTGCTTCTTGAGCGGATAGAGAGTGAAGCTCATCGGAACGTTTCCTTATGCGTTAAGATGTTTTTTTGAGACACTTCGGGCTTGTCCGAACCGGCCGCAGCCGCAGACCCTCGCGATCGAACCCGTGAAATGAGCAAGGGCAGCGCGCTGAACGCGCCGCCCTCAAGATCAAGCAGCTTTGGACAGCGCCGGCTTCGTCGCCGTCTTGCTGAAGTACTCGGCTGCCGCGCCCGTGCCGGAGCCGAGCTTGACATCCACGCCGCTGTCCTTGAGCGCCATCTCGACCGCGAACAGCACGCCACCGATCATCACCTCGTCGAGTGCGCCGAGGTGGCCGATGCGGAACACGCGGCCGGCGACCTTGTTGAGGCCGACGCCGAGCGACGTGTTGTAGCGGTAGTAGGCCGTCTTCACGACGTTGGCGCTGTCGATGCCCTCGGGAACCAGGATGGCTGACACCGTGTCGGAGTGCCACTTGGGCTCCTTCGCGCAGAGCTTGAGGCCCCAGGCGTCGACGGCGGCGCGCACGCCGGTGGCGAGGCGCGTGTGGCGGGCGAACACGTTGTCGAGCCCCTCGGCGTTGATGAGGTCGAGCGAAGCACGCAGGCCGCGGATGAGCTGCGTCGCCGGGGTATAGGGGAAGTAGCCCTGATCGTTGGTCTTGATCATGTCTTCCCAGGAGAAGAAGCAGCGGTTCATGCGGCCGTTGAGGCTCTTGTTGGCGTCGAGCGCCTTCTGCGACACGGCCAGGATGCCGAGGCCGGTGGGCAGCATGAAGCCCTTCTGCGAGCCCGAGACGCAGGCGTCCACGCCCCACTCGCCCATGCGCATGTCGATCGAGCCGACCGACGACACGCCGTCGACGAAGAGCAGCGCCGGGTGCTTCGCGGCGTCGAGCGCCTTGCGCACGCCGGCGATGTCGGAAGTAACGCCGGTCGCCGTCTCGTTGTGCGTGGCGAAGACGGCCTTGATCTCGTGGTTCTTGTCCTTGGCCAGGATGTCGGCGTACTTCTCGAGCGGAACGCCCGTGCCCCACTCCTCGTCACAGAGCTCGACCTTGAGGCCGAGGCGCTCGGCCATGTCGACCCACAGCAGCGAGAACTGTCCGAAGCGGCTCATCAGCACCTTGTCGCCGACAGCGAGCGTGTTCTCGATCGTCGATTCCCAGGCGCCGGTGCCCGACGACGGGAAGATGAAGACGCGTCCGTCCTTCATCTTGAAGACCTTCTTCAGGTCTTCGAAGATCGGCAGCGTGAACTTCGGGAACTCGGGGCTGCGCATGTCCTCCATGGGCAGGTTCATGGCCATGCGGACGGCGTCGGGAATGTTGGTCGGACCTGGAATGAAAAGGTGTGGCGTCACCAATTGGGTCATATGCGTCTCCTCCAGTCTGGCGTTCGAGTTTTTGCCCCAAGCTTAGCGTCTCGACCGCGCAGCGCCAGCCGAAACCGCCGCGATGCCTCGCAGAAGGGCTGACCCCGCCTGCGTAAGCTTCGCGTCTGCTGTTCGTCGTGGATGCCCCGGACATGATCGGCGGAACAGGAATTGAACGCCTCTCGGCTGCAACTCCTAACAGCTCCCCGATCGCGCGCAACACCCAGAGGGGCGACAGCAGAAAATCTCCTGGGTAGGCTTATGAGCCGTGACGACCGCAGTGGGAATTGCCCAGTTGGGTAGTTTCCGCCTACCCACCCTGCGGCAAATTCAGTTTCCCACGCGCCTCAGCGCAGGTCGCGATTGGTCTGCTGGGCCATGAACAGCGCCACCGCCATGGCGCGGTTGTTGACGTTGAGCTTATCGTAAAGGTTCTTGAGGTGGTATTTCACGGTGTTGCGTGAAATGCCGATGCGCGCGGCGATCTGCAGGTTGGACCATCCGTCTGCCAGCGCCGCCAGCAGCTCGCGCTCGCGCACGGTGAGCACGTCCAGCGGATCCTTGCTGGCCGCCTCCATATCCACATACGGGAACGAGACGCGGCCGTGCGAGACCGATGAGATCGTCTCGAGCAGAACCTCGGGCTCGTCGCTCTTGGACATGAAGCCCCAGGCGCCGGCCTTGATGGTGCGGCGCAGAACGTCCGCGCCGGGCTCGCCCGTGTAGACGATGGTTCGCACCTCCACGTGCCGCTTCTTGAGCTCGGCGAGAACATCGCCGCCCGTCATGTCGGGGAGCGCCCAGCCGATGATCGCGATATCGGCCGTCTGCGTCTCGATCAGCTCGAGGAATGCTCCCCCTGTCGAGACGGCGGCCGTGACCATGAAGCGCCCATCGCGCGCGATGATGTCGACGAGCCCGGTGCGGACCACCGGGTTCTTGTCGGCGATGGCAATGGTTCGGCGGATCTCTTTCGGCATCAATCGAAGGAGCTCGAATGGGAGGCGCGGGGCATCCACGGCCCGGACTGTCCGGTGCCGATTTACTCTACCCACCCCGGGTGCGGTCGAGCCAGCCCCATCGCGGGGCTTGGCGAACGAGACCTAGCAACTCGGTGCCGTCCCGCGGTCGCGGAAATGCGACGTCGCGCGGACCAGCTCGTGGATGATGCCGGGCTCGGTCATGGCATGCCCCGCGTCAGGGACGATACGCAACTCGGCAGATGGCCACACCTTCTTGAGGTCCCAGGCGTTGCGGACCGGCGTCACCACGTCGTAGCGGCCGTGCACGATGACGCCGGGGATGGCGGCCAGGCGGTGGGCTTGCTTCAGCAACGCGCCGTCCGTGGAGAAGAAGCCGTGGTTCATGAAGTAGTGGCATTCGATGCGGGCGAACGCGAGCGCATAGCCGGGATTGGCGAACGAGCGCACGCGCACCGGATCCTCGATCAGCGACAGCGTCGTGCCTTCCCACACGCTCCACGCCTCGGCAGCGGGCATGTGCACGCGAGGATCCGGATCGGTGAGGCGTCTGTAGTAGGCGCTGATCATGTCGCCGCGCTCCTCCGGCGAGATGACGCGCTCGAACGCCTCCCACGCCTCGGGGAAGAGCGCACTGGCCCCGTCCTGGTAGAACCAGGCGAGCTCGCTGCGCCGCAGCAGAAAGATCCCGCGCAGCACTAGGGCCGTGACACGCTCGGGATGCGTGACGGCGTAGGCGAGCGAAAGCGTCGAGCCCCACGACCCGCCGAAGAGCTGCCAGCGCTCGAGCCCGAGATGATGCCTCAACCGCTCCATGTCCGCGACCAGGTCCCAGGTCGTGTTGTTCTCTATCGCGGCGTTGGGCATGGAGCGGCCGCATCCGCGCTGGTCGAGAAGGATGATGCGGTAGTGCCGCGGATCGTGGAAGCGGCGCATGGCCGGATTGCAGCCGCCCCCGGGGCCGCCGTGCACGATCAGCGCCGGGGCGCCCTGCGGGTTCCCGCACTCGGCGAAGTAGATGGAGTGCCCATCGCCCGTATCGAGGAATCCCTCGTTGAAGAGCTCGCGCGGGGGATAGGCGGTGAGACGGTCTCGGGACGACATTGGCCTTCCAATCCGCTTGATCTTCCGTGCCGAGGCGCGCGCTGCAGGCGGTCTCTAGTGTGATGATCGAGAAATTCGCCACATCAAGCAGGGCTCCGAGCGAATTTCTCGATCTGAATCACACTAGCAAGTCTATGATTCTAGTGTCCCTTATGATTCCGAAGTTCGCTCGCCCACATAGCCGCGAACTCTGGCGAACTTCGGAATCGGGACACTAGATCTTCTTCCTGCGCTGGTGGCGCATCTCGCGATCGTAGAGGATCTCGCCGCCCGGCACGCGGATATCGCGCACGAGCTCGAGCAAGTTGCGCGGCGGGCCGGGCGTGGCCAGCGCCACCGCGATGGTGGCGACCGCGCCGGCCGGCAGTCCGATGGCGGCGGCCAGCGCCCCGTCGGTGCCCGTGAGCCCCGCCTCGCCCGCAATGATGGCGAGCACCGTGACGCCGAACCCGGTCGCGATCCCCGCCGCCGCGCCGAAGGCGTTGAGCCGCTTCCACCAGATGGAGAGCACAAGCACGGGAAACGCGGAGGCGCCGGTGAGCGCAATGGCCCACAGGACGAGCTTAAGGGGATCCGTCGGCGCCGCGAGCGCGATCAGGCCGGCGAGCGCCGCCGCAGCCCCGAGCGCCACGCGCGACACGATGAGCCGCGAGCCGGGCCGTACCGGCGCCCAGCTCAGGCCATAGATGATGTCTTCGGCCAGGATGTTGCCGAGCGCCAGCGCGACCGCCCCGGCCGTCGCCAGCGCCGCGGCAACCACGCCGCCCGCCGCGAGGTAGATGACCGCCGCCGGCAGCTCCGCCGCGATCGGCAGGCTGAGCAGCACGTCGTCGCGGCTCATGGAGAAGCTCGCGAGCGTCGGCCGGTTGCCGTCGGTGGCGACGGCGAGGATGCCGCGCGCCTGCAGCGCCTCGAACCATTCCGGGAACCGCACCGGGCCTGCAGCCGTCACGATGTCCGTCAGGTAGTCGCGCATGAAGATGGCGATGGAGCCGATGACCATCATCGCGACGCCGAACAGGAAGGTGGCCCAGCCGAGTGACTTGCGCGCCTCGTAGACGCCGGGCGTGCCGGCGACGCGCGGCAGGAGCCACGGCGCGCTCGCGAGCCCGGAGAGCAGCGACAGCGTGACGATCACGAACGCCAGCGGCCCCACGCTGCCGAAGGCGTCGGAGAACCGCTTGGCAAGCGGTTCCAGGCCCTCGCCCGGCATGTCGAACGCCAGCAGCGGCGGCAGGATGATAGGCAGGCCCTGCGCCGCCTCCGCGCGCCCGACGGTCCGCAGCACCGGCCCCGCCGACAGGACCGGAAACGGCAGGTTGGTGACGATCACGGCGACGATGGCGACGGGCACCAGCAGCGCGATCAGCGCGGCGATGCTCTGGGCCGCCGACGACCACGCGAGAGAGCGCATGCCGCCCGCCGCGATCGTGAGCACCACCACCGCCACCAGCATCATGACCGCAAGCGATTGCGATATCGGATGAAACCACATGGCTGCCTGGGCCCCGATCCTGAGCTCGGCCGCCATCACCAGCAGCATGGGTACAGCCAGCACGCCGCCTGCGAGCAGCCTCAGCACCCGGCTGTCGAAGCGCTTGCCGAGGTAGCTCGGCACGGTAAAGGCGCCGAACTTGCGGAAGAACGGTGCCAGCATCACCGCCATGACCACGAAGCCCGCGAGTCCGCCGATGACGAGGCAGAGCGCGTCGAATCCGATCAGGAAGAAAGCGCCCGTCAGCGCCACGAGCCCGGTCGCTCCGAGCGCGGTCTGAGCCAGAACGAGCCCGGTGTAGAACGCCGGCACGCGCCGTCCGGCAGCGAAATAGTCGATTGGCTCGCGTGTGTACGCCGCGACCCCGATGGCCACGTAGAGAGCGATGGGCCCGAGGAACATCGTGAGCCGCAGCATATCGTCTTCGACGCCCAGACCCTCAAGGATCAGCGTCATCAACGCGAGCGCGACGAACGCGCTCATGAAGATGCCGAAATAGGTCCCGAGGCGGGGATTGACGTAGCCGGTCCGGTGCGAGAACGGCATGGCCTAGCGCTCCCCCCGGCCGCGCATGCGGCCCCGGCGTCCCGGCCCGTCAAGCATCCTCATGCGCACCGTGCCAGTGATCGATGGCGTCCTGCCGGTTGACGAAGCTCGCAACGGTGATGACGGCGATCAGCACCAGACCGTGCAGACAGAGGAAGTAGCCGAGGGGAAAGCCCATGAATTTGCTCGAGTTGAGGCGATCGGCGTAGAGCGGCAGCACCAGGATGACCGTCAGGAACGGCACCAGGCTCGCAAGCATCTGCCACTTCGTATGCCGCCAATATGGTTTTCGCTCTCGCCGTTCGATCATGAATGTATCGGTCTCCCCGCTTTGCGCCTTGCCTTGAGGTGCGTCCGACTTGTGGTTCCATTGAGGCGGCGAGCCCGCGTCGTTGGCCGAATTGCCGGTTTACGACCCCGCCGGAGCTCCCCTAGCATCGGCCCACGGCTCCGAGCGAGTCGGATTGTGACTGACCGAAGGAAACCTGAGAATGTCGATACTGTCCGAATTCAAGGAATTTGCAATGCGAGGCAACGTGATCGACCTCGCAGTCGGCGTGATCATAGGCGCGGCCTTTGCCCCCATTGTCTCGACCCTGGTCGAGAATATCGTTATGCCGCCGATCGGCTACATCCTGGCCGGAATAGACTTCAGCGAACTCGCGATTACACTGCCCACGCCCACGGGCGATGGCGTCGAGATCAAGTACGGCCTGTTCCTCAACGCGGTGTTCAAGTTCCTGATCACGGCGGCCGCGATCTTCCTCCTGATCCGCGCCATCAACAAGTTCCAGAAGCCGGCGGCCGCCGAAGAGCCCGCGCCCTCGCCGTCGGAGGTCTACCTGCGCGAAATCCGCGACGCGCTCGTCAAGAAATAGTGCTGAAGGGGTCGAAGACGGCGCGATCGGGCGCGCCGACCCTCCCATTCGATATACATTCTATACGACGGTGGGTGAGCGCCGTGGTGCGGGCGTTCCGGACAGCATGCTGCGGAATGCCATATAGCTTTGATCGATGCGGGCAGCGAGCGCGTCGCGCCCCGCGACATGGGCAATCGTCGCTTCGGCCACCCGGTCGAGCGCGTCTGCGACATCGGCGGGCCTTGGCGCGAAGGTGACGCCGAAGCGCGTCTCGATCACCTGCCGCGCGAGCCCGGCATGCGCGCGCGCCTCCGCCAGCGACACCTGGAAGGCCTCGGCCGCCGCCGCCGCGAAGATGGCCTTGTCGCCCTCGGAAAGACGTTCCCACACCGGCAGCCGGATGCTGAGCGCGAGGGCGGTGCCGCGCCCGTTGAGCCCCTGGCCGGTCGCATGCCGGGCGGCCTGCGGAACTCCAGTCGCCAAGCTGGTCGCAAGGTCGCCGGTCTCTGCCGCGAATACCGATCCGTCCGCGAGCGCGCGCGCGGCCTCGTCCGGCGCGAGCGCCGTGTGGGCCTCCGCGCCGAGCGCCCGCGCAACGTCGGCGCCGAGGCCGGGCGCCGAGACGCGCTGCCCGGCAAGATCCTTGAGGCTCGTGATCGGCTCCCGCGACCAGAGCGGAGGCGCATCGCCCATATGCCCGGCGAGCAGCGGCTTCCAGCCGTGGCTGCCGGCGAGCTCGTCCCAGAGCATCTGGCCGCCGCCGACGGCGACCCAATGCGCAAGGTCCTGGGCGCCGAGCCCAGCCGAGCCCGGCAGCCCCGCGAAATAGGCGAAGGCCGGGTGCAGCGGGGCAAAATCATGGGCCGGGCCGTGTACGAGGTCGGCGTCGGCCGCCGGGCTCCCCGCCTGGGCCGCAACCTCGATCCGGTAGCGACCCTCGGTCATGGCCTCGATCCGCTGCGCGAGGCGGCGCACGCTGTCGGCCGGCCCCTGGGGCGCGTCCGTCCACGGCATGGAGAGCCTGAGCAGGGTGCGATGTCCGGAGTAGGGCGCAACCCCCTGAACGGGCGCAGCTTCTTCGGCCAACGCTGTGGACGAGGTGGCTGCAACCGCAGCTCCGCCGCTGGTGATCAGGAACTCGCGACGATCCATCGGGCGGTCTCCCTTTGCTGCGCTCCGGGTTGCATGCGGCCTGCATCAAAGCCCAAGCCCGGCCCGAAAACAACGGATTACGGGGGCCTCCGGGGGTCCATTGTTCCTCTAACGAGCAATAGATGCAGATTAACCACGCCTTATCCAATGGTCTCTACCGTGGCAGGGCAATTGGGAGTTTTGGCGTTCGGTCGACATGCTCAAAGGCGACTTTGGCAAGGGCAAAGCGAACACCCTGATGCAGGAATACGCGGCGCTGGTCGGCGACGCCGTCCTGCGTCAGCGCACGCGCGTGGCCGAGCGCCAGGCACGCCTCGAGGCGGAGCTGGCCAACCGCGTCAAGTCCGAGTTCATCGCCAACATGAGCCATGAGCTGCGCACGCCGCTCAACACCGTGCTCGGCTTCTCGAAGCTCCTGCGCGAGCATGCGACACGTCCGCTCTCGAATGATGAGATCGTCCAGTACGCGAGCCTCATCAACGATTCCGCCGAGCACCTGCTCGCGGTCATCAATGACATCCTCGACATCTCGAAGATCCAGAGCGGCACCTATGCGCTCGATGCCTTCGAGGTCGACATTGCCGTCGTGCTGCGCGACTGCCTCGCCGCCGCGCGGACGCTCGCTGCGGAGGCAGGCGTCGAGCTTGCGCCGCGCATCGCCTTCTCGCTGCCCCTCGTGCGCGGCGACGACACCAAGCTCGGCCAGATCTTCACCAATCTCATCACGAACGCCATCAAGTTCACGCCGAGCGGCGGCACGGTCACCGTGGAGGTGCTGGAGCAGGGCAACGGCGGCGTGATGGTCTCGGTGCGCGACAACGGCATCGGCATGACGCCGGACGAAGTCAGCGTCGCGCTCGAGCCGTTCGGCCAAGTGGACCGCGCACGCACCCGCTGGCGTGAGGGCGCGGGGCTCGGCCTTACCATCGCCAAGTCGCTCGTCGAGCTGCACGGCGGCGAGCTGCTGATCACCAGCGTCAAGGACAAGGGCACCGACGTGACCGTCAAGCTGCCTCCTGCGCATCAGATTTCGCCGATCGAGGCGCGCGACGCCGTGTTCGGCAACGGGGCGGTCCTCTAGATCGGATTTGAGACGATGCAAACGGGCGTCACCGCAAGAGAGCCTCAGTACCACGTGCTGCCGCGTTCCATCGGCCGCATCGCGTCGGTGACGGGATCCAAGGCCATCCTGCTCCTGGACGTGACCCACGAGAACGATCCGCGCAACAAGGCCGACCGCCCGGAGATGGGCACGCTGCTCGCCATTGATACCGGTAACGTGACGGTGCTGGCCACCGTCTCGGCGCTGAGCGTTCCGCTTCCCGCGCACGGAAGCGAGCAGGAGCTCCGCATTGCCGAGCTCGGCCTCGTCGGCGAGCTGGCCAAGGGTGCCGACGGCAAGCCGGTCGCCTTTCATCGCGGCACGTCGACCTATCCGACGCTCGGCGACCGCGTGCGCTTTGCCACCAAGTACGAGCTGCAGCTCACCTATACGGGCAACGAGCGCGACACGGTGCGCATCGGATCGATCCGCCAGGAGCCCTCGATCCCGGCCATGATCCGGGTCGACGAGCTGCTCGGCAAGCATTTCGCCATTCTCGGCACGACAGGAACCGGCAAGTCCTGCTCGACCGCCCTGATCTTCCGCGCCATCCTGGAGCGCAATCCCAACGCCCACATCGTGCTGCTCGACCCGCATAACGAGTATGCGACGGCCTTCGGCGACCGCGCCGAGGTGATCTCGCCGCGCACGCTGCAGCTCCCGCTGTGGCTCTTGAATTTCGAGGAGGCGATCGAGGTTCTGGTCGGCGACCCCGAGCGCAAGGCGGAGATCGAGATCCTTCAGGATCTGATCCCGCTTGCGAAAGCGCGCTACAGCATCGGACGCGCATCGCAAGACGCGCAGAAGCTGCGCAAGCCCGGGCTCGACGGCACGAGATTCACGGTCGACACGCCTGTGCCCTACCGCATCTCCGATCTGACCAACCTGATCGACGAGCGCATGGGCAAGCTCGAGAACCGCAAGGATCTCGCGCCCTACCGCCAGCTCAAGACGCGCATCGAGACCTTCGTTCAGGATCGCCGCTACGGCTTCATGTTCGGCTCCGTCACGGTGTTCGACAGCATGGTGCAGGTGCTGTCGCGCATCTTCCGCGGTCCCGTGAACGGCAAGCCGATAACCATCATCGAGCTCACCGGGCTGCCGCCCGAGGTGGTGAACGTCGTCGTCTCCGTGCTCTGCCGCATGGCCTTCGACTTCGCATTGTGGGGCGAAGGCAAGATCCCGATCACGGTCGTCTGCGAGGAGGCACACCGCTACGTGCCGCTCAATGCGAACGTGGGCTTCGAGCCATGCAAGCGCGCCATCGCCAAGATCGCCAAGGAGGGCCGCAAGTACGGGGCCTCGCTGTGCATCGTGACGCAGCGCCCGGCCGAGATCGATCCGACCATCCTCTCCCAGTGCAACACCGTTTTCGCGCTGCGCATGTCGAACGAGCGCGACCAGGCGATCGTCGCCTCCGCCGTCATGGACACCGGCACCGGGCTGATCGAGTTCCTGCCGGCGTTGGGCGCCCGCGAGGCGATCGCCTTCGGCGACGGCGTGCCGATCCCGGTCCGCATCAAGTTCGACGAGATGCCGGCCCACGCCCTGCCGCGCTCGACGACGGCCCAGTTCTCCGAAAAATGGCAGGAATCGCTCGGCGACGAGAGCTTCCTCGAGGGCGTGATCGACCGCTGGCGCGCAGCCGGCGTCTGCGGACAGCTCGACAGCGCGGCGCAGGCCCAGCTCTTCGCCGAGTCGGTGAGCCTGCCGGCATCGATGGGGCTGCCCCGCCGCAGCGAGCCGCCGCCGGCATCGAGGCCCACAGGCGGCGAAGGAGCACCGGAGCCTACCGTCGAGCGCCGGCCCCTGGACCGCGCGGCGATCGAGCGCGAGGTGAGCGAGTTCGTGAGCCGTCGCGCCCCGCAGCCCGCGGCCCAGCCCCCGCCTGGCGAGCAGCCTCCCGCTGTTGCTCCCGCGCGCGAGCCGCTGCTGCGTCGCCCGCCCGCGTCATCCGAGATTCCGCGCGCCGCACCCGCCGGCCAGCCGATCCCGACGCCGCCTCCTGCCGCACGCGGCGAGCCGCCGCCGGCTCCGCGTACGCCCGAGCCTCCCGCGGAGCCCGCCCCCACCAATCCGCGTCTCGCCCTTCGCGAGCGCCTGCTGCGGCCGAACATTCAGCGCTGAGGTCAGGCGCTTTGCTCGTCCTTTTTGTCTGAGGAGGGGCTGTCGCCCCAGTCGTTGAGCACGTCCAGGATCGGCGTCAGGCCCTCGACGTCGACCAGACGATACACCTCGATATCGCGCCGCGCTCCGTCGCTCCATCCGGCGATGGTCAGGGCCTACTCCGCCTTCGAGAACAGCCCGTGGTTGCGCAGCGCTGCCGCATCCCGCGTCGCTGCATCACGCGCCTCCGAGTCGGGCCCGCTGGTCTTGCCGTGCTTGTCGAGCCAGTCCTTTCGGATCGCAGTGAGGTCGGTATCGCTCGCCAGCGCCTCTTCGTCCTTGAGCTTCTGCAGCTCGCTCTTGGTCAGCTTCAGGAAGCCGGGCTTCGGCCATTCCACGAGATCGAGATCGTCGAGCACGCCTGCGAGCTGGTTCATGGCCAGCGCCTTCGCGCCCTCGGTCTCGGAGTCGCAGCTATAGAGGTTGGGGATCACGAGATAGGAGTGCGTCTTGTGATAGATGAAGTGGCGCCGCACCCATTCGATGTCCGCGTCCGGCGCACGCGCTATCGCCGTCGCGATCGCGGCCTGGATCGCACGCCGCTTGTCGCCCGCCATCTCCGGGCGCCGCGCCGGCGGGTTGAGGATTGCGAGCACCAGGAGCCCGAAGTCGATACCGATCGAGGCGAGCAGCGCGATCAGGTCACGCCCCGTGATGGGTTCGCCGGTCTCCGTCGTCGTTGCGGGCTCGGAGCCCAGCGTGAATATGAAGTGGCCGAGGCTGTAGCCGTAGGCGCCAAGGTTCTTCCAGAGGTTCTTCACGGCGTTGGCGACGCCGGCGGGGCCTTCGCTGAACGCCGCGTCGCGGAGCTTCACTTCCGCCGGCTGGTCGGCCTGGTCGGCCGCCTGGGTGAGGCGTTGCGCCAGAGTTGGGTCGTAGCACGAGAAGCCGGGCTGGCCAGGCGGCACCGAGACCGACTCCGCGAGCGCCCGCATCTCTGCCGCCGTTGACTTGCCGAGTTCGTTCGAGCGCGCAGCGATGTTGCGTGCCGAGCCGCGGATCTGCGAAGCCATCTGCTCGAAGTTGCGTTGCCGTTCCTCGAGGCTCGAGCCCGCAAGCGATTGCGCGCTCTGGCGGAGCTGCTCCACCTCGGCCTGCACCGGCTCGAGCCAGGATCGCACCATGCCGTCGCGCAGGGTTGCGACGGAATCCCTGACACCGCGCCGCGCGTTGTAAAGCGGCCCGCGGCCCGCCCCCGAAGCCGTGCCGCAGCTTCCTCCGCTGGTCTCCTCGCGCGCCATCTGGCTTTCCGACCATGAGACGACGTTGTCGAGTTGCGACCGGACGGCATCGAGCCGTGCGGCGACCACCGCGCTCGCATCGCGTGCGTCCTCCTGGAGACCCGAGAGACCTGTGCGCGTCGCCTCCGAGCCGGAGATCAGGCTCCACCAGAAGCCGTAGCCGAAGCCGATCGACCAGATGGCGAGGAAGACATAGAGCACGAACATGATCATGCGGTCGCTGAAATCGCGTCCGGCGCCGAACGTCTCGCGCAAAGCGAGCCACATCAGGAAGGTGAGCGCCACGACGACGCCGATCACGAGCACGTCGTTGGGGATCGACATGGAGCCGGCGTCAGTCGGCGTATCCGAGACGCCGATGATGAAGTCCCGCATGCCGTGCCAGGTCGCGTAGCCGGAGAGGAACAGCAGCATCAGCGAGGCGACGCCGATCATCATGTTGCGACCGAGGACGTAATCCAGACGCTTCCGCCACGCGCTGGACGGTTTCGATGCGGCTTCGGCCATGACGCAATACCCCCAAAAAAAAGATGCTCCCGGCGGCGGAAATGTAGGGGAAAACATCAAGGCTGTCCCGCCGCTTGCACGACGGAGCGCTTAGGGATCATCGGTGCGTAGCCCTCCGGCCACGGCTCGACCGGTGGCGGGTCAGGCGGAGTTGCGGCCAATGAACATATGCGGCCCCTGTGTCCCGCCTCTCGCGGCTCAGCCGGTATGACACGGGTAGGCACACTTTCATCCGGACCAAGCGTCGCGCAGCGATGCGCAGAGCCGGGACCCAGGGTCAGGCGGCATCCGGCGCCGTCTAACGCACCGCTACCGCTTCTGCTCGCCGGGCCGGATCTCGACCACCCGCGGCGGCGCCGTCCGCATGCCATCCGGAGGCGTCGCATTGCCCGTCGGTCCAGGCGCGGAGGTGGTCGAGGACGAGGGGCCTGTTGCCGCTGCTCCGGCGGTATGAAGCTGCTCGAGCTGCCGGAATCGCCGCCAGGTCCACGGCAGGGCGGCGAGGTAGCCAACCGAGGCGATGGTGAGCGTCGGATAGGGATAGGTGATGAGGCAGGCCACCGCCGCGATGGACAAGATGAAGAGCGGAAGCACCCACTCGCGGCCGATCCGCTCGCCGAGCAGCTTGCCGGAGTAGGTGGGCAGGATCGATACCATCATCAGCCCGACCAGGATGACGTAGGCGAGCACGAGGTTGAGCAGCACCGGCGAGGAGCGGAGATCGAGGCCGAGCTGCGCGAGATAGATCGGCAACAGCACGATGATGGCCGCCGCTGGCGTCGGCACGCCCTGGAAGAAGTCCGACTGCCACTTCGGCCGCTCGTCGTCGATGAGCGTGTTGAAGCGAGCGAGCCGCAGCGCGGAAGCGAGCGCGAACAGCATCACGGCGATCCACCCGAGGCTCCTGTGCTCGCCGAGGCCCCAGGTGAAGATCATGATGGCCGGCGCCACGCCGAAGTTGACGAAGTCGGCGAGGCTGTCGAGCTCGGCGCCGAACCGCGACGACGCCTTGAGCAGCCGCGCGATGCGCCCGTCGAGCCCGTCCAACAGCGCCGCGAACACGATGGCGGCCAGCGCGAAGTCGTAGCGCCCCTCGATCGACATGCGGATCGAGGTGAGCCCCGCGCAGAGCCCCAGCAGCGTGAAGAAGTTCGGCACCATCATGCGCACGGGGATGCGCGCGTGGCTGAACATGCGCCGCCTGCGCCTGATGCGCGTGTGTTTCTCGAGTTGCGGTACGATCGGGTCCATCTCACCCTCCTCGGACCATGATCGCCTCGTGCCCTATCAGCGCGAGGCGTGATCATTGGTCCCAACAAATCAGTGCCGCCGCGCCTCGCGCTCGGGCTCCGTCGATCTCAGGTCCGCGAGCACCGTCTCGCCGCCGATCGCCCGCTGCCCGACCGCGACGGCCGCGAACGCGCCCGGCGGCAGATAGGTGTCCACCCGCGACCCGAACCGGATCAGCCCGAACCTCTCGCCGACGCCCACGCTGTCGCCCTCGGCCGCCAGCGTTACGATGCGCCTGGCGACCAGTCCCGCGATCTGCACCACGCCGACCTTTGTTCCGGTCGCCGTCTCGATGACGATGGCGCGCCGCTCGTTCTCCTCCGACGCCTTGTCGAGGGCTGCGTTGAGGAACGCGCCCGGGATATAGAGCGAGCGGATGATGCGTCCCGCGACTGGCGCGCGCTGGATATGCACGTCGAACACCGAGAGGAAGATCGAGACGCGCACCCGCTCCTCGTCGCCGAGCTCGAGCTCGGCGGGCGGCCGCACGCTTTCGATGAGCGACACCTTGCCGTCTGCGGGCGCGATGACGAGCCCGTCGCGCAACGGCGTCACGCGGTCGGGGTCGCGGAAGAAATAGATGATCCACGCCGTGATCAGCGCCGCGATCCAGCCGAGCGGCGACCAGATGAGGAACAGGAGCAGCGTGACGACGAGCGCGATGGCGATGAACTTGTGCCCGTCGCGATGCACGGGGGCCAGGCTGTCGGCGATGGTATCGAGCAGGGAATGGCTATCGGACAACCTGTCCTCCTCATCCGCTTTCTGAGCACGGCGAAGCGCATGAGCCTAGCACAGCGCGGACGCGTTCGTCTCAGAACGGAATAGCGACAAAGCGCGTGTCGCCCTTCGCGTCCTCCACCAGCAGCAGCACGCTCTTGCCACCCGATTTCTTGACCTTCTCGATGGCGGCCTCGACGTCCTTGATCTCGCGCACCGGCTCCTGCTGGGCTTCCGTGATCACGTCGCCCGGCCGGATGTTCTTGGTGGCGGCCTGGCTCGAGGGGTCGATGTCGTTGACGATGACGCCGTTGATCTTGGCATCGAAACCGTAGCGGCTCCGCGCCTCGTCGGTCAGGGGCGCGAGCACCAGCCCGAGCACCGATGTCGAGGGCGCGGGCGTCGTCTCGCTGCCGCCCTCCGCCGCCGGCTCCGGCTTGCCCTCCTCGTCGTCGAGCATGCCGACCGTGACGGAGAGTATCTTCCGCTGTCCCTGCCGCAGCACCTCCACCTCGACCGCCTTGCCGATCTGCGCCTGCGCCACGAGCTTCGGCAGCCCGCGCATGGTGGTGACGTCCTTGCCGTCGAACTTCAGGATCACGTCGCCCGCCTCGACGCCGCCCTTGGCTGCAGGCGAGTCAGGCGTCACGCCGGCCACCAGCGCACCGGAGTTCTCCGGCACGCCGAGGCTCTCGCCGATGTCCTCGCTGATCGACTGGATCTTGACGCCGAGCCAGCCGCGGCGCATGGCGCCGAACTCCTTAAGCTGCGAGATCACCATGGTCACGGTGTCCGCGGGCACCGCGAAGCCGATGCCGATCGAGCCTCCGGTGGGCGAGATGATGGCGGTGTTCACGCCAACGACATCGCCGTCCATGTTGAACAGCGGACCACCCGAGTTGCCCTTGTTGATGGCTGCGTCCGTCTGCAGGAAGTCATCGTAGGGGCCGGCGTTGATGTCGCGCTGCTTGGCCGAGATGATGCCGACCGTCACCGAGCCGCCGAGACCGAACGGATTGCCGATAGCCATCACCCAGTCGCCGACCTTGAGGTTGGCAGACGACCCGAAGCCCACCGCCGTGAGCGGCTTCTTCGGCGTCACCTTGAGCAGCGCGAGGTCGGTCTTGGTATCGCGGCCGATCACCTTGTCGACCTTGAGCTTCGATCCGTCGTGGAAGTTGACGATGATCTCGTCGGCCCCCTCGATGACGTGATTGTTGGTGACCACGAGGCCCTCGACCCCGTCGATGACGAAGCCGGAGCCGAGCGAGGAGACCTTGCGCTCGGATGGCGGAACCCGTCCGCCCCTCTTGTTGAAGAAGTCCTCGAAGAAGTCTTCGAACGGCGAGCCCTTCGGAACCTGCGGCAACGGCACGCCTTCGGGACCCTTGGCGATCTGGCTGGTCGAGATGTTGACCACCGCGTCGATGAGCTTCTCGGCGACCGGCGCGATCGATTGCGGCCCGCGCTGCTGCGCGGCAGCCGGATTTGCCCCGGCACCCCCCAGCGTCGCGAGCGCGGTCACGGCAAGCGCCGTGAGGGCGGGGGCCGTTATCCGGCCGAGGAGAGCCGCGGCGCGTTGCGCGAGGGTCATGAACATGGGTGCTCCTTCCGACCGTGGCGTTTCCGGTCCAGTTCACAGTGTGAGATCGCCGGTGGGCTGTCAACGCGGCCAGCCGCGCCGGGTTCTGACCTGTAGGCCGGCGCTGCATGCCGCCTCCCGCCAGGCGCCGTTACCCCCTGACCAACCAGATGACGAGGGCGCCGACGGCGACGGCCACCCAGCCGGCCTTGCGCAGGCTATCCTCCGGCGTGGCCGCGGCCGTGGCCAGAAGATGGCGCCCGAGCGCGGGCGAGAGTGCCCAAAGCAGCCCCTCGATCACGAGCACCAGTCCAAAGGCGACAATGAGATCGCTCATTGCTTCGGCGCGGCGGCCCCCAGCGGGTCTGAGAAGTATCTGAAGAAGTCCGTGTCGGGCGAGATCACGAGACGCGTGTCACCGGCCTTGAGGCCTTGCTCGTAGGCCTGCATCGAGCGGTAGAAGGCGAAGAAGTCGGGATCGCGCCCGAACGCCTCGGCGAAGATCTTGTTGCGCTCGGCCTCACCCTGGCCGCGCAGCTCCTCGCCCTTGCGCGTCGCCTCCGCCTTGATGACCGTGACCTCGCGGTCGGCGGTGCCCCTGATGCGGTTTGCTTCCCCCGTGCCCTGGGCGCGGACCTCGGCCGCTTCGCGCTGGCGCTCGGCGCGCATGCGGTCGAACACGCTCTTCTGGTTCTGCTCGGGAAGGTCGGCCCGCTTGATGCGGACGTCGACGACCTCGAGACCGAAGTCGCGCCCTTCCTCGTTCACATTGTTGGCGATCTGCTTCATGAGCTGCTCGCGCTTGTCGCGCACGACGTCCTGGAACGTCGAGGCGCCGAGCGCACGGCGCAGCGCCGATTCGACGATCGGGCCGAGCCGCGAGCGCACCGCGCCCTCGAAGCGCAGCGTCTGGTAGAACTTGAGCGGATCGACGATCTTGTAGCGCGCGAAGGCGTCGACGATCAGGCGCTTCTGGTCGGAGGCCGTGACCTCCTGTGCCTGCGTGTCGAGATCGAGGATGCGCTTGTCGAAGATGTCGACCGTCTCGACCAGCGGCAGCTTCCAGTGCAAGCCGGGTTGCTGAACGACGCGCTTCGGCTTGCCGAACTCGAGCACGAGCGCCTGCTCGTTCTGGTGCACGATGAAGGCTGAGGCATAGACGGCCGCAGCGGCGGCGCCGAGCAGGATGACGAGGAAGAGGAGGAATGCGCGCATGATCAGTTGCCTCCCTCAGTGGGCTGCGGACGGCGCTGGAGCTGATCCAGCGGCAGGTAGGGCACAACGCCCTGGCCACTCTTGCCGTCGATGATCACTTTGTCGGTCCCTTCGAACACGCGCTCCATGGTCTCGAGGAAGATGCGCTTGCGCGTCACCTCGGGCGCCTTCTTGTATTCGTCATAGACGCTGAGGAAGCGCGCCGTCTGGCCCTGCGCTTCCGCGACCGTCCCTTGTTTGAAGCCTTCGGCGGCCTGGAGAATACGCTCCGCCTCGCCGCGTGCTTCCGGCACCACCTTGTTGGCATAGGCGAACGCCTCGTTCTGCAGGCGCTCCTTGTCGGCGCGTGCCGCCTGCACATCGCGGAAGGCGTCGATCACGTCGCCCGGCGGGTCCACCTTCTGCAGTGTCACCTGGTCGATCTGGATTCCGGCCTGGTAGCCGTCCAGCGTTTGCTGGATGAGGTTGAGCACGGCGGTTTCCGTCTTTGCGCGGGCTTCCGTCAGGATGGGCTGGATGTTCGATTGCCCGACCACCTCGCGCATGGCGCTCTCGGCCACTTCCTTCACCGTGTTGTCGGGGTTCTGGATGTTGAACAGGTATTGTGCGGCATCCTTGATGCGCCAGTAGACGACGAAGTCGATGTCGACCGTGTTCTCGTCGCCGGTCAGCATCAGGCTCTCTTCCTTGACGTCCTGCACGCCCGCGCCGCCGAAGCCGCGCTCGAAGGAAGCCGACCGCATGCCGATCTCGATGATGTTCTGGCGCGTCACCTTCGGGCGCACGACCTCCTCGATCGGATAGGGATAGCGGAAGTGCAGGCCCGGCGGCTCCTGGCGCACGAACTCGCCGAAGCGCATGACGACGCCGAGCTCGTCCGGGTCGACGCGGAAGAAGAAGGCGTACCAGGCGACCACCGCCGCCGCCACCACGGCCGCCAGGAATGCCAGCGGGCCGGGAACGCCGCCGCCGTGCATGACCTGCTTCATGCGGTCCTGGCTGCGCTTCAGCATCTCCTCGAGATCGGGGGGCTGGTTGCCGGGGCCCTGGCCCCAGGGGCCGCCCCCGCCGCCGCCCTTCCAGCCGCCACCGTTTCCACCGCCGCTCTGATTGCTCCAAGGCATATGATG
>NZ_JADZBI010000179.1 GCF_020852195.1 Hyphomicrobium sp. | reverse complement strand
TGAGATCTTCGGGCGGCAGCGCGACGAGGATCTGGCCCTCCGCCGCGTCAAGGATGTCCTCAAAGGTGAGGTGACATTGCGTGTGCTCCTTGTGCGGCACCTTGCGCTTGCCTGTGGTCAAGAGGCGGCAGAGGCGGGCGTAAGCTTCGCGGTCGGTCGGGTAGGCGAGGATCTCCTGCCCGTCGAGGGTGACGAGGCGCACGCCGACGATCAGCTTCAGCGCCTTGCGCTTCTTCCATTCGTCAAAGGCGCGGACGACGCCGGCGAAGCTGTTGCGGTCGGCGATGGCGAGGGCAGCGAGCCCAAGCGCCTCGGCGGCGGCCACCATCTCGCCCGGATGCGAGGCTCCGCGCAGGAACGAGAAGTTGGTGGTGACGGCCAGCTCGGCGTAGTGGGTCATTATGCCTGCCTCATGCGAACATCCCGTGCACGAACCAGCGGGCGGCGGCGGTCTCGCGGCCGGGGATGCCCTCGCGGTAGAGCCATAGGCGGCGGCCGGCCTCGTCCTCGACGAGGTAGTAGTCGCGCGTGGGCGCGTCTCTCGCCGTGCGCCACCATTCGGCGGCGATGCGCTCCGGGCCTTGGGCGTGTCTGACGGCGTGCAGTCTGCCGCGCCAGCGCAGACGCAGCGGAGGGCCGTCGGGCATCAGCGCCATGACCTCCGCCGGCTCCGCGCGCGGCAGCAGGAGCGGCGGACGCGGGCAGGCGCTATGCGCCGGCGGCCAGGTGGCCTCATGCGGCGTGACGGTGAGCGTCTCGCTGCGTTCGGGCCAATGGCTCGCGACCGGTGCGAGATGGTGGACGCTCTGCGGGCCGAGCCGTTGGCGCAATGCGTCGAGCAGTACGGTGCAGCGCTGTGCGCGCTCGGCTTCCTCGGACGCCGTGGCCAGCGTGTGCTGGCGCGGCTTCATCGGCTCGGCCACGGTGACGGCGAGGCTCAGGGTCTCGAAGCCGAAGCCGGCCTCGAGGTGCCGGGCCAGGCGCTCGAGTTTCAGGCGGATCAGGCGGGCGACGTGGTCCGGGCTCTGCGTCGGCAGTGTGCAGCCTACGTTCAGCCTCTGCACGGCGCCGTCGACGCGGTAGAGGCTGAGGCGCAGGCTTCGCGTGCCGGCGCCGTCCGCCTCGAGACGCGGGACGAGATCCTGCATGAGGCGGGTGGCGACGGCGATGATGGCGTCCTCGCTGTCGATGGGCTCGAGCAGCGAGCGCGTCGCGATGTAGACCGGCGGCGGGGTGAGCAGGGCCAGAGGCTCGGGGGCGATGCCGAGCGCGCGGTCGAGCCGCAGCAGCAGCTCGGTCTCGAAGCGGGCGGCGAAGGGGGCGCGCGGCTTGCCGATCAGGTCGCCGATGCGCTTGAGGCCGAGCCGGCGCAGCGTGAGGGTGGTCTCGGGGAGAAGGCGCAGCCCCTCGACGGGAAGTCGCGTCAGCGTCTCAGCCTCGGTGCCTGCGGGGACGATGGCGCGGTCGCGCGCAAAGTGCGAGACGGCCCAGGCGGTGCCGGCGGTCTCGGCGAGCGCCAAGCGCGCCGGCAGGCCGAAGGCGTGCAGGCGTCGCGCGAGGTTGGCCAGCAGCTTGTCCTCGCCGCCCTGGAGATGCGTTGCGCCGGTGGCGTCGAGGAAGAAGCCGTCGGTGCCGCTCTCCTCCCGGAAGAGCGCGACCGAGGGCGTGTAGCGTGTGGCCCATTGGGCGAGGCGCGTGAGCGCCTTCGTGTCGGCGGCGGGCTCGGCGAGGCGCACCTGCAGGGCGCCGATGCGGGCGCGGGCGTCCGCCAGCGTCTCGCCGACGGCGAGGCCGCTCGCCTGGGCCGCGGGGTTGAGCGCCGTGATGCGCGGCGCGTCGGACCCGTCCGTAAGCACGAAGGGGGCGCGGGGATCAACCGGCGCGCCCGAGGGCTTGCGTTGCTCCGCCGCCAGCCAGCGATGCACCGGCCACTGCGGCAGCCAGACCGAAACGATGCGTGGCATGATCGAACTCCAACATCCACTCTCCCGGCCGCCCGTTGCGGCAGCGCTGGAGCGTCGCCTGCCAGCGCCAGCCGGACAACATCCCGAAGCGGTCGCGCGTGCCGGGCGCGGCGGCGATGCGCCAGCGCGTCGTCGCGGTGGGCACGCTCTCGCCTCCCGGCCTCAGCAGCAGCAGCGGCAGGCGCGCGTCGCGGGCGGCGTGCAGCAGCCTCTGGCTGGCCTTGAGGTCGAGCCGGCCGCCGAGCGCGGCGGCGACCGCCGCGGGGCCGCGCGCACGCACCGCCTCCTCTGTGGCCCAGAGGGCTTCGGTCTCGTCCGCGGTCTCGACCAGGATCAGGCGCGCCGGGTCGAGGCCGAGGCCAGCGATGCCGTGGCCGTGCGGGCGCCCAAAGCGGGCGAGCTTTTTCGATGAGAGGACGAGCAGCAGCGGGGAGCGTTCCGGCATGCGGGCAAGCAGCGCCAGCAGAAAGCCGAAGGCGGAGGGCAGGTCGGCCTCGTTTGCCGGCGCGATCTCATGCACGGCGCCGAAGGCCAGGCCTCCCTGGGGGAGACGGGCATCGAGCGCGGAGAGGCCGAACGACAGGCCGTCCTCGCCGTCGGCCGGCATACCCTCCATGCGGACGAGGTGGCGGCGCAGGTCCGCCACGATCTCGGCGCGGCTGGGGCTCGGGGCAGCGGGCGGCATGCAGATGCTCTTCCAGGCTCGCAAACGGGTGAAATACAGGATAGAACAAAATAAGAACATTGCAAGGGGCAGCAGGGTTCCTCGTGCCTTAAATCTCAGCAGTTTGATCAACGTCCTGCACTTCACAGCCTGCCGCGCGTGCGGCAAGGTTCGGCACGCGTCCTTACCCTCCTGCAACCCCGGTCTTGCCCTTTGTCCGATCCCTCAAGCCAGGACCCGCTGCTCGCGCGCATCGCCTCGCTCGACATCTGGTTCGGGCGCGTCGATCCCGAGCCGCTGCTGGGCGGCATCACCAACAAGAACTTCGTGGTCGCCGACCGCGGCCGGAAATACGTGGTGCGGACCGGGGGCGACATCCTCGTGCACGGCATCGTGCGCGCGAACGAGCTGGCCGCGGCGCGGGCGGCGCACGCCGCCGGCATCAGCCCTGAGGTCGTGCATGCGGAGCCGGGCCTCATGGTGATGGCCTTCATCGAAGGGCGCACGTTCACCCCTGAGGATGTGCGCAATCCCGCCAACCTCGATGCGCTCGTCGATCTCATCCGCCGCTGCCATCGCGGCGTGGCGCTGCACTTGCGCGGTCCGGCGCCGATGTTCTGGCCGTTCCATGTCGTGCGCGACTACGGGCACACATTGCGTGATGATGGCAGCCGGCATGCGCCGCTACTGCCGGACCTGCTGGCGCGGGCCGGCCGCCTCGAGGCCGCGGTCGGGCCCATCGACGTGGTGTTCGGCCACAACGATCTGCTCGCCGCCAACGTGCTCGACGACGGCCGCCGGCTGTGGCTGCTCGACTGGGACTACGCCGGCTTCAACTCGCCGCTGTTCGACCTCGGCGGGCTCGCCTCCAACAGCGAGATGCCGGCCGAGATGGCCGAGGATCTCATCGCGCGCTACTTCGGCCGCCCGGTCGATGCCGATCTGCGCCGCAGGGCCGCGGCCATGACGGCGGCGTCGCTCCTGCGCGAGACGCTGTGGGCCATGGTGTCCGAGATCCATTCGTCGGTCGATTTCGACTACGGCGCCTACACGGCCGAGAACCTCGCGCGGTTCGAAGCCTCCTACGCGCGCTTCCTTACCCTGGAGACCTCATGAGCGACCTGCCGTCGTCCGCAAAGATCGTCGTCATCGGAGGCGGCATCGTCGGCTGCTCGACGGCCTACCATCTCGGCAAGATGGGTCTCACGGACGTGCTGCTCATCGAGCGCGGCAAGCTCACGTCGGGCTCGACGTGGCATGCGGCCGGCCTCGTCGGGCAGCTCCGCTCCAGTGCCAACATCACGCAGCTCCTCGGCTACTCGGTGGCGCTCTACGACCGGCTCGAGGCCGAGACCGGGCTCGCCACCGGGTGGAAGCGCAATGGCGGCCTCAGGCTCGCCTGCAACGCCGAGCGGTGGGTCGAGGTCAAGCGGCAGGCGACGACGGCCAAGTCGTTCGGGCTCGACATGCAACTCCTGACGCCCAGGGAGGCGCAGGACCTGTGGCCGCTGATGCAGGTCGACGACGTGGTCGGCGCGGCGTTCCTGCCGACGGACGGGCAGGCATCGCCGTCCGACATCGCGATGTCGCTGGCCAAGGGCGCGCGGCAGGGCGGCGTCACGATCAGGGAAGGCGTGAGCGTGACGGGCATCGAGGTCGAGGGCGGCGCGGTGCGGGCGGTGGCGACCGACCAGGGCCGCGTCGCCTGCGAGAAGCTCGTCATCTGCGCCGGGCAGTGGTCGCGGCAGATCGGGGCGCTCGCGGGCGTCAATATCCCGCTCGTCTCCATGCAGCACCAGTCCCTGATCACCGAGAGGATCGACGGCATGACATCCGGGCTGCCGACGCTGCGTGATCCGGACCGGCTCACCTATTGGAAGGAGGAGGTCGGCGGGCTGGTCATGGGCGGCTACGAGCCGAACCCCAAGCCGTGGACCGAGACGAAGCTCGACGAGCCGTTCGAGTTCCAGCTCCTCGACAACGATCTCGAGCACTTCGAGCCGCTTTTGGAACTCGCCGCCGGCCGCGTGCCGGCGATGCAGACGGCGGGCATTCGCCAGTTCATCAACGGGCCGGAGAGCTTCACACCCGACGGCAACTTCATCCTCGGCGAGGCGCCGGAGGTGCGCGGCATCTTCGTCGGCGCGGGGTTCAATGCGTTCGGCATCGCGGCCGGGGGTGGGGCCGGCATGGCGCTCGCCGAATGGGTCGCCAAGGGCGCGCCGCCCTACGACCTGTGGCCGGTCGACATCCGCCGCTTCGGGCGCAACCATCTCGACACGGGCTGGGTGCGCACGCGCACCATGGAGGCTTACGCCAAGCACTACACCATGGCGTGGCCGCACGAGGAGCACACGTCGGGACGTCCTTTGCGGCGCTCGCCGCTTTACGACCGCCTCAAGGCGCAGGGCGCCGTGTTCGGCGAGAAGCTCGGCTGGGAGCGGCCCAACTGGTTTGCCGATGTCGCGGCCGGCGAGGAGGCGCGCGACCTCCTGAGCTACGGCCGCCAGAACTGGTTCGCCGCCGTGGGCCGCGAGCACCAGGCGGCGCGAGAGCGGGTCGCGGTGTTCGACCAGATCTCGTTCGCGAAGTTCATGATCAAGGGCCGCGACGCCGTGCAGGCGCTCTCGTGGATCGCCGCGGGCGACGTCGCCAAGGCGCCGGGGCGGCTCGTCTATACGCAGATGCTCAATGCGCGCGGAGGGATAGAATGCGATCTGACGGTCGCTCGCGTGGCCGACGACGAATACTACGTGGTGACTGGAACCGGCTTCGCCACACATGACTTCGACTGGATCGCCCGGTCCATTCCTGCCGGGCAGGATGTGCGCCTGATCGATGTCACGTCGTCCTACGGCGTGCTCGCCGTCATGGGGCCGCGGTCGCGGGACGTGCTGTCGCCGCTGACGAGCGCCGATCTCTCGAACGGCGGGTTTCCGTTCGGCACGGCGCGCCGCATCACGCTCGCCGGGGCGCCGACACTTGCACTGCGCGTGACCTACGTGGGCGAGCTCGGCTGGGAGCTGCACATCCCGACGGAGTTCGTTGCCACCGTCTACGACGCGCTGATGGTGGAAGGCGCTAAGCACGGCATCGCCAACGCCGGCTACCGCGCGATCGAGTCGTTGCGGCTGGAAAAAGGCTATCGCGCGTGGGGCGCGGAGATCGGGCCCGATCACTCGCCGCTGGTCGCCGGGCTCGGCTGGGCCGTGAAGCTCAAGTCGAACGTGCCGTTTCAGGGTCGCGAGGCGCTGGTCCAGCAGGCGGCCAAGCCGCTGCCGCGGCTGCTCGCGGGATTCACGGCGGATCCGTCAGTGGTGCTGCTCGGGCGCGAGACGATCTACCGCAACGGCGCGCGCGTCGGCTGGCTCGCGAGCGGCGGCTTCGGCTATACCTTGGGCCGTTCCATCGGCTACGGCTATGTGCGCCGCCCGGAGCAGGGCGTCGATCAGGATTTCGTGTTGTCGGGGACCTATGAGCTGGAGGTCGCGACCGAGCGCGTGCCGGCGGAGGTGACGCTTCAGCCGCTCTACGATCCGGAGAACGCGCGCATCCGCCTGTGAGTGCGCACAAGAAAAAAGGATCGGGGCAGGGGCTGCTCCGATCCTCGGTCTGTGGCTCGAATTTTACTGCTGTGCGCAGTCGACCGTGACGGTGGTGCCGGTCTCGGCGAAGAACCTGGTGCAGGACTGGCCGGTGGACGCGACGTTGACCTTGCTCTCGCTGGTCTCGGTGATGCTCTCCGAGACGGTCTTGGTCTCCTCCTTTGCCGGCGTCGGTTCGGCAGCGGCAACCTTCGCGGGCTCCGCCTTCTTGGCGCTTGCCTGCTGGACCGCCTTCTTCTGCTTGGCGGCGGCAACAACGCGGGCCTTGCGGGCGCGGGACTGATTGAGGGCCTGCTTCTTGAACAGCTTCGCGGGGCTGGCGCGATATCCGCCGTGGCCACCGCCACAGCCGGCTGAAGCGGCCGAGATCTGGAAGGTGGCGATGAACAGCGCGCAGAGGATGATGCCGATGGCCTTGTACATGGTGTGTCTCCCTGGCTCTCGTCTCGATTGACGGCGGGGCCGTCCGTTGAGGCGAACATGCCACCGGCGGCAGGAGACTTCTGTCCCGGCTGGAACAGGGTTACCGGGTTCTCGGAGACGGGGTTTGGGTGAAACGGTGCAGCGCCCCCTCACCCGCGGCGCTATTGCGCCGCGACCTCTCCCCATCGGGGAGAGGTGAAGTGGGTGCGCTTCCTTTTACCTCTCCCCGTCCATGCGAAGCATGGCTCCGCCATGATGGGGAGAGGTCGCGAGCGCAGCGAGCGGGTGAGGGGGCGCTGCTCTAGGCGGTCGATCGGCCGGCACCCATGCGCCGGTAGATGAAGGGAGGCGAGGGGGCCTCGCTCTCGCGCTCGGCCATGGCGGCGAACTCCTCATGCCAGGGCGAGAGCGCGCAGGCAGGATCGGCATTGGCCGCGTCGCCGGTGACGGCGAGGGCCTGGCAGCGGCAGCCGCCCCAGTCGATCTCGCAGCGGTTGCAGCTCTTGCAGGGCTCCTTCATCCAGGCCGTGCCGCGATATTTCTGGAATGCCGGCCCGTCGAGCCAGATGTCCCGCAGCGGGCGGTCGCGCACGGTCTCGATGCCGAGGTTCGGCATGGTCTCGCAGGCGTGGCAGGGCAGCACCTTGCCGGTCGGCGTGATGTCGATGAGGCTGCGGCCCCAGCCGCCCATGCAGGGTTTCGGGCGCACCGCGTAGTGGTCGTGGGCGACGACGTCGAAGACGATGATGCCCTTTAGGCGCTCCTTCGCCTCGCGCACGATCTCGAGCGACTTGTAGAACTGCGCGCGCGTCGGGATCAGCGCAGCGCGGTTCTTGAGCGCCCAGGCGTAGTATTGCGTGTTGGCGATCTCGATGCGCCCCGCGCCGACCTCGACCGCGAAGTCTATCAGGGCGGCGACGTTGTCGATGTTGTGCCGGTGCACGACGACGTTGACGGTCAGCGGCAACTCCAGCTCGCGGACCCAGCGGCAGACGTCACGCTTCTTCGGCAGGCCGCCGCGGTAGCCCGAGATGACATCGGCGTTGGCGGGATCGGTATCCTGGATCGAGACCTGCACGTGGTCGAGGCCGAGTTTGGCGAGTACGGCCAGACGCTCGCGCGTCAGCGTCACGCCCGACGTGATCAGGTTGGTGTAGAGGCCGACGTCGACTGCGCCGGACAGGATCTCCTCCAGGTCCTGGCGTACGCAGGGCTCGCCGCCGGAGAGATGGACCTGCAGCACGCCGAGGTCGGCGGCCTCGCGGAAGACGCGCCGCCACTCGTCCGCGGTGAGCTCGCCACCGCGCTCCATGGCGAGCGGGTTCGAGCAGTACGGACACTGCAGCGGGCAGCGGTAGGTTAGCTCGGCCAGCAGGCCCAGCGGCGCCAACGGGCGCGGGCATGCCGGCTCCGCGCTGTCGGTGTGGGTCCCGGTCGTGAAGACCTCGGTCAAGGGACTTAATTCCTCGTGTGTGAATTCCCCTCCCGCACAAGGGGGGAGGGACAGGGCGGTGAATGATGCGGGCAGCTCGCTATGCCTCGCCCGGGCGGTAGGCGCCGGGCGGGATCATGCCGACGACGTAGGCCAGGTGCAGCGCGTCGAGCTGCGCCCACAGCACGTTGCATTTGAAGCGCACCGCCTCGACGCATGCCTCCTGCAGCGCGCGCGTATTCGCGTACTGCTTCACGAACTCGAGGGCGAAGGTTGCGTCACGCGGGGCCTGCGAGAGACGACGGCGGAAATAGGCCATCACGTCCTCGTTGACGAAATTGTAGTTGGACAGCATGCCGGCGATGCGCTCGCGGTGGATTGAGGGCGCGAACAGCTCGGTCAGAGATGAGGCGGCGGCCACAACCAGCGGCTGCTCGACGACGAAGCGCACGTAGGCCTCGACGGCGAAGCGCGTTGCGGGCAGCGCACCCTGCATGCCCGTCACGTAGTCGCGGTCGAGGCCCAGGCAGTCGGTGAGCTTCAGCCAGCGCTCGATGCCGCCCGCCTCCTCGGGCAGCACGCCGTCGTGGTCGTGGATGCGGTGGATCCATTCGCGGCGCAGCGCGCGGTCGTGGGTGCGGCTCATAAAGGCCGCATCCTTGCGCGGGATCGCCTCCTGGTAGACGTAGCGGTTCAAGGCCCAGGCCGCGACCTGCCCCTTGTTCAGCTTGCCGCCGTGCAAAAGCTTATGGAACGGGTGCAGGTCGTGATAGCGCTCGGGGCCGACGGCGCGGATCTGCGCCTCGAAGTCGGCCGGGCTCCAGGGTGCGTTCTCGGCTTCGATCTTTCTTACGAACTCGTTCATCGGGGAACCTTTCGTCGGCTGCCGTGCTGAGGTTTAAGCAACGCTGGCGGAGAGCCTTGCCGCCCCTCGGGCGCGCCTGCTTGATCGCCGTCAAACGACCGCATCACAGGTCATTCAAAGCCGCGTGTGGTCTGATCTTCGTCACCCAATGGGAGCAGGTGCATGGCGGGAAAGCCCATCGTCGTCGTCGGCCACACGGCGCTGGACCGCGTCTACCGGATCGATGCCTTTCCCGCGAAGCCGACCAAGGTCAGCGCCCGCGACCACCGCGAGGAGGGTGGCGGCTCGGCGGCCAACGCCGCGGCCGCCATCGCCGTGCTCGGCGGGGCGGTGCGGCTCTGGAGCCGCGTCGGCGACGACGAGACCGGCGCCAAGGCGCGGCGCGCGCTCGAACGGACGGGCGTGGACGTTACGGGCGTCATCGCGTGTGCGGGTGCGAAGACGCCGACGGCGGCCGTGATCGTCGACGCCAAGGGTGAGCGGCTGGTGGTGAGCGAGGACAACCACGTCCTGCCGATGGAGGCCGATTGGCTGCCGCTCGGCGAGATCACGTCGGCCGGCGCGGTGCTGAGCGACCTTTCGTGGCTCGAGGGCACGCGGGCGGCGTTCGCGGCGGCACGGGCGTGTGGGGTGCCGACACTGGTCGATGTCGATCTCGGCGGCGGCATGTTTTTGGAGCGGGTCGTCGATCTCACCGACTACGCGGTCTTCTCGGCGCCTGGGTTCGAAAAGTTCGTTGCCGGTGCCGACGGCGAGGCTCGGTTTGCGGCGCTGCTTGCGCTCGGCGTGCGCCATGCGGGTGTAACGCGCGGGGCGCGCGGGTATTTCTGGCAGGGGGCTGCAGGCGTGGGGCATCAGGACGCGTTCAAGGTGCCCGTCGTCGATACGACCGGCGCAGGAGACGCTTTCCACGGCGTCTTCGCCTTGACGCTGGCGTCGGGCTTTCCGGACGCGGAGTGCGCGCGGGTCGCGTCGGCGGCGGCGGCGCTCAAGTGCCGAAGGCTCGGCGCACGGGCCGGCCTGCCCTCGGCGATGGAGCTCGATGCGTTCCTGCTCGAGCAGACCGGGGGCAGGGGCTTCCCGACGGCCTTTCGGAGGGCCTGGCCTGATCGCCCGAGGCCCTCTTGTGTGCGATCAAGCGCTTCCCACGTTCTTGAGCGTAGCTTTTGCGGCGGTGCGGATCGGATGCAAGGCGCGGCGCATGAGAGAGCTTTCCCTGGCGAAGGTCTACCAGCTTCTCGAGCCCGGCCCGGTGGTGCTGCTGACGACGGTCCGCAAAGGGCGCGCCAACGTCATGACGATGTCGTGGCACATGATGGTCGAGTTCGAGCCGCCGCTGGTGGCCTGCGTCGTCTCGAGCAGCGACTACAGCTTCGCGGCGCTGCGCGCGACCGGCGAATGCGTGATCGCGGTGCCGGCGGTCGAGATGGCGGACGCGGTCGTGCGCGTCGGCAACACGTCCGGCCGCGACATCGACAAGTTCGAGGCTTGTGGGCTGACGCCGCTTCCCGCCACGCGCGTCGGCGCGCCGCTCGTTAAGGAATGCTTTGCCAATCTCGAATGCCGCGTCGCCAATACGCGCCTGGTCAATGCCTATAATCTCTTCGTTCTGGAGGTGATCAAGGCCTGGGTCGATCCCGGGCAGAAGAACCCGAAGACGCTGCATCATCGCGGTTACGGCACGTTCGTCATCGACGGTGAGGTCGTGAAGCTCAAGTCGCGCATGCGCTGAGCGGGCGCAACCGGACGCGCGGGTCCGGCATCGGTTTTTTGACCTCCGTCAATGCCGGCCGTCAGCCGGCCGCTTTACTGCGTCGCCGGACTTCGTGGCGGGGGGCCACGGTGGTGTGCGTACGGACAGGAGAAAGCCCATGGCGAACATTCAAGTCTCTAAGCCGGCCCCCGCCCCTCAGCGCCGTCTGCCGGACGTGTTCGATG
>NZ_JADZBI010000178.1 GCF_020852195.1 Hyphomicrobium sp. | reverse complement strand
CACGCGCTTCCGCGACACCATCGGCCTCAAGGGCCGCCTCTCGGTCCGCATCCAGCCGAACCATCCGACCGATGATCCCAAGGGCATCGCCGCCTCCGTCATCGACGGCCTCATGTACGGCTGCGGCGACGCTGTCATCGGCATCAACCCCGCGACCGACAACGTCGGCGCCATCATCGACATGCTGTCCATGCTCGACCGCATGATCGATCGCCTGGAGATTCCGACGCAGAGCTGCGTCCTCACCCACGTCACCACCTCGATCGAGGCCATCTCGCGCGGCGCGCCCGTCGACCTCGTCTTCCAGTCCATCGGCGGCACCGAGGCGCTCAATTCCTCCTTCGGCGTGACCCTTGCCATCCTGAAGGAGGGCCGCGAGGCGGCGCTCTCGCTCAAGCGCGGCACGGTGGGCGACAACGTCATGTACTTCGAGACCGGGCAGGGCGCGGCCCTCTCCGCGGATGCCCACCATGGCGTCGACCAGCAGACGCTCGAGGTGCGTGCTTACGCCGTGGCGCGCGAGTTCGAACCCTTGCTCGTCAACACGGTGGTCGGCTTCATCGGCCCCGAATACCTCTACAGCGGCAAGGAGATCATCCGCGCCGGCCTCGAGGACCACTTCTGCGGCAAGCTCCTGGGCGTGCCGATGGGTTGCGACGTCTGCTACACGAACCATGCCGAGGCCGACCAGGATGACATGGACACGCTGCTGACGCTGCTCGGCGCGGCGGGCGTCACCTTTGTGATGGGCATCCCCGGCGCCGACGATATCATGCTGAACTACCAGTCGACCTCGTTCCACGACTCCCTCTACGTGCGCGAGGCGCTCGGGCTGAGGCGCGCGCCGGAGTTCGAGGCTTGGCTCGAGCGTATGGGCCTCATGGACTCGAGCGGCAACCTCATCACAGAGAAGCCGACCAAGGCGCTGCTCGAATACGCGGCGGAAGGCGTGGCATGATGAGCGCCGACGATCCCTGGCTGCTGCTGAAGCGCTTCACCGATGCCCGCATCGGGCTCGGGCGGGCCGGTTCCGGCATGCCCACGCGGGAGGTGCTGAGCTTCTCCATGGCACACGCGCAGGCGCGCGATGCCGTCAAGACGCCGATCGACTGGACCACGATCGAGGAGGAACTCGCGGCCCTCGGGCTCGAAACGCTGCGCATCGCCAGCGCCGCACCCGATCGCGACACCTATCTGAGGCGGCCGGACCTCGGGCGCCGCCTGAGCGCCGAGTCGCGCCAGGCGCTGGCCGCACTCCCGCCCGCCGAGGCCGATCTCCTGATCATCATCGGCGACGGCCTTTCCTCGACAGCCGTAACCGCCAATGCGGTGCCGGCCATCGCCGCCCTGCTCCCGCACGTCCGCAAGAACGAATGGCGCCTAGGTCCGGTGCTCCTTGCCACACAGGCGCGCGTGGCGCTGTGCGACGACGCGGGCGAGTTCGTGAAGGCACGGGCCGCGGTGATGCTGATCGGCGAGCGTCCGGGCCTCTCCTCACCCGACAGCCTCGGGGCCTATCTCACCTGGGAGCCCCGCGTCGGCCGCAAGGACGGCGAGCGAAACTGCATCTCGAACATCCGCGTGGGCGGGCTGTCGGCGGACGAAGCAGCCTTCAAGATCGCCTGGCTTCTGCGCGAGGCCTTCCGGCGGCGCCTGACCGGCGTCAACCTCAAGGACGAGAGCAACTACCAGCTCGAGGCGTCGAAACCGCCCCGATCGCTCGCCTCGCCCTGACGCTCCTCCGCGGCTGCCTGCCTGCCGCCGTCCCCGGTAATTCCCTGTTCACCTCCGGCGCGTACAACGTTGTCAGGGGTCGGACTAGAAGAACAGCAGCCAGCATGCACATCGCCATCGTCGATCCGAGCCGGGTCGTGCAACAGAAGCTCGCCGCCGAGCTCGAAGCGGCCGGCTGCTATGTCGATTGCTTCTCGGCCTCTGATCTCGTCCTTCAGTACGTCGAGGCAACGCGCACCGTTGACGTGATCCTGACCAGCCTCGAGCTCGAGCCCATCCCTGGACTTGAGCTGTGCTGGAAGCTGCGCACCCTGGCCGGCGAGACGCGGCCGCTGCACATCATCGTCATGTCGTCCAACACCAGCGAGCGCGCGCTGGCCGAAGCACTCGACTGCGGCGCCGACGACTTCGTGGTGAAGCCGGTGCGGCGCGAGGAGCTGATGGCGCGCCTCCGCGCAGCGAACCGGATGATCACGCTTCAGCGCCAGCTCGTCGAACAGGCCGAGACGGACTACCTGACCGGCGTCCTCAACCGGCGGGCATTCCTCTCCACCATGGAGGCGAAGCGCCGCGAGCTTGACGCATCCGAGAGCCTTTCCGTCTGCCTCATGGACATCGACCGCTTCAAGAGCGTGAACGACACCTACGGACACGACGTGGGAGACGTGGTCATCACGGCCGTCGCCCGCATCGCTGGCGAGGAGGCACCCATCGTAGCGCGTCTCGGCGGCGAGGAGTTTGCGCTCGCCTTCCCGGTGCTCGCTCCCGAGGAGGCCGCGCACTGGTGCGAGGTGATCCGCGCTGCCATCGCCACGCACGTCTTCCAGAGCGGCACCGACACGTTCGGCATCACCTGCAGCTTCGGCGTGGCGGACTGGACGCTCGGCGAGCCGCTGGGGACGGCGCTCAAACGCGCGGATCGCGCGTTGATGGTGGCCAAGACCAACGGCCGCAACCGAGTTGAGGTCACGCCGTCGACCGTCCTGGCGGCATAGCACCGCCCACCCGCTCTCCGAGATAGCGGATCAACGGGCCAACTTAGCGGCCGCCAATGACCAACGGATAACAACGCGACAGGCACGCGTGCTTGACAGGGCCAGCCTGCGTATGGTCGCTGTATTTCACGGAATACAGCTCCATTCAGGATCCCGTCCCATGACAAAACTCAATCGCCTGCTGGTGTGCACACTCGCCCTCGCGCTCGCCGGGCTTCCGGCAGCCCGTGCCCAGGACGCTAGGCCCGCCGGGGACAGCGCCGTCGCGACCAAGCCGGTGGTCGTGTTCGCCGCCGCGAGCCTCAAGAACGCGCTCGACCGCATCGCCAAGGACTGGGAGAGCAAGACCGGCAAGACGGCGACCCTGTCGTTCGCTGCCTCCTCGGCCATCGCCAAGCAGATCGAATCCGGCGCGCCCGCCGATCTCTTCATCTCCGCGGACCTCAAGTGGATGGACTGGGTGGCTGAGCGCAATCTGATCGACCCCGCTTCACGCAAGACGCTGCTCGGCAACGCGCTGGTCCTCATTGCTCCCGCGGACAGCACGACGACTCTCAAGATCGAGAAGGGCTTCGCGCTCGCCGAAGCGCTCGGCGATGGACGTCTCGCCATGGGCGAGCCAGGCTCCGTACCCGCCGGCATCTACGGCAAGGCGGCACTGACCAGTCTCGGCGTCTGGGATCAGGTCTCCTCCAAGGTCGCCGGCGCCGAGAACGTGCGCGTCGCCCTCGCCTATGTCTCGCGCGGAGAGACGCCGCTCGGCATCGTCTACTCCACCGACGCCAAGAGCGACCCGAAGGTTAAGGT
>NZ_JADZBI010000177.1 GCF_020852195.1 Hyphomicrobium sp. | reverse complement strand
GTCGCCCTCACGGCTGACGAGGCGCTGGCCCTGCTTCAGATGAGGCTGCAATCGGGCGCCGAGCTCGCGCGGGACGACGCCGATCTGGCGCAGGCGGCGCGTTAGCTCCGGCGGGGCGCCGACGTGGAGGCTCAAGGGCTCGGCGTCGGCGGGTAGCGCCGCGTCCTCGGGGCTCACCTCGATCGAGCGCCAGCGTACCGGCGCATCCTCGTGGGTGGGCGCGTCGAGGTCGTCGCCAAGGGCCGCGACGAGCGCTGCCTCGTAGCCCGGCGCTACGCGGAGCTGCTCGACGATAGGTGGCATGCCGTCCTCGTAGGCCGGCATCACGAGCTTGGACAGCGTCTCACGCTCGGTGACGAGCGTCGAGAGCGCCATGCGCGCCTTCTGCGCCTCGCCGCTCTGCACGCGTGCGGTCTCGGCGAGGTCGCCGAGCTTGTCCTCGGCGTCCAGTGTAGCCGCCTCGATGGCGGCGATCTCGCGGGCGAGGCGCTGGCCCTGCTCGGTGATGGAGGCGAGCTTCAGCGAATCCGGCGCGCCCGCGGCGGCGGCCTCGGCATCGCGCGCGAGGGTCGCGAGCTTGTCGTTGATTTTGGCGATGGAGGCGCGGCGCTCGGCCTCGGCGGTCTCGAGCGACTTGCGGCGGGCGCGGACCTCGGCGGCGCGCTCAGTGACAACCGCGAGCTCCTTCTCGGCGACCTCGAGCGCGGCGGCAGCCTCCTCCTCGGCGGCGTGGATATGGTCCTCCGCGGCATCGGCCTCGGCCTCGGCCGCCTCCAGCGCCTGTGTCTCGACGTCGAAGCCGGCCAGGATCTCCTTGGCCTCGGAGATCTGGTGGGCCTCGCGGGCAAGGTCCTTCTCCAGCTCGCCGGCGAGCCGTGCAAGCTCCTGGCGCCGCTCGGAGCAGCGCTCGGCCTCCTTGGCGAGCCCGTCGGTCTCGATGCGGATGCGGGAAAGCGCGGCCCCGCGCTCGGCCTCCTTGTCGCGCAGCGGCTGGATGGTCTCGGCCAGCTCGGCCTCAGCGCGCAGTGCCTTCGCCTCGTCCTCGGTCACGCGGCCGAGCAGGGCCAGCGCCTCGGCAAAGTTGCGCTCCTCGGCGTCGACCTGTGCCTGGGAGTCGATCCAGGAGAGGTGCGCGAGCAGGGCCTCGGCGCGGCGGATCTCCTCCGAGAGATCCTTGTAGCGGCGGGCCTGGCGGGCCTGGCGCTTCAGGCTTTCGATCTGGCTCCCGAGCTGGCCCATGATGTCGGCCAGGCGGGAGAGGTTCGATTCCGCGCCCTTGAGCCGCAGCTCGGCTTCGTGGCGGCGGCTGTGCAACCCGGCAATGCCGGCTGCATCCTCCAGCACGCGGCGGCGCTGCTCGGGCTTGGCGTTCACGATCTCGGAGATCTGGCCCTGGCGGACCAGGGCCGGCGAGCGGGCGCCGGTGGCGGCGTCCTCGAACAGGATCTTGACGTCGCGGGCGCGCACCTCGCGGCCGTTGATGCGGTAGGCGGAGCCCGCATCGCGCTCGATGCGGCGCGTGATCTCAATCAGGTCGCTGTCGTTCCACTCGGCGGGGGCCTGGCGCGCGGCGTTGTCGAGGAAGATCGTCACCTCGGCGACGTTGCGCGCCGGGCGGGTCGTGGTGCCCGAGAAGATGACATCGTCCATGGCCGCGGCGCGCATGGACTTGTGCGAGGTCTCGCCCATGACCCAGCGGAGCGCTTCCAGGAGATTGGATTTGCCGCAGCCGTTCGGGCCCACGACGCCGGTCAGGCCGGATTCGATCAGGAGATCGGTCGGCTCAACGAAGGACTTGAATCCGAGAAGCCTCAAACGGCTGATCTTCATGTCGTGCGTCTATCCCGTACTTCTCAACTCAGCGGCCGGTGAGGGGTTACAGGTCCAGCCTGTATGCTCAACCCGAAACTCTACTGAGCAACGGAGGCGGCCCTGGGCGCAGAGAGCAGCGGCTCGACCATCTCGCGGATGTCGCTCATGGTGAGCGTTTTCTTCACGAGCTTGCCTTGCACGAAGAAGTTCGGCGTTCCGATGATGCCGAGCGTCCGTCCGCGCTCCTTGACCCATTTCAAGCTGTCGATCATGGCCTGATTCTTAAGGCAGGAATCGAACTGGGCCTGGGTCATCCCCACCTGCTTGGCGACCGCGAAAATCGGCTCGAGGCGCACCTCCTGGGACACCCAGGAGGATTGCTGCTCCATGAATTTCCCGTAGAGCGTGAAGTACTTATCGGGCGGGGCGCAGCGAAGCGCGATGGTGGCGTTGCCGGACTGCTTGCCGATCGGGAACTCGCGCATGATGAAGCGCACCTTGCCGGTGTCGATGTAGGTGCGCTTGAGCTCCGGGAACGTTTCACGGTGAAACGCCCGGCAATGGGGGCAGGTCAGCGACTGGTACTGGATGATGGTGACGGGCGCGTCGGCGCGGCCGAGCGTCATCTCGGGCAGCGTGCCGGTCATCGTGACGTCGGCGATGGTCGGGTTTTCTATGACCTGGCGGCCGCCTTCGGACGGATCCGGAACCGATCCGAAGGGGCTGAAGGGCGTGTCGCTCGAGGTGGCGCTCGCACTTTCGGGGAAAGCGCCGGGTGCGACGGCGTCGACGCCTGCGGTCGACAGCGATCCGTTGCCGGAGCAGGCCGACAGCATCAGCACGGATGCCACGGCCAGCCCTATGCGGCTGACGTGTCTGGATCCCGGCCTCCGCCGGGATGACGATGTTGGCGGTTCGGCCGGTTGCCCTACTTTGACGTCACATCGGCGCAGGCTGGCGTCCAGGCACGCTTCGGCGTTGTGCGATAGGGACAGGCGTGCTGCGCGAAATGCCGGCATCTCGTCCGTCCCCGTCGCCGGTTGTTCAGCCCTGGGCCAGCAGCGGCTCGATCATCTTGTCGAACTCTTCGATCACGGGCGAGCCCTGCAGGCGCTTGCCGTTGATGAAGAAGCTCGGCGTGGCGTTGACGCCGAAGGTCTCGGCGGCGCGCGTATGGCTGGCCGTGATCTGGTCGAGCAGCTTCTGGTCCGTCAGGCACTTGTCGAAGCTCTCCTGGGTGAAGCCCGCCTGCTTGGCGATCTCGAACAGCTTCGGCGTCGGGTTCTCCTTCACGAAGGCCCATTGATCCTGGGTGTCGAACAGCGCGTCGACGAGGGCCAGGGATTTTTCGGTCGAGCCTGCGCAGCGGGCCAGCATCGAGGCTGCGAAGGCGCGCGCATCGAGCGGGAACTCGCGGAAGACGAAACGGATCTTGCCGGTGTCGATGTACTTCTTCTTGAGCTCCGGGAAGGTCGCGTCGTGGAAGTGCTTGCAGTGGCCGCAGGTCATCGATGCGTACTCGACGATGGTTACCTTGGCGTTTTCGGGACCGAGCACGAGGTCGGCAAGGTCACCGGTCTTCATCAGATCGTCGACCGGAACCTCGGCGGGGCCCTTGTTGCGCTGAGCATACGCCGGAAGCGCAAAGCCCGAGAGGCCCAGTCCAGCCAGTGCGGCTCCGGCCATCATGGCCTGGCGGCGATCAAGCCGGCTCGTCACATGCATTCGTTCAACTCCGTTTTGTTGTTGCGCGCGTCCAGGGGGCTGGCTGCTCGCGCCTCATGTTTTCGGTCTGGCTGATAACATGGGCGCAGCCACCGAATAAGGCAAATCCGGGCTGAACGCCATTTGAATGGCCGATCTGTTGCCCGAAAAGCCATGCCGATCAACGGTGTGGATCAGGCCCGGCGCGTGCTCTGATGGCGACGGACGCCCTGCTCGAGGCGGGTCAGCGCGGCGAGCAGCGGATCGTCGGCGGGACTCCTCCCTTCCTCGGTTCTCCCAGACAACGGCGGAGGAGGAGAAGCGCGCGATGGCAAGGGGGCCTGGACTAGGCGGATCGCCTCGACGGCGCGATAGCCGAAGTAGGCGTTGATGCGGTCCGTGATCTGGCGGGTGCGGTACTCGACATCGAGCGCGCGAGCGGGATCGACGCGCAGGATCAGCGTCGCCCCGCGACGCTCGCCTTCATCCTCGTGAATGCCGTCTGCTTGAGTGCCGCGGGGCCACTTGAGGCGCTCCGGCGCCGTATATTCCGCGAGCTCAGCGCCCGCGATGTTCGCCCAGTCGGTGATCAACGTCGCGGTCGAAAAGCCGAATTTCTCGAACGCTTTCTTCGTCAGCGTCGGCACGAAGCTGCCGACCGCCTTGGCCGGAACAAAGCGGGTCGCCGGTGGGGCCGCGAAGCGTGAGACGCTCGGCGCGAGCGCAAGATGCCGGCGCGCCGGGTGGGGCAGCGGCGATTTCCGTGGTTTTTCTGTGAGCTTTGCAGTCACGCGGCGTCGCTGTCATATGCAGGGGTGTTGCACGTCCCTAGCATGATGACGGTGATTCGCGTCGTCTTCGAAGGGGGACACCGATTCCATGGGGGACCGGGTGAGAACTGTGGCGCGCCGGCAACTGCCACTTCGGCCGGCCGGAGCCGATACCGTGGCGGCGCTGCTCGACTGGTATGACCGGGAGCGGCGCGATCTACCCTGGCGCTCGAAGCGCGGGCGGCGGTCGGATCCGTACAAGGTCTGGCTCAGCGAGATCATGCTGCAGCAGACGACGGTCAAGGCCGTCATTCCCTACTACGCGAGCTTCCTCCGGCGCTGGCCGACGGTCGAGGCGCTCGCGGCGGCGGCTTTGGACGATGTGCTCGCGGCGTGGGCCGGGCTCGGCTACTACTCGCGCGCCCGCAACCTGCACAAGTGCGCACAGGCGGTCGTTGCCGAGCATGGCGGGCAGTTCCCGCGCACGGAAGCCGGGCTTTCGAGTCTGCCGGGGATCGGTCCCTATACGGCGGCGGCGATCGCGGCCATCGCGTTCGGCGAGCCGGCGACGCCGGTGGACGGCAACATCGAGCGTGTCGTCGCCAGGCTTTTCGCCGTCCGGCATCCGCTACCGGGGGCCAAGCGCGAGATCAAGCGGCTCGCCGCGACGCTGACGCCGCAGAGGCGTGCGGGCGACTTCGCACAGGCGATGATGGACCTCGGTGCCGCGGTCTGCACGCCGAAGCGCCCCTCCTGTCTCGTGTGCCCGCTGCAGCAGGACTGCCACGCGCACGCACTCGGCATAGAGGCGCAATTGCCGATAAAGCTCGTCAAGGCAGACCGGCCGGTGCGCTACGGCATCGCGTTCCTGGTGCTCAGCGAGGACGGGCGGGTGCTGCTGCGCAAGCGGCCGGAGGCCGGCCTGCTGGGCGGCATGCTGGAGGTGCCCTCGACGGAATGGGGCGACGACTGGCTGCCGGTGGACCAGGCTCTGATGGCGCAGCCCGTGCGGGCCGACTGGTGGTCGGTGCCGGGTGTGGTCAGCCACACGTTCACGCACTTCCGGCTCGAGATCATGGTGATGCGCGCCATCGTGCCGGCGGATGCGAGCCTGACGTTCTGGGCCAGCCCCGAACACTGCCGCTGGGTGCCGCGCCGCGACCTCGGCAGCGCCGCCCTGCCGTCCGTCATGCGCAAGGTCATCGCGCATGCGCTGAAGGAGCAGTAGGCAGCAGTGTTTAAGCCAAGCGTGGCGTGGGCTCTGCTATTCGCTCAAGGTGGATTTCTGCGCGCCTAGAGTCTACAGGTTGGCGCAATACCCCGAAGCACTGAGATAGTCGTAAGGGTTGAACTGGTGGCCTGGACTTGGCGACTTCCAATAGCATCCAATCCTTCCAAAACATTGCTCTTGAGATGTGTAACGCGAACAGTCTTCGATGTGCGAATAGACTGAACCGCTCGGTTGCGAAACCGGTGGCAGTACAGTGATAGTGCTCGGTGGAGGATTGTACGTGCTGTTTGATGAGCTTCCGTCTTGCGGAGGGCTAATGAAGTTGTTTTGAATCAGAACTACGATCAAGCCCGCGATTACCGCGATCAAAATTGCCCCGATCATAGTTTGGCTAAACGGCGTTCGCATCGCTCCGCCTCTGCTTTAAATCATCGGAAATCGCAATATCCATAGCCATAGTCCATTGCTCCAGGCGGACTATTTGAACCGTTCCACTTGCAGTCCCAGTAGATTTCACAAGCGGATTGGGAGTGGAATGTTGTGCACGCGGCCTTGGGCGCTCCGGTTCCGTTGCTTTGGTTAGCATTCGGTCGATTTATGCTGTTCTGAAGTATGACTCGTGCCAGCGATCACCGCTACGACGATCGCCCCAAAAAATGTCTGACTGAATGGAGGTCGCATCATTGCCCCAGTGGTGCGGGAGGCTTCCGTTCACTCCTATTTCGTAACACGTACCTATTTTAATGGCGCGACCTGCTTATTAGCAGATGTCGGCATCAACGTCATCGACGCGCCGATCCCCGTAGCCGTTATCGGGCAACGAGTTTTTGTCTACTCGGCGGCGATGAGGGGAGAGGTCGGGAGCTTTGTGAGACCGAGCTCGGCCTTGGCGCGCTCGCGCAGCTTGTCGATGGGGTGCAGCACGCCGCCGCGCTCGTAGTGCCAGAAGGTCCAGCCGTTGCACGCCGACTTGCCCTGCACGACGGCCCCCAGGCGGTGGATCGAGCCCTGGCTGCCGGGAACGGCCAGCGTGCCGTCGGCCTTCACCTCGGCCTTGATGCTGCGGCGTTCGTCGTAGAGGGGCGAGCCGGCTCGCAGGATGCCGAGCTCCACGAGGGTGCCGAAGGGAACGCGTGGCTCGGCGCGCTTCGATGGCTGCGCCTCGAGCGCGGAGGCGGAGAGCGGCTTCACCTTGGCGATGCGCTCGGTGGCGGCTTTCGCGTAGTCCGGATCGCGCTCGATGCCGATCCAGCGGCGGCCGAGCCGCTGCGCCACGGCGCCCGTGGTGCCGGTGCCGAAGAACGGGTCGAGCACGGTGTCGCCGGGGTTGGTGGTCGCAAGCAGGATGCGATGCAGGAGTGCCTCGGGCTTCTGCGTAGGATGCGCCTTGCGGCCGCCCTCGTCCTTCAGGCGCTCCGGCCCCGCGCAGATCGGGAATAGCCAGTCGGAGCGCATCTGAACGTCGTCGTTCGATGCCTTGAGGCCCTCGTAGTTGAACGTGTAGCGGGACTTCTGATCACGCGCGGCCCAGATCAGCGTCTCGTGCGCGTTGGTGAAGCGGCGGCCGCGGAAGTTCGGCATCGGGTTCACCTTCCGCCACACCACGTCGTTCAGGATCCAGAATCCGATGTCCTGCAGCGCCGTGCCGAGGCGGAACACGTTGTGATAGGAGCCGATCACCCACAGCGCGCCGTCCGGCTTCAGGACGCGGCGGCACTCGGCGAGCCAGGCGCGCGTGAAGCGGTCGTACTCCTCGAACGAGCCGAACTTGTCCCAGGCGTCGTCGACGCCGTCGACGCGCGTGTTGTTTGGACGCAGAAGCTCGGTCGTGAGCTGCAGATTGTAAGGGGGGTCGGCGAAGACGAGATCTACACTTCGATCCGGTAGTCGACGAAGCTAGTAGATGCAATCTCCCACCAGGATTCGATTTCTGGCCAGAGACCGATCTCCGGCCACGCGGCCGCGATCTCCTGCAGCCGCACACGCACGACGACGCACACCCATTCGACGCAACTCACTGAGAAAAACCAGAGATGCCAAGGATCCATGAAACGAACCCGAGACGCTGACAACCGATCCCACGGTTAACGAAGTGTAAACGGCGGGAGTTAATTTTCGGTAAACGCGTCGGGTGCGCGGCAAGGATCTCTTAGGACGCCACGGGAAGGAGACTCGCACGCTTTTGCGGCGTGCGAAAGGCAAAACTCGACTCCGCCATACATCCCTTGAGTCGGCGCGCGATGCGTCGGGCCTTGCATGAAAAAAATCCCGGCGCTTGCGGGCGCACCGGGATCGCATTCGTTCATCAGTGTTCGATCTGTCGTCTTAAGCCGCACGCACCATGGACAGGAACCGCTCGACTTCGGTCTTGAGCGTGCGACTGTCGCCCGACAGCGACTTGGCCGAGGCGAGGACCTGCGAGGAGGCGGAGCCGGTCTCGGACGCGCCCTGGCTCACGGCGGTGATCGAGGAGGCAACCTCGCTCGTGCCCTTTGCCGCTTCGATGACGTTGCGGCTGATTTCCTGCGTGGTCGCGCCCTGCTGCTCGACCGCAGCGGCAATGGCGCCGCTCACGGCCGAGATGCGATTGATGGTGGCCGCGATCTCGTTGATGGCGTCGACTGCCTGACGCGTCGAGGACTGCATGCTCTGGATCTGGCTGCCAATCTCGTTGGTAGCCTTGGCCGTCTGTGCTGCGAGCGCCTTCACCTCCTGCGCCACGACCGCGAAGCCCTTGCCTGCGTCGCCCGCACGCGCGGCCTCGATGGTGGCGTTGAGCGCCAGCAGATTGGTCTGGCCAGCGATCTGGTTGATCAGCTCGATCACGGCGCCGATGCGCTCTGCCGACTGCGAGAGCTCGACGACGTTCTCGTTGGTCTGGGCAGCCTGGCGGACTGCCTGGTCGGCGATCGCGCTGCTCTCGTGGACCTGACGGCCGATCTCCTGGACGGTGGACGAAAGCTGCTCGGATGCTGCGGCGACGCCCTGCACGTTGGCCGAGGTCTGCTCGGAGGCGCTGGCCACGGTACCCGACAGCTCTTGGGTCGAAGCGGCGTTCAAGGTGAGCTGTCCCGCCGCCGCCTCGAGCTGGCTCGACGCGGCGGAGACCGTCTCGACGACACGGCCGACGCTCTCCTGGAACTGGTTGGCGAAGCGGAGCATCTCGGCCTTGCGCTCCGCGGCGGCACGCTTCTCGTGCTCGGCTTGCTGGGCGCGCAGGCGCTCGGCTTCGAGCATGTTCTGCTTGAAGATGAGAACGGCGCCGGCGATCTCGCCGAGCTCGTCGCTGCGGTTCGTTCCATAGACCTCGCGGTCGGTGTGGCCGGCCGCCAGATCGAGGATGGAGAGCTTCATGCGCTCGATGGGCTGCGTCAGGTTGGTGATCAGGAGCCAGATGCCGCCGATCATGGTCAGGATTGAGATGATGCCGCTCATGGCCGACGTGCGCAGCGTGGCGGCCAGCGCGCGGTCGGACGCAGCGGTGGTCTTCTCGACGTAGGCCTCGTAGTGGCTCGACAGGGCGCGCAGCTTGTCGTTCAGCGCCTTGCGGTTCGAGCGGTTGGCGTCGTTGTCGCCGAACTGGCGGGCAACGGGGAGCGACTCCTCCCGTGCGAGGCGCACCAGCTCGGTGCGGAAGCGGATGAACTCCTCGATGGTGCCTTGAGCGTCGACGAAGTCCTGGCGATGCTCGGGCTCTACGGTGCCCTCCCAGAGCTTGGTGACGGTGCGAAGCTCGTTGGCGCCCTTCAGGATGCCGTTGCCGTAGTTTTCCGCAGAGGGCCAGTCGCTCGACATGTAGATGCCGCGCGAGTCCATGACGATGGCGTAGACGAGGCCGTTGATGCGCTCGAGGTAGGTCTGGCCGCTCTTTGCCCGCATGGCCAGGTCCTGGGCGGCGCTTTGGGCGGAGAGGCTCATATAGGAGAGCGCTGCGCCGGCAACAGGAATAAGCGCGAGGAACGCGATCAGCGCTCCTACCTTGTACTTCAGCTTCAATTCATTAAGCACGGAGAGACCCATGAGTTGGCGCAGGCCGGCCCCGCGCCGGCGCGCACATATCTTCGTAATGTATAATTTTATCTATCCGTCATTACCAATTGAATAACATGCATAAAACTTGTGCCGTGTTGCATGCGGTTCTCGATCGGACCAAGGCGCAGGGGCAGGGCGGCGGCGCAGCGGGGGCGGCTTCTTGTTTGGAGAGTACGCGTGGTGGATCGGTGCTGTGGGCGTCAGGCGCTGCCGACCGCCTTGCGATAGGTCGCGAGGATGGCGTCGGCCAGCGTGTCGTAGGTCATGACGACCTCGGTGGCGCCGTACTTCTTCAGGTACTCGGCCTCGGGCTCGGTCTGGGCGCGGCCGATGATCGGCATCGTCGGGTTAGCGGCGCGCGCCTGCTCGATCGCCTGCCCGGCCTCGAAGTTGCTCGGGATGGCGACGACCATGACTGCGGCCTTGGCCGGATTGGCCGCGTGCAGGAGCGTGGTGACGCTGCCGGCGATGCCCTCGATGTTGCGGGCCTGCAGGCGCTTGATCTCCTCCTCGTTCTCGTCGATCACGTAGAGCGGCGTCGGGCCCGAGGCCAGGGTGTCGACGATGCGCTTGCCGACGCGCCCGGTGCCGACAACGATGGTGTGGCCCTCGAGCGTGGTGACGTGGATGGGCTCCTCCTCTTCCTCCTCCTCCGCTGCCTCCGGCTGTTCGCCTGGCTCGTGGTGATGCCCGTCCCTCTTCTCGAGCCACGGCTTCAGGTGATCGAGGCCCCAGAAGAACAACGGATTGATGACGATCGAGAGCAGGGCGCCGGCCAGGATCAGGTCCCGCCCCTCCGCCGGCAGCAGATCGAGGCTCATGCCGAGCGCCGCGAGGATGAACGAGAACTCGCCGATCTGCGCGAGGCTTGCCGAAATGGTGAAGGCCGTGCCCAGCGGATAGCCAAAGGCGCGCACGATGGCGAGCGCAGCCAGCGATTTGCCGATGACGATGATGAGCAGCGTCGCGGCAACGGCCAACGGCTGATCGACGACGATCCTCGGGTCGAACAGCATGCCGACGGAAACGAAGAACAGCACCGCGAAGGCGTCGCGCAGCGGCAGGCTCTCGTTGGCGGCCTGCTGGGAGAGCTGGGACTCGGAGAGGATCAGTCCGGCGAAGAAGGCGCCGAGCGCGAACGACACGCCGAACAGGTTGGCGGCAATGAAGGCGACGCCGAGCGCGATGGAGAGCACCGCAAGGCGGAACAGCTCGCGCGAGCCGGTGTGGGCCGTGTAGTGCAGGATCCACGGAATGACGCGGCGGCCGACCAGCATCATGATGGCGACGAAGGCCGCCACCTTGCCGATGGTGAAGGCGACCGTGGTCAGGAGCTGCTTGACGTCGAGGGATGCCGGGTTCGTCGTCTCTCCCTCCACCTGGCCGCCAAGGAGAGGCGAGATGGCCGGCAGAAGAACCAGCGTCAGGACCATGACGAGGTCCTCGACGATGAGCCAGCCGACCGCGATCTGGCCGCGCTCGGTGGTGACCAGGCGCCGCTCCTGCAGCGCGCGCAGCAGCACCACCGTGCTCGCGACCGAGAGTGCAAGGCCGAACACCAGTCCGGCGCCCGGAGACCAGCCGAGAGTGTGCGCCAATCCGGCGCCGAGCAGCGTCGCGACGGCGATCTGCGCCACGGCGCCCGGCACCGCTATGTTGCGGACCGCCCATAGCTCCTTCATGGAGAAATGCAGGCCGACGCCGAACATGAGCAGGATGACGCCGATTTCGGCAAGCTCGTGGGCGAGGCCCTGATCGGCGATGAAGCCCGGCGTGAAGGGGCCGATGGCGATGCCGGCGACGAGATAGCCGACGAGCGGCGAAATGCGCACGCGATGGGCCAGCGCACCGAACACGAATGCAAGGGCCAGACCTGTGACGATCGTCGCGATGAGCGGCGTGTGGTGCGGCATCGTGCGGGTGGTTTTCCGTTGGCTCAGCGTCAAACCGAGAGTGTAAAAACGACGATCTCAGGCGTGGCACCAAAACGCAAGGCGTGTTCCGTGGCGCTTTGTTGACTTATCAGGCAAGAGCGCCTGCCATTTCGGGCTTCATGCGCGCGAGACAAGCAAGTTGCGGCTTTGGCCGACATCCGTTTCCGAGCCGGAAACGGTGCGTGCGCTGCAGGCCATGCGGACTTGCGCCGAACGCGGCCTGCAAATGCGATGCGTCTCGCTCGTCAGTCGATCTGAACGACTACGGCTGACCGATTTCACGCTTCGCGCTGGTTGCGAAGCGGTGACGACTAAAGCGTGACTTTCGGCTTCACGTGGTTTGCGCACGTCCATTTCTTGACGAAATAGGTGTTGTGACGCTTTTCCCAGTCGTGGACGATATCGAATGTGAATTTGGTGCAAAGCGTCGGCGTGATGCCGTAGCGAAAGTCCTCCTGCGGCTCGACGGGAATTCGGAAGTCTTCGCAGAAGTTCGGGTTGGCGTGCAGGCAGCCCACGATCAAAACCTGAATCAGCAGCATTGGCTCGTCCTTGTCTCTCGGTTTCTCGCCGAAGTCTCGCAATGGCCTCCGCGCGTCGACGCGCGGCGCCAGCTCGCGTGAGATGCGCGCTCACCGGCATTGGACGTGCAGAGAAGACCCCAGAGATAGCGGTCGGTACTTGCGATCGACATGCGGGGAGAACGCAAGCGCGCGAATGCCGACAGCACACGGCGGCGGCTTTCAGCCGAGGGATGGACTTCGGTGAGGCGCGTTCTCATGGTCGACCTCGCGGCGCTCATCTGAGTGAGCGGAAAGTTCCTGCGAGCGTGACCTCCAGCTACCCGGTCCGCTTGGACGTTCTGGCCGGGCTATTTTCCAGCATATTCCGGGAATGTACGGCGTTTCAACATTGCGATGGGAGTTCTGCCCATTCTTTGCGGGGGTGTGCCTTTGAAAATACGGGTGAAGGACGGGCGCTCTCCGGGGCTTCTCGGCCCAGATGCGCTCAGGACGCTTCGGCCTCGATCAGTCCGAGGGCGAGCTGAACGGGCTTCCACGACCGACGGTGGTGGACGGAGAGGCCGAGGCGGACGAGGGCGTCGCGATGCTCGGGCGTGCCGTAGCCCTTGTGGCGCTCGAAGCCGTAGCCCGGCAGCTCGCGTGCTAGCGCGATCATCATGCGGTCGCGCGTAACCTTGGCGATGATGGAGGCGGCGGCGATCGAAAGGCACTTGGCGTCGCCCTTGACGATGGTGCGCGTCGTGCATTTGAGGCGGGGCGCGCGGTTGCCGTCCACGAGGGCGAGGCGCGGGCGGCAGGAGAGGCCGCTCACAGCCTCGGCCATGGCCCACAGCGTGGCGGCGAGGATGTTGTCGCGCTCGATGCGCTCCACGTTGCCGATGCCGACGCCAACCGCGACGGCTGTCGCCGTGATGCGGTCGAACAGGCGCTCGCGCTCGTCGGCATCGAGCGCCTTCGAGTCGTTGATGCCCTGCGGGATGCGGTCGGGATCGAGCACGACGGCTGCGGCCACGACCGGCCCTGCCCACGGACCGCGCCCGGCCTCGTCAATGCCGACAATAGGACCGCCTGCCAGCGAAAGCTCGGCAGCCTCCAGCTCGAACGTCGGCACGATCTTAGAATCATCCACCCGCATCTCTGTAGCGTCGCGGGTGGCGGCAATTGTGTCAAAGGCGGCTGTGGATAGGTGTGCGGTACGCGGCGACCGCAAAGCCGGCTCCTTGTCCCACTGTCATCCCGGCTAAGGCTTCGGCTGCGCCTTCGCCTTTCCGGGATGACACGGGGTGAGGGATGACGGGCTGTGCAGCGGCGAGGTCAGAGGAGCGGCATCTGCTGGCCCTTGGCGACCGGCGGCGTGAAGAGGTCGAGGCGCAGTGACTGGCGGCGCGTGTTGAGGCCGAGGCGTTTCAGGGCCAGGCCGAAGCGTGCCGCGATCTGCTCGGCATAGGGGCCGCGGCCTTTCTGGCGCAGGCCGAACTCGGCGACGTAGTCCTTGCCGCCGTGCATGGAGCGCAGCAGGCTGATGACACGGTCGGCGCGGTCCGGAAACTCGCTCTTGAGCCACTCGCGGAATACGTCCTTCAGCTCGAGCGGCAGGCGCAGCAGCACGTAGCCCGCCTCGGTCGCGCCGACGTCGCGTGCGGTCTTGAGGATGCGCTCGATCTCGCTGTCAGTGAGGCCCGGCACCACAGGCGCGACCATGACCGCGACCGGGACGCCCGCTTCGGACAGGCCGCGGATGGCGTCGAGCCGTTTTCCCGGGGTCACGGCGCGCGGCTCCATGGCGCGGGCGATGCGGCGGTCCAGCGTGGTGACGGAGATGGCGACCTTGGCCAGCCGGCGCGCGGCCATGCGCGACAGGATGTCGGCGTCGCGCAGGACGAGCGCGGACTTGGTGACGATGCCGACCGGGTGGCTTGCGCGCTCCAGCACCTCCAGGATCTGCCGCGTGATGCGGTGCTCGCGCTCGATGGGCTGGTAGGGATCCGTGTTGGTGCCGAGCGCGATGACCTTGGGCACATAGGCCTTGGCGGCCAGTTCCTTCTCCAGGAGCTCCGCCGCATTCGTCTTGGCGTAGAGCTTGGTCTCGAAGTCGAGCCCGGCCGAGTGACCTAGGTGGCAATGCGTCGGGCGCGCATAGCAATAGATGCAGCCGTGCTCGCAGCCCCGATAGGGGTTGATCGACTGGTCGAAGGAGATGTCCGGGCTCTTGTTGCGCGTAATGATGGAACGGGCGGGCTCGGCGTAGACCTCGGTGCGGAAGGCATCGAGCCCGGCCAGGTTCTCCCAGCCGTCGTCGAAGCTGACGCGCCGCTCGGCTTCGAAGCGGCCCGAGTGGTTCGAGCGCGCGCCTCGGCCGCGCCGGCGCGTCTCGTCGACAAGGCTTTCCGGCGCCGTCTCGGACTTGGCGAGCGGGTCCATCTTCGGGCGGGTGCTGTGCAGCTTCATGGCAGCACAATGCTACGCCGAGCGTGAGAACAAATAAAGAACAAAATCCAGAATAGCCGCTTCCGCACGTTCCGTTGCGCCAAGGTGCTGACTAGCCGTGCCTTTGCGTGGAAATCACGGCGCGAGACCGGGAATGCTTGTTGCGGCCGGAAGTTCGTGCAAGACAGGGCCCATGATTTCTGTCGTCATTCCTACGTTCAATGCCGAGGCGCATCTCGCGGAGACGCTGACGTCGCTCGTGCCGGCGGCGGTGGACGGGCTCGTGCGCGAGGTGATCGTCGCCGACGGCGGGTCCACGGACCGTACGCTCGAGATCGCGGACGGGGCCGGGGCAGAGATCGTCAAATGCGCGGCTGGGCGCGGCGCGCAGCTCAAGGCCGGCGCCGCGCGGGCGCGGTTCCCGTGGCTCCTGTTCCTCAACGCGGATACCTATCTCGACATCGGCTGGGAACGGGAGGTCAACCTGCACATCGAGCGGGTCGAGGGCGGGCGCCGCCGGGTCTCGGCGGCCAGTTTCCGCTTTACGCTCGACGACGAGGGCTTGATGCCGCGCACGCTCGAGACGCTGGTGTCGCTGCGCACGGGGCTTCTCAAGCTGCCCTACGGCGACCAAGGGCTTCTCATCTCGCGCGCACTCTACGACGAGGTCGGCGGTTTCGATCCGTTGCCGCTGATGGAGGACGTGGACATCGCGCGGCGTCTCGGACGCAGCCGCCTCGCCGTGCTCAATGCCCGCGTGATGACGCGCGGCGAGCACTATCGGCGGGAGGGCTATCTCTCCCGCGTGGCACGCAGCCAGGCGTGCCTCGGGCTTTATCTCATCGGCGTGCCCGTCAGGACCATCGCCACGCTGCTCGGGCGGTCGCCGGAGCCGGTCGGCGAGCCGGCCGTCGGACGCAGCCTGCCGTAAGCCCAAGTCTCCGGCATCGCACGCTCTCGCTCCACACCCTTGTTTTCGGCTGAAGGTCCCGCAGGCGCGGGGGTTTCTGACGACCTTTGCATGTCCGCTCGCGTGGCACGTCCTTGACGGATATTATAACATCCGTAATAGGTAGCGCTTTCCAGATCACTGCGAGGAGGGTGTCTTGGATCAGAATTTCATCACTCAGTTGGGAGCAAAGGCGGAAGGCGACCGGAGGCTGCCGGTGACCGTGCTCTCGGGTTTTCTCGGCGCCGGCAAGACGACGCTCCTGAATCACGTCCTCAACAACCGGGAGGGGCGCAGGGTCGCCGTCATCGTCAACGACATGAGCGAGGTCAACATCGATGCCGCGCTCGTCGCCCGCGGCGGGGCCGATCTCTCGCGCACGGAGGAGGCGCTGGTCGAGATGTCGAACGGCTGCATCTGCTGCACGCTGCGCGAGGACCTGCTCGCGGAGGTGCGCCGCCTCGCCGACGAAAGGCGCTTCGACTACCTCCTGATCGAGTCGACCGGCATCGCCGAGCCGCTGCCGGTGGCGGCGACGTTCGAGTTCCGTGACGAGAGCGGCGCGAGCCTTTCGGATGCCTCGCGGCTCGATACGATGGTGACCGTGGTCGACGCCGCGAACCTGCTCAAGGACTATTCGTCACGCGATTTCCTTGCCGGCCGGGGTGAGGTTGCGGGCGATGCCGACGAACGCCCGCTGGTGGGGCTTCTGGTCGAGCAGATCGAGTTCGCGGATGTGGTCGTGCTGAACAAGATCGACGTCGCGACGGCGGAGGAGATCGTGGCGGCGCGCGCGATCATCCGCTCGCTCAATGCGGATGCGCGTATCATCGAGACGAGCCACGGCAAGGTCGCGCTCGGCGATGTGCTGGACACCGGGCTGTTCTC
>NZ_JADZBI010000176.1 GCF_020852195.1 Hyphomicrobium sp. | reverse complement strand
GCTCGCACCACGCGCCATGCCAGCTATCGCGTGAGCCAGCGCACCCGCAAGCGCATCGAGGAGATCTTCGGCTGGCTCAAGACGGTCGGTGGCATGAGAAAGAGCCGCGTGATCGGCATCGCTCGCACTCAGATGCAGGCGTATCTGGCCGCCAGCGCCTACAACCTGCTCAGGATGTCGCGGCTGGTGCCGATCGGAACATCGTGACAGCGAGCCGATGAACACGGTCATGAACATCCGATCAGCAACAGATCCCCAACCCGAACTGTGGCAACGGCTTGATCTTCGGGCCGATGTCATCAGATCGCTCATGTCCGGGCGTTCTGCATCACCCTGTTAGAAGGCCCGTGGTGGGAAATGACCTTCCGCACCACGGACCAAGCAGTTTAGCCTAGTCGTTTACAATGCTCGCACTGGGGCCGCCCACCAGTGCCGGGCACTTTGTTTTGCCGCTCGATATTGTTGCCCTCCGTGCACTTGTCATTGTCGTGGTACACGTTTCTGTCACTGGGCTTCTTCGAGTGGAAAGCTGGAACTTTAGCCATTTCTTAACTCCCTCAATTGTTTTCAGGGGCTGAACTTACGCCTGGTCTGCTAGTGCTGCAATCTCTTCGAGAGACCAAACGTGATCCGAAACGCCTGCGGTCATTGCCGGAGTAATTCGCAGCGACTGATGGATGCGGCCGAAGTTGTAGTACATGAAGTGAAGCGCGGCCGCATGGCCGAGGTTTTCGAGCTTCTTTGAAAAGCCGTTCGTCAGGCGAGTGGCGCGACGCATGGACAGACGCATCGTAAGGTTCTGGCGCTCGACGTAGGACGTGCTGATCGCGTCTGCCTCCGGCTCACCCGTGACCGTGGAGACGCGCGTACCGCAGAAGCTGCTCGGGCTGTACTTGCGCTCCGGCGTCTTATTCTTCGGCTCGCCGTAGATTTTCACGAGCATGGCGTAGTTGATGCCCGCGCCGAACGCCGCTTCAACGGCTTCCAGATACGCTTTGTGGCCGTCCGTGGGGAGCTGCACGCGGCTCGCGAGACGGCCGGCCAGGTCCTGTATGAAGTCGTAGGCGATCCCGCCGTCGCGCGGGCCGATCACCCACGAGGCAACGAGCTTGGCGTCCGCATCAATCGCGGTCCACTTCCATGCATCGCCCACGCCCTCCGGGCGGCCTTGGCGTCCGCGACGTTCTTCTGCTTGGCGTAGACGAAGGACCAGATTTCATCGCACTGGATGCGCTTGCAGGGCAGATTCCGAAGTGCCTTGTCCTGATAAGCCGCGCAGGCCGCGCCGACATCCGTCAGCAGCTTGACCACGGTGCAGGCGCAAAAGGGGCCAAGGCCAATGTCACTTGTCGAAACCTGTACGGAAACTGGGGCAAGGCCAGTGGTCAGACGCTAGTAACGTCGTCGCGGAGGGACTGGTATCTGAGGCAGTTCTGAAAGAACCATATTCTTCATTCGAGAGTGACGAATGGGCCACGGAGGTAGGGCGTGGAAATGTGGGGTATAGTTGCCCGTGGCGGTTCATGGGTGGAACTCCTGCCCACGGAGAGGGCCATGGCAAGTGTGTACCCTGCCTTGAGTGCATCGGCGCGACTGACCTGGAAGGTCGTCTCGTTCCCGGTCATAGCTAGTCTCTTGCTGCTGAAGCCGATCGTGGATTTCCTCTGCGGCTTCCTGCTGATCGGCGGCCTCGTGGCTGCCATCGCCTTCGAGCTCTCTGCCGTGGGCCCACGGTTCCCGTTTCTGCTGATCGCGGGTATGGCATTGGGCTTTGGCCTGTTCGCCATGCTTTATCAGCTCGTGCTGATGGTCCTCGTCAGGGACTAGCCGAACGCCGGCTACGACAGCCCGCGCACACTTCACGCCGTCGCGCCCCTGTATCGATCAGCATGGTGCTATGGCAGGTTCGACATCGGAGCAATTCGATAGCCTCGGAGCGGGCCGTGCCCTTGGCCAATAGCACGGCTTGGTCGAATTCCATGTCGGCGTCCGGTTCCCACGCACGAAATATTTCATAGGCCACACACAGGCGCTCGCCGCTTTCAAGCCCCGGCCGCAAATCCCAGGCCTTGCCGGAAGGCATCGAGCGATGGCATAGGGCCTGATGGATGCTGGCGAATACGGTCGCGTGACTGAGCCGCGCGGCAGAGCGGAAAAACGTCTGGAAGGAAGTCGGTGCTGGTCCACGAAAGCCATCAGCAGCTCTGGGGAGCCAACGCCTTTTGAGCGTAATGAGACGGTCGGGCGTCAGCCCGCTCCAGTCGCACGCGGTCTGTACGCGGGCTCCATGCGCGAGCAACCGCAGACCCAGCTGGATTCGTCGATAGTGGCGGTCGAATCTCACGTCGTCGATTGTCGTAGCCATAGCCCAACCTGCGAGTTTCTATACAAACACACCGGAAAGTGAAGCTGACTTCGGCGCCGCGCATCCGAAGAATCTGTTCGTCGCAACAGTGATTCAGCGGGGATGCACATGAGAACCTCTCCAGACCGGCCGCCGGCCGATGTGCGGTCGCTCTACTGCTACAAGTGGAAGGGCGCCGACGCCATCGGCTTGGCTCAGCAACTGAACGAGCAGTTCATCGAGCTGTTCTGCGAGCTTTGCTTCGACGCTCAGTGCGGCAACCCATTTCCGCTCGTCGCGACGCACCGGGACCTGTGGGGTCGCCTCGATCCTATCTCGCGCAAACGGCTGGCGCTCTTTCCGTTTGTGATTGTCGATCTGCGATTCGGCGATGCGGCGTGGTGGCGAATGGCGGCGCGCAACGGCGCACAGGCACGCATCAGCGCGGACGGGGCGACGCCTGTGACCCGCTGGGAATGGCTCGCGCTCGAGACCCTGATGTTCGCCTGGCAGGTCGCACGTGAAGATCGTGGGGTTGCCTTGATGATTTTCGGTATGCCGCCGTTGGTGGCCGAATGCATCGCCACATTGACAATGCAACAAGTGCGGACGTTCGCCGTCGAGTGTGCAAAGCGTCTGCGTATTCGCTGGGACGACGACCCGAAGTTCTGGCGGGAGCTGTTGATTGCGGCGCGCGAGCCGGAGGAGACCACCCTGCAGAGCCTCAGGCGCGAAGCAGAGCTGCACTTCTGCGGAGAGCTGATTCATGCGCAATGCGCCGGTGGCGCCCCCCTGTCGTTGATTGCGGAGAATAGGATGGACGCTGCGCAGGAGGAATGACAACAGAGTCCGCGCGTGAAGTTTGCAGGATTGTGGAGTTTCGGGTGGATTTCCCCGGAAACCTGTACTGCTTCGCCAGCCGGCGCGCGTGATTCGATGGCATCCCCACAAAAGGGAGGGGATGAGCCGTGGACCAGCGCACCCAGACTCGCAGAGGCAACAATCTGTTCGCCCACCTCGCCGCCGCGGCGGCGCTCCTCGTTCCCGGCGCCACTTTTGCGCAGGGATCGCCCTTTGATACGGGTGCCAATTCACTCGTGACGTTTGCCCTGACGATCGCGACGCCCGTCGCCATATTGATCGTCATCGCGCTCGCCATCGCCGCCGCCGTTGGCCGGATCTCCTGGGGCTGGGTCATCGGCGCGCTGATCGGCATCGCAGCGATCTTCGGTGCACCGCAGATCGTGGCCTGGATTCGGGCCCTGTTCGGCGTGTAGGGGGCATGGGTCGTGGAAGCGTACAACGCCGGGGTCACCGCCGATCCGCTCTTCGTCGGGGTCACCCGACCGCCGATGCGCGTCGGCGTGACCTACGCGGCGTTGCTGCTCAATGCCGCGTTCACGATGGAAATGTTTCTGCTGACCAAGAACCTTCTCGTCCTGCTGATCATGCTGCCCGTGCACGGCATCTGCATGCTCTTGTGCGCGCGTGACGCGCGCTACTTCGACCTGCTCCTGATGTGGACGAAGACCCGACTCCTTGCCTACTTCAGCAGCATCCGCTTCTGGAAGGGGGCGAGCTACAGCCCGCTGTTGCTCGACCTGCCGGATCGGAACGGTCGGAGAAAGGCCATCGCGACGGTGCGACTCTCATGAAACGCGCGACGGCCCTGAAGCGCGAACTGCCGGCGGCCCTTCGCATCCCGTATCGCGTGCAGCTCTCGCCGCATGTGGTGCGGACGGAGGCCGGCGACTATGTGCAGGTGTTCCGGCTCGACGGCGCGAGCTTCGAGACGGCCGACGATGGGGTGCTGAACAACTGGCACGAACGGCTGAACGTGCTGTGGCGAAACATCGCCGCACCGAATGTCGCGCTATGGATGCATGTCATCCGTCGGCGGGAAAGGGTCCGGTCGGGCAGCACCGGAAGCATGGCGGCGGACAACTTCGGGCAGAGACTCTCGGTCCGCTATCAGGCGCGGTTGTCCACCGAGACCCTGATGGTCAACGAGCTGTACCTGTCGGTGGCCTACCGAGCGATTGCCGGAGCGGCGCCGAATCTCCTGGCACGCCTGCTCAGCGCGAAGGCCGCAGAACACCGGCTCGCGGAGCACACGGACGCGCTCGATGCCTGCGAGAAGCTCGCCCAGACGGTGGGCTCCTCACTTGCCCGCTACGATCCCGAGCGGCTTGGTGTCTACGAGTCTGGCGGGCGCCTGTACTCGCGCGCGCTGGAGTTCTTCGGGCAGCTGGTGAATGCGGACCTGTCGCCCGTGCCGCT
>NZ_JADZBI010000175.1 GCF_020852195.1 Hyphomicrobium sp. | reverse complement strand
TGAGAATGATGCCTTCGTTCGCCTCGAAGCCGTCCATCTCGACCAGCAACTGGTTCAGCGTCTGCTCGCGTTCGTCGTTGCCGCCGCCGAGGCCCGCACCGCGATGGCGGCCGACCGCGTCGATTTCGTCGATGAAGATGATGCACGGCGCATTCTTCTTCGCCTGCTCGAACATGTCGCGCACGCGGGACGCGCCGACGCCGACGAACATCTCGACGAAGTCGGAGCCCGAGATGGTGAAGAACGGAACGTTGGCCTCACCCGCGACCGCACGCGCGATCAGCGTCTTGCCGGTGCCGGGGGGGCCGACGAGCAGCGCGCCGCGCGGGATGCGCCCGCCGAGCCGCTGGAACTTCTGCGGGTCGCGCAGGAATTCGACGATCTCCTCGAGATCGGCCTTGGCCTCGTCCACGCCGGCCACGTCCTCAAACGTGACGCGCCCCTGCCGCTCGGTGAGCAGCTTGGCGCGGCTCTTGCCAAAGCCCATGGCGCGGCCGGAGCCGGACTGCATCTGGCGCATGAAAAACACCCACACCGCGATCAGGAGCAGCATGGGGAACCAGTTGAGGATGACGGACAGGATCGACGGCACGTCCTCGTCCGAGGGGCGCGCCTTGAACTTCACGTCCTTGGCCTTGAGCCGCTCGACCAGCGTGGTGTCCGAGGGCGCATAGCTCGTGAACGGCGTCGCGTTGTCGCGCATGGTGCCGTAGATGCGGTTGCCGGCCAGCGTCACCTCGGCCACCGTCCCGGCGTCGACCGCGTTCAGGAAGTCCGAATAGCTGATCTCGGCCCCGCGCCGGTTCTGGGTCGGATTGTTGAACAGGTTGAAGAGCGCGGCGAGCAGCACGAAAACGGCCACCCAGATCGCAAGCTTCTGAAAGTTCGGATTCATCTGTTTTCCCTAGAGAGCCGGCACGGAAAAGGGGAAAGCCGGCTTGGATCCGCGTCTAACTGCGCCTTAAGATAGGTGTCGCACCCTTATTTGCCAAGTTTAATGCCGGCCGCCGCCAAGAGCGAGGGCACCGCAGCGTTACCCACGCATGAAACCTTGGCCGCCGCCTAGCGCAACTCGCGCTTAAGCCCCAGGAATTCGGCACGAAACCGGCCGTCGTTGGGCGTCGCGCCGGGCAGGCTGGGCACCGCGATCAGCCTCGCTCCCGACCAGATCGAGGGCAGCCCCGCAGCCGCGCGGGCCGGAGGCCGGTCCTTAAGCGCCAAACCACCCCTCAGGGTTGCATAAGCGGCAAGTCCGAGCGGACGCACGACGACCTCCGCTGGCGCTGCCTGATCCTCCGCTTTGTCGTCCGGCTCCTGCTCCGCGTCGTTGATCTCGCTCACGTCGTAGCCGACGCGAAAGCGCCAGTCCCACACCACCTCCTCGCCCGGCCTGAGCGAGACCTCGCGCAGCGTGTGATGGCCGGGCTCGCGGTAGAGCCGCAACGTCGTACGGCCCTGGGACACGATGCAGCCGCCGAGCGTCTGCGCGACGGGCCGTCCGCGCGCGAGCACCGCGACCAGCGCCTCCACCTGCGAGAGCTGCGCCGGCTTCGCCTGTCCGCCGAACGCGCCGAGCAGGCGCGCGACGAGACGCACACGCACGTCCTCCGGCTCCGCCTCCCACGCCGCGCGGTCGAGCGACGCGAACGCGCCGCCGTGGTCGTCGACGAGCGCCGCGAGCCGCGCCTGCGTCAGACGCTCGAGCGCGTCCCGCGCGCGTGTGAGGCGCGCGGCGCTGAGCGCGAGCTTGTCGTTCGAGAGGCCGAGCGCCGACAGGTGATCGTGCGCCGCCCTGAGCCGCACGCGCTCGAAATCGAGCCGCTCGTTGGAGGGATCGTCGAGCCACGTGCCACCCGTCTCCTTGAGCGTTGCCACCAGGACCGCTTTCGAGAGTCCGAGCAGCGGCCGCACGAGTTGCACCGAGCCGTCCGGCAGGAGCGGCCGCGACGGCGCCATGCCGGCAAGCCCGTCGAGCCCGCTGCCGCGGCCGAGGCGCATGATCAGTGTCTCCGCCTGGTCGTCGGCCGTATGCGCCGTCACGACCGCCGACGGCCGGGCGACGCGCGCATGCGCGACGAGTAGCGCGTAGCGCGCCTCGCGCGCACGCGCCTGCAAGGCCGATCCCGGCTTGTTGCCGCCCCAGACCAGTGTCGTGTGCTTGAAGCCGAGCGCCTTCGCCCGCTCCGCCACCCACTCCGCCTCGCGCGCCGAGCTGGCCCTCAGCCCGTGATCGACGGTCGCCACCTCGATGGTGAGCCCGGCGGGCGCCTGGCCGGACGCGACCCAGCGCGCGGCGAGCACCATCAGCGCCATGCTGTCGGATCCGCCGGAGACGGCGAGCACCGCGTGTTTGAAAGGCGCGAGCAGCGCGCCGAACGAGGCTTCGGGATCCTGATCGTGCACGGCCGGCTCGCCCTGGACCATGACCGCTCTGCGAGCGTGTCTCATCGGCCCCATCAAAGACCAGACCCGCCGCCGCTCGGCAAGCCGCAACCGCGCAGATGGCCCCCCTCGGCGGCGCTCTCGTAGCCGAAGCCGCGCCGCAGGCCTGCCATCAGGGACAACCGATCCGCTGCCGCTCGCTGGCGGCCTTCGCCTTGAGCTGCGCCGGCGCGCTCGCGAATTTCGAGCCGACGCTGCCGAGCACCGAGCACGCGTCCTGCCGCTTGCCGAGCTGAGCCAGCGACATGCCGCGTTTCAACTGCGCATCGGCCGCCTTGCTGCTATTGCCGTAGGTCGAGACGACGAGATCGAACGCCTCGGCGGCATCCGCGTAGTTGCGCTGCACATAGTGGGACTCGCCGAGCCAATAGAGCGCGTTCGGCGCCAGTGGATCCTGCGGGTAGGTCTTGAGGAAGTCGCGGAAGCCGGCCTGCGCCGCACCGTAGTCCTGCTGCAGGAGGTGCCCGTAGGCCGTCTCGTAGAGCTGCTTGGGGCTGCCGCCCATGCCGGGCTCCACCGCCGCGAACTCTCCGCTGCCGGGTGGCGGCAGGCTTTCGGTGCCGTAGGTCGGCGGCGGAGCCGCGCCATTGAACGCTCCCGGCGGAGCCGCGCCACCGAACGAGCCCGGCGGGGCCGTCTGCCCCTGCCCTTGCGGCGCACCGAAGCCGCCATCGGCATCCCCGAAGCCGCCCATGGGATCGGCCTGATCCGACGTCACCGTCGTCGAGCCGAAGCGGCTCGTCTGCGTATCGTCACCGAAGCCGCCTGCATCCGACCGCCGCTGCCCGCCCGCACGCACTTCGGCGGCAAGCTGCTCGACCTGCGCGGTCAGCGCGCGGATCTGGGTCTCGATGTTGTCGAGGCGCACGCGGTCGCTCGTCGCCATGCCGCCGCCCGCTTCCGAGCGCACCGGCGCCGCCGCCACGCCACCGCCACCCGTGCGCGCGAGCGACTCCAGCGTGCCGATCACGACCTGCAGATCCACGAGCTGACCTTCGAGCTGCTCGACGCGATCGCGCAGGCCCGCATCACCCCCGCCGGACGGCGCCTGGCCCTTCTGGGACTTGCCCTGCGCCTGCGCACCACCGACAGCCGGAAGCTGCTCGCTCTGGACCGCCTGTGCGAGCGCCGCGCCGGCGCACCACAGCATCGCGAGCAGGGCGCCTGCCGCGACCGGTCCGGCATGCCGCTGCGAAAAGGGCTTGGACGAATGCATGGGCGAAGCGCCCTCCTTCACTGAAATTTCGCCGCCACCATAGGCCGGACGGGATCCGAAAACCATGCGCGGCCGCTGCGACGCAGCAAGTGTCACTCTATGCCGCACGGCGCAAGCGCCCCCGCCGTGCATGGCGGAATGGGTCATGGTGTGGACGGCGCGGTCGAGCCCTCGGCTTCACCGCCCTGCGCCCGGCGCAGGGGCCGCCCCTCGACCCGGCGGTTGAGAAGGATCGTGACCGCGCGCCTGTTCTGAGCCAGGCACTCGGGCGCCGGACAATCGGACACGCGGTCCTCGCGCCCCCGCCCATAGGCCAGAATGCGCTCCGGACCCACGCCCTCCGCGATCAGCCGGCTGCGAACGGTCGCCGCGCGCTCCTCCGAAAGCCGGATCATTTCAGCGTCCGCGATCGCGCCGTCGTCGGCATAGCCCTCGATCACCGCGAAAAGCTCGGGATACCGCAAGAGGAAGCGCGCCTGGGACTGGATCACGCCCCGGGCCCTGGCGCCGAGCTCGGCGCTGCGCGCGCTGAAGAACACGCGGTCCCCGGCATCCGAGAGGAATTGCCCGTCGAGGCCCGGAGAGACTCGCGCCTGGTTGAGCGCCGCGCGCGACACCGGCTGGGAGACCTCGAGTGCGGAGGAGCGTGTCGCCGAAGCGTCTCCGCCGCCGCCCGTCCATGGCATTGCTGCTGCGCCGGCCTGGTCCGTCTGCTGCACGGGCCGCGGATGGGCGGCCTCGCGAGGCTCCGGATGGGCACCGCGATAGATCTCTCCCAGATGCTGCCGCGCCGCGCCGGCGCGCGGGCTGTCCGGCGCTTCGGCTATGAGGCGCTCGAACAGCCGTTGGGCATCCCTCCCGCGCCCCGACTCGAGCGCCTTGATCGCGTCCGTGTAGAGCCGCTCGGCGAAGGTATCCTGCGACGGCGTCGACTCCCAGCCTTGGAAGAACCAGCGGCCACTGCCGTCATCGACGCTGTCGCGCCTGCGCTCGGGCACGCCGGCCGGCGGCTCGACGATCGAGAATCCGTCGTGGGGCGGCGAGCCGAGCGAGAACGGGCCTGCGGGATCCTGGGCCTGCACCGGGGGACCCGCCGCGGCACCGACAAGCACCGCGCCGAACGCAAGGGCAGCAACCGCGAAGGCCCGCGTCTGGCCCGCAGTCACGAGCAGCCCCGCACATCCCGTGCGCATGGTCGGCACCCTGGTCTCCCGCTTGCGTTTGGGCTCCCAAACGCCGATGTTGCCTGGAGAAAAGCTGTGCGCTTGCAATACGGCCAAACTCTGACGTGTATCGGCCGGAAGGCGGGCAAATTGACGTTGGAGAAAGGACCGGCGGGACGGTGCGGAGCGCGCTGGTACGCCCCGCGTCCGGCCGTCAGGCAAGCCAACGCGTCAGGATGCGACCCGGCTGTTGAGCACGGTCTGCGCGCGGCGATTCTGCGACCAGCACGAGATGTCGTTGCAGACCGCCACTGGGCGCTCCTTGCCGTAGGAGATCGTGCGCACGCGGTTGGGCGCCACGCCGTTCTGCGCCAGGAAATTGCGCACCGAGGTAGCGCGGCGGGCGCCGAGCGCGATGTTGTACTCGCGCGTACCGCGCTCGTCCGCGTGGCCCTCGATGGTGATCGTGTACTGCGGGTACTGGCGCAGCCACTGCGACTGCTTCTGCAGTGTGGCCTGCGCCTCCGGCGTCAGATCCGAGCTGTCGGACGAGAAGTAGACCAAGTCGCCGACGTTGACGCTGAAGTCACGGCTCGTGCCGGGCGTGATCGGCCCCTTGCCGTCCGGACCGAGCTGCGAGTTCGGATCGTTCTGGTTGTTGGCACAGCCGCCCATGGCCGCAGCCGTGACGAAGAGCAGCAAAGCGCATGTAAAGCCGGAGGCCCGAAAGACAGGCGCCATCAATTCATCCTTTCACCGGCTCGACGGCCGCGTCGAGCGCGCCGGAGCCAAACCGTTCCCCTTGAGCGACCCCATACCCGAGCCTTAAGTACGAAAATGTGGCCGGGACATCCGTGCGGCATAGATCCGCAAGGAAATGACCGCTACGCGCGAAGCCTCGGCACCGCCTCGCAGTTTTCCCGATGCGCCGCCGCGTTTCCCAGGGCCGTGCGAGACATCCATGCCGATTGCTGAAGCCCCACCCTTTTTGCCCCGGAAACGGCAGCTCCGAGAGACACATGAAGCAAAAATGAGCGATCCCCGCGCATGCGGCAAGGCGCGAATGTGACACGGGCGAAATCGTCTGGGGACAGGGCAGGATAGCCACAAAAGCCGCTTGGCCGGGCGCTGGATAAGCTGCCCGCAAGCCGCGGCTCGGCGCGTACACCGCGCAACGCGACTCGCCAACACAAACGAAACAGAGCTGCTGCAGCACGCGCTGCAACAGCTCTGAATGATCAAGTCAGCCCGACTATGACGTCCAGGCGAGACTTAGAATTCGCTTAGCGAACGTCGGCGACAGCCGGAACGTCAGCGCCGAGCTTCAACGGAGCAGCCTCTTCGCGACGGCAAGCGCCGAGAGCGACAGCAACGATAGCGGCAGCGAGAACGATAGCGCCCTTCATGGTAGTAATCTCCTGTTGTGTCCCAAAGTGAAATTCGGACGTTAGCGAGCCACTTCCGTGGCAGTCGGAACCTCGGCGCCGAGCTTCAGCGGTGCCGCTTCTTCACGACGGCAAGCGCCGAGTGCAACAGCGACGATGGCAGCCGAGAGAACGATCAGCCCCTTCACACCCTGCATGGTCTTATCTCCTGATGCTTGTTCGGCAACGAGCCGAATATTTGGGTACCGGCACGGCATGATTTGATCAAGAACTGAGGGTCGTGCAGCACTGTTTTCCACCCTCATAGATGCGAAAATACCACGCCGTTGTTGATGCTCCTCGGGCTCTTGAGCGGCCGTCGATCCGCGCCTGGAAGCTACTGAGCTACAAAGCAAAACAGCCTCATCTCGACGCAGAGGCGCTGATGCAAGAATAGCGCTCCGACGGTTAACGGGCCGTAAAGCCGCGTCTCAGTTCAGGAGCGGCGACCACGCGGGGTCCGAACCGTACGAAGGCGTGCTCACGACTCGCTCGTTGTAGCCCGTCAGATCGACCGAGTAGATTCGCGGGCCGCCTTCCTCGCTCTGGCTTTCGCGGAAGAACATGAGCACGCGGCCGTTGGGCGCCCAGGTGGGGCCCTCATTGTGATACCCCTCGGTAAGAATACGCTCCCCCGATCCGTCGGGGCGCATGACGCCGATGAGGAACCGTCCGGCGAGTTGCTTGGTAAAGGCGATGTAGTCGCCGCGCGGCGACCAGACCGGCGTCGAGTAGCGGCCCTCTCCCATGCTGATCCGCCGCGGATTCGAGCCGTCCGCGACCATCACGTAGAGCTGCTGCGTACCCTCGCGGTCGGATTCGAACACGATCTCGCGCCCGTCGGGCGAGTAGCACGGCCCGGTGTCGAGCGAACCCGAGTTGGTGAGCTGCCGCGACTGCCGCGTCCTGAGATCCAGCTCGAAGATATTGGAATCGGCGCCCTGCTGCAGGCTCATGATCACGCGCTGCCCGTCGGGCGAGAACCGCGGCGCGAACGTCATGCCCGGAAACTCGCCGACCGCTTCCCGCTTGCCGGTCTCGAGGTTCATCAGAAACACGTGCGGCTGATCCTTCGTGTAGGCCATGTAGGCGATCTCGCTCGCCACCGGGTTGAAGCGCGGCGTCAGCACCAGCTCCTGCCCCTGCGAGAGCAAACGCACGTTGGCGCCGTCCTGGTCCATGATGGCGAGCCGCTTGATCCGCTTCGCCTTGGTGCCGGTCTCGTCGACGAACACGACGCGCGTGTCGAAGTAGCCCTTCTCGCCGGTCAGTCGCTCGTAGATCTGATCGGCGACGAGATGCCCGACGCGCCGCCAGTTCTGCGCGCCCGTGGTGAAGCGCTGCCCCGCGAGCTGCTTGCCGCTGGTCACATCCCAGAGCCGGAATTCCGACGTCAGCCGCCCGTCGCCGCCGCGCACGACGCGGCCCACGGCCAGCGCCTCGGCACCGATCTGCCGCCAGTCAGGAAAACGCGGCAACGCATTGACATCCCTGATGTCCTCGAGGAACGACGCGGGATCCAGCGGCTGGAACAGCCCCGAGCGCTCGAGGTCCGCCATCAGCACCTGCGCCACCTGCTGGGCGAGCTGCGGGTCGTCGCCGGTGAAGGCCGGGATGGCGATCGGGATCGGCGCCACAACGCCCTGCCGCTGCGTGCCGCGCAACCCCTCGGAGCTGAAACCGTCCTGGCGGCCGCCCTGGTAGGCGCCGCCCTCCACGCCCCCACCTCCGCCCGCGGGAGGCGGCGGCACCTCGTAGCCCTGCTCACGCAGTTGATCCTGGAAACCGCCCCCTCCGGCTCCCGGAGGCGGACGATAGGCATCGTCGACCTGCGCCGAGGCCGGCATGGGTGCGAGCAGAGCCGCGAGCATGGCGATCGCCAGGAGAAGCGTCCGAGCGGCACGAGAAGGGGGCAGGGATTCGGTCATTGTCCTCATCTTCGATATAAATCGTGGCGCTAGAATGCCTGCTCGAAATCCGGCGTAACGCTTACAGCATTTCGCGTGGATCGAAATCCCAGATGATGGATTTCCAGGCCCAGTATTTGTCCTGCGGAAGGGTAAACGGCGAGCACGCCTTTACCGCGCGCACGGCAGCCTCCGCCGCGATCTGGAACACGGGACCGGACTGGGGCGCCTCGATCGCCGGCTCGCCGTCGAGCGAGCCGTCGGGATAGAGCCGCCAGCGGACCGTCACCACCATGGTCTCGATGCCGCCGCCGCCACCCGGCAGCTTCCAGCATTGCCGCAGTTGAGCACTGATCTGGCTACGTAAAAGGTCTTGCTCGCGCACCGAGAGAACGGGCGCATCGCCCTCGCGCGCGCCCGCCGTCGGACCGGTGTAGTCCGTCGGGTTCTGCGGCTGCGTCGCAGAGTTGGGCGCACCCTTGCGGGTCGGATCCTTGTCGAGCAGCGCGGCCAGGCGGTCGGCCTGCTCCTGCTTTTTCTTCTTTTCCTGTTCCTTTCGCTTTTGCTCGGCGAGTTTCTTTTTGCGCTCCTGCTCCTTTTTCTTTTTCTCCTCCTCGGCCTTCTTCTTTTTTGCTTCCTCCGCCTTTTTCTTTTCCTCTTCGGCCTTGCGTTTCTCCTCCGCCTGCCGTTGCTCCTCGGCGCGCTTCTCGTCCTCGATCTTCTTCAGCTCGTCCGGAGTGGGGCCAGGCGGCGGCTGCTCGACTGGCAGCGCGGCGAGCTTCTCAGCGATCGGATCCGGCTTCGGCGGCGGCTCCTGCTTCGGCGGCTCCGGCGGCGAGGCCTCGGCGGTCTTCTCGGGCGGCTCGGGCGGCGTCGGCTCGACCGGCAGTTCCGGCGCGACGATGGGCTTCGGCTTCTCGGCCTCGACCTTGGAGACCTCGGGCTTCGGCTCCTCCTTGGCCTTGGCCTCGAGCTCGGTCGCCGTCTCGCTGCCCTTCTTAAGGGCGAGCAGCTCCGACGGCGTGATGAGCGCCACCGTGATCGGCTCCGGCTCGGGCGGCTTCAGGGGCGGCGTCGAGAGCATGGCCAGATAGGCCCACGCCAGCGCGCCGCCGTGCAGCAGGATGGAGAGCGTCAGTCCGAACGGCACGGCCAAACCCCGTCACTGGTTTGATCGCAGCACCCAGGCGCCTGTGCACGCCTCCGCACCCGCAACGACGTCGCGGGATCGGAGCACGTCAGCGCGCAGCGGACTCGCCTCAGCAGCAGCATCATGCCTGCGTCCTTGCACGGGTTCCACGGCCGGCCACGCCGGCCACAAAGCCCGCATCGTCCTTACGGGGCAGCCGCCCCCGCGTCCTCCACCTCGGTCACCAGCGACACCTTCTTGAACCCGCCGGCGCTGATGCGGCCCATCACCAGCATCACCTGCCCGTAGGAGATTCCCTTGTCGCCGCGCACGAAGATCTGCTCGTCGACGCCGTTCTTGGCGATGGCTTTCAGCTTCTCGGCGATCTCGTCGAGCCCGACCTTCGTCTCGCCGATAAAAACATCTCCGTTGGACGAAACCGAGATGGTCAAGGGTTCATGGTTGCTTTCGAGCTGCTTGCCCTGCGACTGCGGCAGCTCGATCGGCACGCCGACGGTCAACAGCGGCGCCGCCACCATGAAGATAATGAGCAGCACCAGCATCACGTCGACCATGGGCGTGACGTTGATCTCGCTCATGGGCGCATGCCGCCCGCGCTTTCCTCTGCGCCGGCCGCCGCCCCCGGCTTTGATGCTCATCCCCATCTGGGCATCAGCTCCTGACGTCGATCTGGCGCGAGACGATGGCGGCGAACTCGTCGGCGAACGCTTCGAGCCGCTGGCTGATCTGCGCCGAGTCGGCCGAGAACTTGTTGTAGAATACCACCGCCGGGATGGCGGCCATCAGGCCGAGTGCGGTCGCGAACAGCGCCTCCGCGATGCCGGGTGCAACCACCGCCAGGTTGGTGTTCTTGGAGATGGCGATGGCCTGGAAGCTCTGCATGATGCCCCAGACCGTGCCGAACAGCCCGACGAAGGGCGCCGTCGAGCCGACGGTGGCAAGGAACAGGAGGCGCCTGTCGAGCCGCTCCATCTCGCGGCTGATGGTGACGTCCATCACCTTCTCGACGCGGAGCTGGATGCCGCCGAGCGCGCGGATGTTGCCCTCGACCGAGCGCTTCCACTCGCGCATCGCCGCAACGAACAGCGCCGCCATGGTGATCGTGTGTCCGCGCGAGAGGCCGTTGTAGAGCTCGTCGAGCGACTGGCCGGACCAGAACGTCTGCTCGAAGCGGTCCGCCTCGATGCGCGCGCGCCGGAAGGCGATCAGCTTCTCGATGATGATCGCCCACGACCAGATGGAGGCAAGCCCGAGACCGGCCATCACGACCTGGACCGTCGGCGAGGCCTGCATGAAGAGTTCGATGAAGGAGACGCCGTGTGCCTGAGGCGCAAGGGCGGTCTGCGTCACGTCAGCCGGATTCATGGTTCAACCGTCGTTTGAGGCTGGGAGCGGGCGGCCGGGTGCCCCGTAGAAAGATTGGGTGTGCCGAATCGGCAATCGCGCCCCCCTTGGCGGACTGCAACGTGCACTGGCGCGCACGGACCATCAAGGTCCTTGTTGCCGCGCAATATGACTAAAACGAGGCCGGGAGAAGCGCCTAGCCGGCTGCCCGGTCAGGGATCAGCAGGCGCGGAACCAGCCACAGGAACAGCAGCATGCCGATGAGTTCGACCAGCGACTGCAGGACGATGACGATCGCCGTTGCTTCCCATCCCGCCGGCAGCGCCAGCGCGAACGGAAGCACGACGAACGAGTTGCGCGTGGCAAGGCTGAAGAGCAGCGTGCGCGCCTGCGCGGCCGGAAGCGAGAACAGCCGCCCGAGCGCAACGCCGCAGGCGGCCGCGCCGGCCAGGAACGCGACGAAGGCCGCCAGCACGTCGCCAAACAGCGTCACCGCGCCCAGCACCGCCTCCACCTGCGAGCCCGCGATCAGAAGCACGACCAGCGCCAGGAGCGGCACCGGCAGCCAGCCGAGCCGTCCGATGACAGCCGCGCGCGCCGCATCCCGCTCCACCCAGCGCTCGGTAAGGTAGGCGAGCGCCAGCGGCACCACGATCACGACCAGGAACACCGTAACCATGCGCTCGGCGGAGACGATCTCGGAAAATCCGTCTCCCATCAGCAGCCAGAGGTAGACCGGTAGCAGCACGATCTGCACCAGGAGCACGACCGGCGTCACGGCGATCGCACGCCGCGCATCGCCGCCGCCCTGATGGGCAAATGTGATGAACCAGTCCGTGCACGGCACGAGCAGCACGAGCAGCACACCTAGGCGGACAGCCGGCACATCCGGCACCAGCGCCAGAAGCCCCCAGACCAGCACCGGCAGCACGACGAAGTTGCCGGCGAGTACGGCCGACATGAAGCGCATGTCGCGGAAGGCGGCCGGCAGGTGCGCCAGCGGCACCTGAGTGAACGTGGCATAGAGCAGCGCCGCGAGGCTCGGCCAGAGCAGGACCTCCATGAAAGGCCCGAGCCCCGGCGCAAGGCCGCCGACCGCGAGCCCTGCGAGGATGGCGACGAGATAGACCCAGACCTGATGCCGTTCGAGCGTATCGCGCGTCATGGGCGGGAGCGGCCCCGCTAAGCCGCGGGCTCGAGCAGCCCGCGCCAGGCGCCCGTCCTGGGATCGTAGGCCTGGATCTCGCCCGCCTCCATGTCGTAGAGCCAGCCGTGGATGCCGACCCGCCCTTCCGCGACGCCCTTGGCCACGATCTCGTAGGTCATCAGGTTGTCGAGCTGGAACTGCACGTGCGCGCGGATGGTGGCTGCAAACCTCTCCTCCTCCGGCACGCGCGCCGCCGCGACGAGCTGGTGCGCCGGGCGCGTGTACTCGACCCAGCGTCCGAGATGCGCCTCGTTGTCAGGCGGGATGGGCTCCGCCAGCGCATGGATGCCGCCGCAGCCGGAATGGCCGCAAACCACGATGTCGTCGATCCCCAGATGAGCGATCGCATACTCGATCGCGGCGCCGACCGCCTCGTCGCCCGTCCAGGAGGGCGGCACACAGTTGGCGATGTTGCGCACCTCGAACAGCTCGCCCGGATCGGCCTGCGTGATCTGCGACGGCACCACGCGACTGTCCGAGCAGCCGATCCACAGCAGCCGCGGCTTCTGCTTCTTCGTTGCGAGGCTCTTGTAGAACGCCTTGTCACGCTCGAATTCGAGGCGGAAGCGCTCATACCCCTCTATCGCGTCCTTGATGTCGAGATCGATCCCGCGCGCGTCCTTGGCCGTCGTCATGCTGCCCCCCGGCAAATCCCCATGATGGGCCGCATCATCCCTGGACGGCCACGACTTGTCCATTCGACTTCGATGACAGCCAGAGATGCCGGCGGGTAATATTCCGCGTCACATAACCGGTGCCGCCCTGACCTGTGGTGGAAACGTCACGGTGCAGTCCTTTGATCTGTCTGGACTCCGGCACTCGCCGGAGTGACGTGTCTATGTTAAACTGATTGCCACCCTCTCTCCGTCATCCCGGCGGAGGCCGGGATCCAGACACGTTTCCGCATCGCAACCCAGTCGATCCTTGCGAAGCTCTCTTAGGCCTTGGTCCCGCCGATGCCGAGCACCTTTCCCTGGTCCGCTTGGGCAAACGCGCTGCGGACCGCGGTCGAAAGGCGCACCGGCTTTCCGGAGACGGCCACGAGCACCACCGTCACCTCGGCCTCGAACACGCGCCGCGCCTCGTTCAGCACCATCTGCAGGAGCGTGACGCTCGCGCCGCCGAGCTCCTTCACCCGCGTCTCGACGATGAGCACGTCGTCCATGCGTGCCGGCCTCAGGAAGTCGCACGACATGCGCCGCACGACAAATGCCGCGGGCTCGTGGCTCGCGGACCCGTCGATGAGGCGCCGTGAATCCGTGCCGAGCAGCCGCAGGAAGTCGGTCCGCCCCCGCTCGCACCAGCGGATGTACGACGCATGGTAGGCGATGCCGCCCGCGTCCGTATCCTCGAAATAGACGCGCACCGGCAGCACATGCCGCCGCCCCGTCTCGTCGTCGATGATGCGGCCGGCAAGGTCCGGCCACGCGTCGGGTGTTGCGCTCATGGTGTCATGGATCCGCTATTCCGTGGATTCCGAGCTCGCGCGGATCGACGCGCGCGACGGCGCGGTATCAAGCGACATTGTTCCCCGTCTCGACGGTGATCAGCACAATCTCCGGCGGAGCCCCCAGGCGCATCGGGATTTTCGAGCAGCCGAGGCCCGCCGAAACAATCAGGTTGCGCTCGTCCTCTACGATATGGCCGTGCACGTAGCGCCGCCCGTACTTCGAAGGGACGGCCGGCGCGAAGCCGCCGATGGTGATCTGCCCGCCGTGCGTATGCCCGGCAACGGTCAGCGCCACGCGCGACGGCACCTGGGGAAAGATGTCAGGCTCGTGCACCATGAGCAGCACGGGCGCGTCGTCGCGCACCTTGTCGAGCGTCCCCTCGAGGTCGTCGACGCCCGTAAGCCCCAGCTCGGGCTTGAGCGGATCCCAGAACGCCCACTGGTCTCCAAGACCCGCGATCCAGAACGGCAATCCGTCCTTCTCGAAACGGACAGCATCGTTCTCGTAGACGGCGATACCGGCCGCCTCGAGCGCGATGCGCGACCTGACCGGGCCGCCACGCCGCTCCTGCGCGTCGAGATCGTCCCACCAGTCGTGATTGCCGAGCACCGCATGCACGCCGAGCGGCGCCTTGAGGCCGGCGAGCACGGCCGCCCAGTCCTCGTGTGGCACGTCGCGGCTCCAGAGCGACATCATGCCCCTGCCCCGCACGTAGTCGCCGAGCATCACCACGAGGTCCGGCATCAGCGCATTGGTGCGCGCCACGATGCCGCGCAGCCGGTCAATCCCGAGCCATGGTTCGCAGACGTGAAGATCGGTGAGCACGGCGATGCGCAGCGAGAGGCCGCTCAGCCAACCCGGCGGCGAGACCGCATAGCGGGTCACGCCGACCCACAGCGGCTCGGCAAGCGCATAGCCGCCGAAGCCGGCGGAACCAGCGCCCGCGAGCGCCAATCCTTTCACAACCTGCCTGCGAGAAAACACCATCACTCCCCGATCACCAGGAGCCGCAACGCATCGCATTCAAACATGTCGAGATATAAGCCAACCGGCGGCGGCTTCGCGCCGCAAGGGACAACCATCCCCGAAGTTAATTTTCGCTGCTCCGTCGCCACATTGGACAATTCAGCGCGCCCCGCCGGTCGGCGGCTACGCTTGGTCCTCCCCCTCCTCGAATATCGGCAGCTCCGGCGTCGCCCCGCGCGCCGGCCCCGAAAGGCCGAGGTGACGGAACGCCTTCAGCGTCAGCACGCGCCCGCGCGGGGTACGCCCGATGAAGCCCTGCTGCAGCAGGTACGGCTCGACGATCTCCTCGAGCGCATCCCGCGGCTCCGACAGCGCCGCCGCCAGCGTCTCGATGCCCACCGGACCGCCCTCGTAGGTGGAGGCGATGCAGGTGAGGTAGCGGTGATCGAGCGCATCGAGCCCGGCCTCGTCGACCTCGAGCGCGCGCAGCGCCACGTCCGCCACGCGCGCGTCGATGACGGGCGCCTCCGACACGGCAGCGAAGTCCCGCACGCGCCGCAGCAGCCGGCCGGCGATGCGCGGCGTGCCGCGGGCGCGCCGCGCGATCTCGGTCGCCCCGTCCGGCGCAATCGGCGCGCCGAGCACCCGCGCGCCGCGCGTCACCCCGCTCACCAGCTCCTCGACGGTATAGAAGTTGAGCCGCACCGGAATGCCGAAGCGGTCGCGCAGCGGCGTGGTGAGCAGTCCGAGTCGCGTCGTCGCACCGACGAGCGTGAACTTCGCGAGGTCGATCCGGACCGAGCGCGCCGCCGGCCCCTCGCCGATGATGAGATCGAGCTGAAAGTCCTCGAGCGCCGGATAGAGGATCTCCTCCACCGCCGGGTTGAGCCGGTGGATCTCGTCGATGAAGAGCACGTCGCGCTCCTCGAGGTTGGTGAGCAGCGCCGCGAGATCGCCGGCTTTCGAGATCACAGGCCCCGAGGTGGCACGGAACCCGACACCGAGCTCCTTGGCCACGATCTGCGCCAGCGTCGTCTTGCCGAGCCCCGGCGGCCCGGCGAACAGCACGTGATCGAGCGCGTCGCCGCGTGCCTTCGCCGCCTCGATGAAGACGCGGAGGTTCGCGCGCGCCTGCTCCTGGCCCACGAATTCTGAGAGCGAGCGCGGCCGGATCGACGCCTCGTAGGCATCCGCCTCGCGCTTCGCCCCGCTGATGAGGCGGTCGGTCATGGTTTGTTCCTGACCGTGTTCGGCGGCGCCGTCAAGCATGTGGCCGCTCGACATACACAACGCCTGGCCTGCCGGCGCACCAACCGACCGCCAAGGAACTTCGGGGCCGCGGCGCGCAAGCAAGTCTGCGCGTTCGACAGAGCTTATGTGAGGTCACGTCGATCCTACGACTTATTGCACGGCTATCAGTCAACAGACGCGGGCTTAATGGCTCTACGCCATCGATCGCCCGCACGCGCAAGAAGGATTGGGCATGAGTAAGCGCATTCTCCATGTCGTCAGCAACGTCGCCCACTATGCCGACCCAAGCCAGCCGACCGGACTATGGCTGTCGGAGCTGACACATGCCTACGATGTCTTCGCAACGAACGGATATCGGCAACGTCTCGTGAGCCCCAAGGGCGGCGTATCGCCACTGGAGCCGCGCGCGCTCAAATGGCCTCTCTTGGACGGCTCCGCCAAGGCTTGGCTCGCTGACCCAGCTCGCTCTGCGCTGCTTTCTGCAACCGCCCGGCCCGATGAGATCGACCCGGCCGACTATGATGCGATCTATTTCACCGGCGGCCACGCCGTCATGTGGGACTTTCCGGAGAGCGAAGGCCTGCAGCGAATCACGCGTAGCATTTGGGAGCGCGGCGGCATCGTTTCAGCTGTCTGCCACGGTTATTGCGGTCTCTTGAACACGCGGCTGTCTGACGGCGCGCTGCTGGTTGCCGGCAAACGCATCACGGGCTTTTCTTGGGCAGAGGAGGTGTTGGCCGGAGTTGCCAAGAGGATGCCCTACAATGCGGAAGCCGAGATGAGGCGGCGTGGTGCTCTCTACGAAAAGGCTTTCCTGCCGTTCGTATCGCATGTCGTCGCCGATGGCCGCCTCGTGACCGGACAAAATCCTTTCTCTGCCAAGGCAACGGCGAAGCAGGTCGTAGCTCTTCTCTGAGGCCTCTAGAGAAACAGGCCTGTGCCGTGAAGTGTCTCGCCGTCACGCACTGCCGTCCAGCTGTTCCCCTCCGCATTGCTTCGCAGGTGAAACGTCCAACCTGTTCTCAGGTTGATCTGCACCGTCATTTCGGCGTCCGTGTAGCTCACGTCCGCGATCCATTCTTGCCCTTTGTGATCCACAACGAAGCGGCCGCGTGGATCGTCCAGGAGCGAAGGATCATTCGGGAAGCCGCCAAATATGCACTCGTTTGCGCCTGCGGGTGGCCACTCCCCGTCATGGCTGGCGAAGAGGAGGAAGCCGAGATCCTCTTCGTCTTCGGTTCTGATGACAAAGCTTGTCACATCAATGCCTTCTCATTGAAGCCTGCGAACGTCCAGCCTTGGCGCCGATCTTAGCAACACGGCATCGACGCTTCGAGAGCCATCCCGGCGTTGATGGCTCCGCTTCGGGTGCCCCTGAGTGACGACGAGCCGCACCGGCTTTCCTCGAAAGCCGGACCTCTGGTAGGATCGCCACACCAAAGAAGCATCGCAGGTTCGCCGCAGCATGGCCGAACGGCTGAAATCCCGCACGGGTCGCCTCATCGCAGGCACGTAGCCCTGGCTCGGCCGTCCCCGTTGGCCGCGCCAGGGAACGCTCGCTCACCCAAAACCTGGACCCTGCATCCCGACCGGTTCTCCGGCCGGGCTTGAGGAGCTTGCGATGACCTTTCCCCACTGCCACCTCACGGCGAAGGATTCCGCCTACCTTCGATCGCTCCTGGCCTCCAAGGACTACGGCGAGCCCTATCTCCAGCTCCTGCGCCGGAAGCTTGCCGATGCCACGCTGATGCTCGATCACACGATCGACCGCCGCATCGCCACCATCGACAGCCGCGTCGAGTTCCGCGTCGGAGACGGAGCGATCGAGCACCGCGTCCTGACGCGCAACGAGGAGAGCGCCACACAGGGTCTCGCCCTTCCCATAACGACGCTGCGCGGCCTCGCCCTGCTCGGCCTGCGGGAGAACGACGTCTTTTCGCTGCGCAAGCCGAACGGAGCCATGGAAGCCATCCGGCTGATCAAGATCGCCTACCAGCCCGAGGCCGCCCGCAGAGCGATTGCAGCGAGCGCCGTTGTTCCCTTCCAGCCGCACTGGCTGAGATCCCTGAGCAAGGACGACGAGACGGGCTCGGATCCCCACGACGACGATCCCGGCCCCGGCGCCGCGTAGTCGCCCGCGTGCCGGCTCCGGGATATCAGCCTTTGCGGCAGAGCAGCCGACCGAAGAGCAGCGCGATGGCCGGCGGTCCGGCGGCGAGCAGCCCGTAGAGGATCGCGTGCCGTGTCGTCGCCGCGCGCAGCGCCTCGACGGTCGCTGAATCCGAGGCGGACATGTCCATCGGCACGTAGGGTGCGCTCGTGTAGCCGAGATAGGCCACGATGCCGGTCCAGATCAGCGACAGCACCAGCCACACCGGAAACGAGAACAGCTTGCACATGGCCTACTCCCCTGCGAGCGGATCACTGACCTTCCGCCCTAGCCTCCCTTCCGTCCTGGCGACGGGGGATTCCGCCCATAGTGAGCGAGAACACCGTCTCCAACAATGCCCGGCTGCGGCGGCTCCGCGATGGGCGGTCTTTGTCCGCCCAAAATTGAAGGCATGGCGCCGCCTCACCCCGTTGGGTGATGTCCGGGCCGGCAGACAGCGTTACGGTTTGCGCTGACGCTTAGCCAGCCTCGGCAGCCCGCGATCGGGAGCACGCGTTCATGAGAGTCGTTGCCGCAATACGCACGGCCGGCGTTTGCCTCGCTGGCGTGCTCCTCGCCGCCGATGCCGGGGCGGACGCCGTCAAGGACTGCAATTCGAACAACCTGGACCGGCGCATCAAGGGCTGCACGTCGGCGCTCAAGAGCGGCAAGCTCAGCAAAAGAAACAAGGCTCTGGCCTACGCCTGGCGCGGTGACGCCTACGTGAAGAAGGAGAACTACGATGCCGCGTTCGCCGACTTCACGACCTGCCTCGAGCTCAGCCCGAGCGAAGGCGCCTGCCGGAGCGGCCTTTCCGTCGTTCGCTGTCACACGGCCGTCCTCACGAGCGGGGACGTGGCAGGCGTAGAAGAGCACTGCGCGTACCTGAAGAACTCGCCGACCAAAGCGCAGCAGGCATACTTTTATAACCTGCTGGGGATCGCCCATTTCGGGCGCTACCAATTCGGCCAAGGCTCTGCCGATCCTTCGCTGGGCAAAGCCCTGGACAGCCTAAACAAGTCCATTGCCATCGGTGCCGAGATCGGCACCGTCACCGCCGACGACTACGATTTTCGCGGCGTCGCTTATCTGCAGAACAAGCGGGAGCCGGGCGGCGTCATCAGCAAGGACGCCAACAAGGCGCTTGAGGATTTCAACGCCGCCATCGCGCTGGATCCGAGCCAGGCCAAATTCTATCTGCACCGCGGCTATGCCCACAATCAGCTCCTCGAGCCCGAGGCGGCATGGGCTGACTTCCAGAAGGCACGAGAATTGGACCCTTCCGATCCGGCCATTCTGGATGCCTACGAGAAGCAGCGGAAATACTCTCCCGAAGGCCAGGCCGAAATCCGCAGGCAGTTGGATGAGATTCTCCGCCCGTCGCCGAAAGAGTGACCCTGCGACGAGCTCCAAGCGGTTCGCGGTTCTGCCGGACGTCCTACCGCGCCAGCTCCTTCAGGCCCCGCCGGATGAGCTTCGCGGTATCCGCCTCCGCGCCGAGCTCCTTCATCGCCGCCGCCACCGCCGCCGAGGCCTGCGCCGGATTGTAACCGAGGTTGGTCAGCGCCGAGATCGCCTCCGCGGCCGCCAGGCCCTCCGGCGGCACCTCAGCCGTGCCCGGCACGCCGGACGCCACCGGCACATGCAGCCCCGCGACCGACAGCGCCGGCGCCTTGTCCTTGAGCTCAGCCACGATGCGCTGCGCAAGCTTCTTGCCGACGCCCGGCGCCTGCTCCACCGCCGCCCAGTTGCCGAGCGCGATGGCGTTGGCGAGATCCTGCGACGACAGCACGCTGAGCACACCGAGCGCCACCTTCGAGCCCACGCCCTGGATGGTCTGCAGCGTGCGGAACCAGCTCCGCTCGACCTCGCTCTGGAAGCCGAACAGCTTGATCGAATCCTCTCGCACGTGCGTGTCGATCGTGAGCGTCACCGGCTCGCCGAGCTTGAGGTTGCGCAGCGTGCGCGCCGAGAGTTGCACCTCGTAGCCGACGCCGCCGACGTCGACGATGGCATGCGCTTCTCCGATGGCGTCGATCTTGCCCTTGAGCTGGCCGATCATCCCGCCGCGCCCTCCTTGAGCACGCGCCTGGCAAGTGCCGCCGCACCGCGGTGGCTCGCATGACAGATGGCGATCGCCAGTGCGTCCGCCTCGTCCGCGCTGTCGAAGCGCGCTTTCGGCAGCAGGAACCCGATCATGGCCTGGATCTGCCGCTTCTCCGCATGTCCGGCCCCAACGACGGCCTTCTTGATGAGGTTAGGCGGATACTCGGCAATGCTGAGCCCACGCATCGCCGGCGCCAGCAGCGCCATGCCGCGCGCCTGCCCGAGCTTCAGAGTCGCGCGCGGGTTCTCGTTGACGAACGTCTCCTCGACGGCGGCCTCGCTGGCACCGCACGCGGCGATGACGCTCGACAATCCCTCGAACAGCTCGCGCAGCCGGTAGGCGAGGTCCTCGTCCGAGGTCGACGTGATGAGCCCCGACGAGACGTAGGTGAGCCGCACGCCGTCGGTCTCGATGACGCCCCATCCGGTGCGCCGGAGACCGGGGTCGATGCCGATGATCCGAACCTGTGTCTGCCCCCGCATGCCTCCGCATATCACGGCCGCGACTGATTCGTCGTCGCGGCCGTTTCGAGGCGGGTCGCACGGCTCACCGCAGCATCAAGCCGAGGATCGTGTCCTGCAGCCATCCGAACGGGGCCCGCAAGAGAGAAGCGGCGTTCCAGCGACCCTGGGCAAAGACGCCCTTGGCATGGCTCAAGCTGCGGAAGCCTTCGATGCCGTGGTAGGCGCCCATGCCGCTCGGCCCGACACCGCCGAACGGCAGGTCTTCCTGCGCGTAGTGCATCAGCGTGTTGTTGATGCCGACGTTGCCTGAGGTGGTCCGGGACAGGACCTTGCTCCGGTCGGCATCGTCCGCACCGAAATAGTAGAGCGCCAGCGGACGCGGATGCGCATTCACGTAGGCCACGGCCTCGTCGAGGTCGCGATAGGTGATCACCGGAAGCACCGGCCCGAAGATCTCCTCCTGCATGACGGCCATGTCGTCCGTCGCGTCGAGCACGACCGTCGGCGCAAGCGTATGCGGCCGGCGCTCCGCGCCCTCCGGCCGTGCACCGACCGTCACGACGCGCGCACCCTTCGCACGGGCATCGTCCATCAGCCCGCGCAGGCGGTTGAAGTGCCGCTCGTTGATGATCGACGTATAGTCACGGCCCGCCGGACCCGCGGGATAGAGCGCATCCACCGCCCGGCCGTAGGCGGCAACGAAGGCCTCGACGTCATCCGCGTGCACCATCGCATAGTCCGGCGCGACGCAGGTCTGCCCGCCGTTTGCGAGCTTGCCGAAGGCGATGCGCGCGGCGGTCCGGTCGTGCGCATGACCGCGTGCCACGATCACGGGAGACTTGCCGCCGAGCTCGAGCGTGACGGGCACGAGGTTGGCGCTCGCTGCCTTCATCACGGCACGGCCCACCGGCGTACTGCCGGTGAACAGGATGTGATCGAACGGCAAGGCGGAGAACGCGGCGCCGAGCGCGGCATCGCCGGTGACGACGGCGACCTGCTCCGGCGGGAACGTCTCCGCGACGAGGCGCTCGAGGAGCTCGCTCGTGCGCGGCGTGAACTCCGACGGCTTGATCATGGCCCGGTTGCCGGCGGCGATGGCGGTCGCCAGCGGCATCAGCGCCAACCCGAACGGATAGTTCCAAGGCGCCATGATGCCAATGACGCCGAGCGGCTGATATTCGACGCGCGCGCTGCCGAAGCGGAAGCTCAGCGCCACATGGCGGCGTTGCGGCGCCATGAAGCGGCGCAGGTTGCGGTGGAGATAGTCGATGCCCTGCACCAGGGGCAGGATCTCCATCGTCGCCGTCTCGTGGCGCGAGCGGTGGCCGAAGTCGGCGTCGATGGCGCGCTCGATCTCCGTTCGACGCGCGAGCACGGCAGCCCGGAGCGTCTTCAGGTCCGCCCGGCGCTGCGCCAGCGTCGGCGGCCCGTCGCGCAGAAAGGCGGCGCGCTGGCGGGCGAGGGTGTCTGCAAGCGAAGTGTCGGTGGTCAGCGGTGTGACGGTGATGGCGTTCATGGCTCCTTCTCCTATGTAGACAGTGACAACTTACGCCAGTTGACATACGCTGCGCATGTAGGCACTGTCAACATAAAATTCCACGAACCTGAAAAACCATGACCGAACAATCCGATCGCCCCTATCACCACGGCGACCTAAGGCGCGCCGTAATCGAGACCGCCCTGGCCATGCTGCACGAGGAGGAAGGCTGGCAGTTCACGCTGCGGGAGGTCGCCCGGCGTGCGGGCGTGAGCCATGCGGCCCCGTACAAGCACTTCCCGGACAAGGCCGCCCTGCTGGCCGAGCTGGCGCTGATCGGTTTCGACAGGCTGCGCGAAACGCTGCTTGCGGCGCTGCCGGCCTCCGCCGCGAGCCTGCGCGAGACGTTCCTCCCCGTCGCGCGCGCCTACGTCGCTTTCGGGGAGGCGAACCCGGCGCTCTATCGCCTGATGTTTGGCGCCGATGCGGGCAAGCCGTCGGAGGTGCACCTGAGCGAGCGGGCGCTGAGCACGTTCGCGATCCTCACCGACTTCCTCGCCCGCGGCCAGGAGGCGGGCCTGATCCGCGAGCGGCCCGTGCCCGGCCAGGCGGCCGCGTGCTGGGCGCAACTGCACGGGCTGACCATGCTCGTCATCGACGGGCTGTTGCTTCCGGAGAAGGTTGGCGACGATGCCGTCACGGCAGCGCTCACCACGCTGCTGGAGGGCATCGAGGCCTGAGTCCTTCCGACCTAGCTTTGAATCGTTTCTCGCCCCCTCACCCGGCCGCTTGCGCGGCCGACCTCTCCCTATTGGGGAGAGGTAAAGTAGGGGGCGCACCTCTTTCACCTCTCCCCGATGGGGAGAGGTCGGAAGCGATCGTAGATCGCTTCCGGGTGAGGGGGCGCTGCACTAGATTCGCACCTCCGCCAGCTTGCGCAGCCTGAGCGCGAACCCGATCAGCAGGCCGCCGTACATGATGGCGAAGGCGCCGATGACGAGCACCAGGGCCAGCGCTCCGGCGCCGGGCCACAGCACGAGCAGGATGCCGAAGGTGACCGACAGCACGCCGCTCGCGATGAGCCACCACTCGCCTTCGATCTCATGCCTGAGCTTGATGGCGCCCCAGATCTGCAGCACGCCGGTGACGATCGCCCAGGCGGCGATGAAGAGTAGCAGCACGATCGCCGTGATCTGCGGCCAGAACAGCGTCAGCACGCCGGCCGCGATACCGAACACGCCGACCAGCGCCAGCCACCAGCGAGGGACCGGCGTGCCGCCGCGGACCGCGGCCGCCAGCGACAACCCGCCGTCGAGGAACGCGAAGGCCCCGTAGAGGAGCACCAGCGTCAGGAGCGTGATGCCCGGCCAGAAGAAGGCCAGCACGCCGAACAGGACGGCGAGAACGCCGCGCAGCAGGATGAGCCACCAGTTCCTGGCCAGTGGGTCGAGCATCGGACGCATTCTGACGGTGCCTGGAGGGTAGACGCTGGGTGAAGCTTGCATGAGGGTTTTCTCCCGTTGTTCTGAACGAACGTGACGACAGCAACGCGCTCCCCACCCCAAATGTACATCCGTTCCCGGCGGCGTCTCTAACAGGAGCCAAAATTTCGGTTACAAAACCCGCATTTTTACCGTACCGGAGTGTTCACCATGTCGGTCTCCGGGCGAACACCCGGCGGAGAGGGGGAGGCACCATGACCTTGCCGATCGAGCTTACGAGCAACGCATGGATGATGATCTGGGGCGCGGGCCTCGCGCTTCTTGCGGTGCTGATCATGTGGCGGGTGTCGCGCTACGACCTCGCCGGCGCCGCCTTCGACAGCGCTTGGCACGTGGCCCGCGGCAAGCGCACGACCGAGACGCCGACCGCGCTCGAGGAGAAGTACCACGAGATCGCCCGCGAGGCCTCGGTCACCGGCAAGGCGCGCCGCGCCGCCGGCACGGTGATCGGCCACTTCGCCGCCAAGGTGGCAAACGTGATCGCGATGATCATGCTGCTGGCCGGCGCCGCCCTCATCGCCCTCGGCTACTTCTGGCACTGAGGTCAGGAGACCTATCGGGCCGCGCACCACGGACGCCTTGCCCAAAGGATCTCAAGTCTGTTGCTTTCAAACGCCCGGCCCTGCTGCTAGTGTAGGGCATACTTTCGATCAGGACCCCCGGGGGCGGAGGGGACATTGCGAAACGTCGTTGGTGCGATAACCACAGGCGCTCTCGTCCCGACGAGCGGTGTCATATTCGCTGAGCTGCTATTGTTCACTGTAAAGCATTACCACACCATGCCGAAGCCGGCACCCGGCTTCGACGTCTTTGATTAACCACTGGCTGTATGTTCTCCATTTTAGCGCTCGCCATGACCGTGGGCAGGAAACACGTGTCCAATCGGCTGCACGTGTTGTTCTTGGCCATGCTGGCGCTCTTCGTGATGTTCCGGCTGATTTTTCCCGCACATCTTGATTTCCATCAGGACATTGTCGAGATTCTCTTCAATATCGTTGCTTTTGTCGCCCTGTGCTACGCGGTGGCCGTCATAGAACTGGATCCACCGCAATGAACAAACCTGTTTGGAGAGCTACGTTGCTAGCCTCTGCGTTTGGGCTCTTCTTTCTCTCGCTCGCGGTGGCCGTCACGTATGGGATTACGAACTATGTCGGCCCCAATGTCCCGGCTGATACGCCAGGGTGGGCCTACATCGTCGCCGTGCTGTTGCCTTGGATTTTCTTGTTTGGCGCTGCTGTTTCACTGCATCACATGTTCGCCCCGAGGGCGAGACGCTGGGTTCGGGAGGAGGCGGCCGCACGTGCTGAAGACGGCGCCCAGCCTCAAGCTCAGCAACAAAATCAAGGCTTGGCACGCTAGACCATGTTCGCTTCGGACCCTACCGGCCCGAAGCGTAAATCGCCGGTCTCGTCAAATGGCTGGAGCGCGATACCGATTCAATCGGAGTTGATCGCGCTCTAGATCAGCTTGCCCATCGCCACGGCCGTATCGGCCATGCGGTTCGAGAAGCCCCACTCGTTGTCGTACCAGGAGAGGACACGCACCAGCGTGCCGTCCATCACCTTGGTCTGGTCGAGGTGGAAGATCGACGAGCGCGGATCGTGGTTGAAGTCGCTCGACACGTTCGGCTGGTCCGTGACGCCGAGGATGCCCTTGAGCTGCTGCGCGGCGGCCGCCTTCACGCCGGCGTTGACCTCGTCCTTCGTCGTCTCGTGCTTGGCGATGAACTTGAAGTCCACCACCGACACGTTCGGCGTCGGCACGCGGATCGACGTCCCGTCGAGCTTGCCGTTGAGCTCGGGCAGCACGAGCCCCACGGCCTTGGCCGCACCCGTGGTCGTCGGAATCATCGACAGCGCCGCCGCGCGCGCCCGGTAGAGATCCTTGTGCAGCGTGTCGAGCGTCGGCTGGTCGCCCGTGTAGCTGTGGATCGTCGTCATGAAGCCTTTCTCGATGCCGACGAGGTCGTGCAGCACCTTGGCCACCGGCGCCAGGCAGTTGGTCGTGCACGAGGCGTTCGACACCACGAGATGATCCTTGGTCAGCTTGTCGTGGTTGACGCCGTAGACCACCGTCAGGTCCGCCCCGTCCGCCGGCGCCGAGACCAGCACGCGCTTCGCCCCCGCCGCGAGATGCGCCGACGCCTTCTCCTTGCTGGTGAAGATTCCCGTGCACTCGAGCGCCACCTCGACGCCGAACTCGTTGTGGGGAAGCTCGGCCGGATTCCTGACCGCCGTCACCTTGATCGGCCCGCGCCCGAGGTCGATGGAATCACCGTTGACCGTCACCTCGCCCGGAAACCGTCCGTGCACGCTGTCGAAGCGCAGCAGATGCGCGTTCGTCTCCACCGGACCGAGGTCGTTGATCGCCACCACCTCGATATCGGTGCGCCCGGACTCGTAGATCGCGCGCAGCACGTTGCGGCCGATGCGGCCAAATCCGTTGATCGCGACCTTGAGTGCCATGAGACGTCCTCCAATCGAGCCGGCTGGTTGTGTTGGGCGGGGTGACGGAACGACGCAAAAACGCCGCACGGCCCGCCGAGCGGGCGCCATTAAGTTGGCCGCCCCCCGGCCTGTCAATCCTACGTCCCGCCACACCCTTACTGCGGCGGCGGGCCGATCCTCGTTTTGTGTCGCAGGCTTCGGGTGGTTTCTTGCACCGCGGGATGAGATTACCTATGCTGACCGCCGCACGCAGGAGCCGTTGGAGGGCGACGGCCGCAAGGTCTGCGAGGAGGGTGCGAATCAGCTCATGGCTCAGCGGCCGAGAGAAAAGGTTAAGCGTCCGGCGGGGCGTCTGAAGGAGCCACCGTCGGCAGCCGGCAGCGGCCCGGATACGCGCGTCAAGACGCTCGAGCAGGAGCGCGACCGCTTGAAGGGCGAGCTTGAGGCCGCCCGCCAGCGCATCGCCGCGCTCGAGGAGAGCCGCAGCCTGGTCGCGAGCCGCATCGATTGGGTCATCGAGTCGCTCAGCAGCGTTGTCGACAGGAGCGACTGAGCCCTCGCTTTTTGCCGCCCCGCGCCCTATGTTAGCGCTGCTGCGGGGTTCGTCAGGAACACATGAATCTCCAGGGCCTATAAGATCTGCCTGGGAGCTGTCCCTGGCCGGGGCCGTGGCCCCGGACATATGGCGCCCACCTTACATTTGTAGGGACCCGGCGAGATC
>NZ_JADZBI010000262.1 GCF_020852195.1 Hyphomicrobium sp. | reverse complement strand
GCTCGAACCCCGCCCCGAGCACGGCGTCGTCCGTCCCACCTGCCCGCGCTGCGCGTTCATCTGGTACCGCAATCCGGTGCCGGCCGCGGGAGTGCTCATCGTGGACGAGGGCCGCGTCCTTCTGGTGAAGCGCAAGTTCGACCCGCGCGCCGGCCAGTGGTGCATTCCCGCCGGCTTCATGGAGTCGGGCGAGACGCCGGAGCACACGGCGGTGCGAGAGCTCGAGGAGGAGACCGGACTGGTCGGCGAGCTGACCGGGCTCTTTCACGTGTACGCCGGCTTCGACGACCCGCGCGTGCGCGCCGTGCTCATCCTGTACACGGCGCGGGTTGCGGGGGGCATGCTGGTGCCGGGCGACGACGCCATCGACGCGGCCTGGTTCGCGCTGGACGCGCTGCCGGAAGACATCGCGTTCGAAGCCCACCGCCGGGCGCTCACGGAGCTGCGCGCGCGTCTCTGACGCACTTGCCGCCACTTGCGGGGGCGGAGCGCCGCGCGGCCCGGTATACCGGAGCGGTCCCATCAAGAGATTCGTCCGGCAACCGAACATGGGGCCAGAGCGCACCCGGTCACGGACACGCACGAGCGGGTGCAACCAGCGCGGATTTCCTCGGACGATGTGCCGCCTGGTGACCCCCTTGGAGAGCCATCGCGTGACCCCCCCGAATCACGACGGCCGATCCCTGCTGCGCAGTTCGTCGCCCGTATTGTGGCCCTGGCTCTGGCTCTCGGCCCTTCTTGCCGGCGCCGCGGTTCAGTTCGCGCCGGCACCGCTCCTCGCGATCGTCGCGCTGGCGGCGCTCGCCACGCTCGCCCTGAATCACGCCGCGCGCGAGCAGATGCGCGCCGCCCGGCACGCGGCGCAAGCCGAAACCGATCTGCGCGCCGCGCAGCAGCGGCTGGAGTTCGCCATCTGCGGGGTGGGCTCGGCGGCGTGGGAGCTGTCTCTCGCCGACGGGGCCGTATGGGCCTCACCGGGCTTCGCCGAGGCTCTCGGCTTCACGCACGGCGGACCGTCGAGCGGCAGCGACTGGTTCGAAGACCGCGTGCACCCGGAAGACCGCGAAGCATGGCGCGAGTGCATGCTGGTACTCAGCGGCGCACCCGCTTCGCGCGAGTTGGAGCTGCGGCTGATGCTGCCCTCGGGTGAGCACCGCTGGTTCCGGCTGCGGGTCAGCTCGGAGGGAGACGGACACGGGCGGTCCGTCCGCATCCACACGCTGCTCACCGACGTCTCGGAGC
>NZ_JADZBI010000174.1 GCF_020852195.1 Hyphomicrobium sp. | reverse complement strand
CGGATTCGCGTTCGCGGGCAACCGTCCGGCCGGGTGCACATTCCGGGAATCGAGTCCGGCAAGTCCGGGAAATGCAAAGCCGCCCAAAGGCGGGCGCCGCGGTCGAAAGCCGGATTCCCGGATTTCCAGTTTCGCATCTGCCTATGTGGGCAGATAGGGCAAGGGAAATAGCCGAGTTCCCATTATGGGATTTTCCTTGATCCCAAATTGGGAACACGCTATGTTGCGCGCATGAGGATCATAGCCCGCAGCACGCTGGTCAAGTTCTGGGAGAAACACCCTGAAACTATGGCGTCGCTCGAGCATTGGCTAAGCGTGGCGAAAGCAGCGGATTGGGGATCGCCTAACGCCGTTGTAGAGACGTTCTCGAAGGCGAAAGCGCTCAACGACGAGCGGGTGCGTTTCGAGGTTGCAGGTGGGAACTACCGGCTGATCGTGGCTTTCGACTTCAGCCGCAAGGTCGCCTTCATCAAATTCATCGGCACGCACGCCGACTACGACCGCATCGATGCTCTCACAGTATCCTTGTACTAGGAGGAACACATGAACATCCGCCCGATTCGCACTGAGGAGGATCATGCCGCGGCACTCAAGGAGATCGAGCGTCTCTGGGGGGCCCCGGTCGGGACGCCGGAAGGTGACAAACTCGATGTCCTTACTACGCTTGTGGAAGCCTACGAGAACGCGCATTGGCCCATTAAAGTGCTCGATCCCATCGACACAATCAAAGCTCACATGGAGGCGACGGGGCGTAGTCGTGCAGAACTGATCGACATACTCGGTTCACGCTCGCGAGCTTCCGAGGTTATGGCTCGCAAGCGTGCGCTCACAATCAACATGATTCGTGGGTTGGCGTCGGAGTGGCATCTCCCTGCCGAGGTTTTGATATCATCCTATCGGGTGAAAGGTGTGACGCGGACTAAGCAGCGCAAGAAAAACGCAGCTAAAGGCCAACGTCGCCGCACGCTTGCAGCATGATGGGAAGTGAAAGTGTCCTCACGTAGGCCTGTGCTGACTCAAATTCGCTCGTGGGCAGCGATTTGAGGTTTCCTGGTCCCAAGGCGGCTCACCAAGGCCAAACGGCCGCCAGCGACTCACTCACTGTGGGTCAGCGAGAGCCATCTAGCCAGAGGAGCGCCAAGCCGAAACGGCTGTTGCGGTACGCAACGTATAGAGTGAGGAGGTCGATCACGGCGCTTCCTCCGCGGGCGGTGCTGTCGCGAGAGTGTATCCGGCCGCCACGAGCGAGAACCCGGCCGCCTGGTAGCCGAGCATGAGGCTCATCAACTTGTCCTGCTCTGCCCTGGTGATCGGCTTCCGAGACAGGTCCACGATCGAGGCGGCGATCTCGTCGAGCTGTGCCTGGAGGATGCCGACAACGTGCTCAATGTCCGGCGGCCGGCCGGGCTCGCCGAACAGTTCACGGCGCAACCTGTTGTCCATCGTCATCAGTAGCTCACCTCGAGCATGGGGCCATCGCGCATGGTTTCGTTGATCCCCCGTATGATTTCCCTCAGTTCGTCTCTGGAATAGCGTGAGCCCTCGGCCTTGATGATAATTGTCTGCGGCTGCTGCTGCGCCTGCTGCGGCCCGGATCCCGGCGCGCTTGTCACTGTTGTGCTTTCCGACCGGGAGGGCAGCGTCGGCGCAGACGATACTGAGGCCGTTTTGCTCATCGCCTGGATCGCCCGGACGCTGGCGAAGCCCTGGGCGGCCACTGTCGCCGCTGCAGCGATGTTCGCAGGAAATGGCAAGGTCAGGGCTTTTGTGATGCCTTCATGAACGTTGACGATAGCCCGAGCGAGCGCTGCAGTCTGGTTGATGCGAATTAGCGTCTTATTGCTCGAACCCGAGGCGTCGACAACCATTTGCATGGCTGCCGCGATCTGATCAGATGCCTGGAGCCAAGTGTTCCCCGCACGCTCTGCAGCCTTTGCCGCTGCGTTCTCGTACTGCTGCCAGGAAAATACGCCGCGGTTGAGCAGATCGTCGAGGCGCGTCATTTCATTATTGAACAGCTCCGCCGGCGTTCGTAGATCCTCGAGGATTTGCATCCCCTCCGCTTTCGCGGTCATGTCAGCGAGAGACGCCGCAAGGTTCCGGTTCGCCTCGACCAGATCGCCAGTGATGGGGACGCCGGATTCGATCGCTGCCCGCATGAGTTCCTGCTCCGCCCTATACTGAACGGCAGCGGTCGTCGTCATGCCGTAGGTCGCGGCCTCGATCTTCATCGCCTCGACCTGGCGGGTAATCGACTTCTGCAGGCGGTCGTATTCGCTCATGCGATCCCGGCCGCTCGCCTCCTTCGTTGTCGTGCTCGACGCCCAGGCCCGCGCATTCGCCGCAGTACCCCATTCGTCGAAGAGGTTGCGACTAGCGTTGGCTTCCGAGTTCGCGGCGAGCTCTGATGATAGTCCCGCCGCGGCGCCCACATTCGGATTGGCGAGACGTCCGAAGTCTGCTGAGCCAAGCTGACCGACGTTGACGCCGGGAATCTTGTTCGCGAGCTCGAGCAGTCGATTGATGGAGCCGACGACGCTATTCACCATGCGCTCGACGCCAGCGATCACGCGGTTCGCTGCGCTCGTCATCGCGTCCGCGATCGCAGAGGGGAGCCTGTTCCACAACGTCTGCGCCTGCGTGAAGGCGTACTGGAATCCCTGAACGATTGCGGCCGCCGTCTCCAGTGCCCATTTCACCACGCTGCGCAATGCAGGCTCGGCCGCTGCGACGAATGTATCCCAAGCCACGCCCAGGTAGTCGGTGAGCTTCGCAACCTCCCCCTGAATTGGTTGCACGTTACGCGCCGCGGCCGCAAGGCCGACGCCGATTGCAGCGATTGCGCCCATCGCAGCATATCGCATGTATTTCCATGCCGTATCGAAAACGCCTTGCATCGCGCTCGCCGCGCGGGCTGCCGCGTTCTGAATGCCTCCGAACGCCGACGAGGCGACCTGCTCAGCTTTCCGATAGGCATCGCTCAATGACGAGCTAACCCGCTTCGCTGCGTTCTGCGCTCCGGTCGCCAGGCCCATCACGGCGGCTTCGGCGCGCGCTGCTGCGGCTTTAAGACGTTCGAGCGCTTTCGTGCCTTCCTCGAGCTCTTGGCTGCGGATTTCGAATCCCAACTGTGCGATGTCGGACATGTTCCTGCCTTCCCCTATTCCAATTTCATGGAACGGAATGCTTCACGCGCCTCGACGCGACGCTGCATCCGCTGCGCAGATTCCGCGACTATCTGTGGCCAGTTCTGCGCTGTCTTCCTGACGAAAGCGAAAGGCTGCGTACCCGGATGCTGGACCCGCTTCGCAAACACGCTCGCTCCGCCCGCGTACCAACGAAGTGCTTCCGCGTTCCGCGGCTCGATGACATGGGGCTGAGTTCCGTACTCCATGTGCCTGGCGTAATTGGCCTGGAAGCCGAGGTAGATGGTCTGGCCGATGTTTGCGCCTGCGATTACGAGGTTGATTTGCTCCTCGTTGTCAGAAAACACCTGATCGTCGCCGGTTCGAACAAGTGGCATCGCGCTCGTTGATGCCATCAGCGACCGTCTTAGGTTGCCCGTTTTCACCGGCATATTGCCACCTGCCGCAACCGGGCGACGGACTTCATTCGCAACTGTCTGCGCAGCATCACGGAACACAGCAAGCATTCGCTTCTCGCATTTCGCCGCCCAAGCCGAGATCTGCGCTGAGAAACTCTGTGTCATCCGCTCCGCTCATTTCCAACGGGCGGTCGGCTAAGCCCCGCCGACCGCCCTTCAACGACGCGAAACGATCACGCCGCTTTGCCCGAATGCATTCCAAGCCATTCCGACGGCAGCTGCGTGCTGGGATCGTCCTCGATGATCCAACGGCCATGCGCGAGATCCTCGTTCGTCGCAGGCCGTCTTTCCGCCATGCCGCTGGGACCTTTGAAAATCGCAAGCACTGCGCCGCTCTCTTGCCTTTTCAGATAGACAGGCTCCATACCCTCCAGCGGCGCGCCCTCGAGCATGCGCTCGAACTCCCGGTTGGAAAGCCGGAGACCTGCGACAATCCCCGACCTCGCCGCCCCGATCGCCCGCTCTACCGTCTCAACGGCCTGCTCGAGCTCGGCAATCTCATCGCGTTCACCGGGATGCAGTGCGTCGATGGCCCTGTTGACCAACCGGTCATGCGTGAATTCGTTTACACCCGACAGCGGCGCCGGCGCCTCGACGACGGCGAGAGCGATCAGCGGATCCACATCGGTACCGAGCAACTTCGATCGCTCGTCGATCGAGAGGCCGCGGAGCCAGGTCCTGATCTCCTGCCGCATCATCACGCCGGCGAGATCCGTCTTGTCGGGCCCCTCGAGCTGCAGCTTCTCGCGCCGCTGATCGATCTCTTTCCGCGCCGCCTGCACGGCCACCTTGCGGCCCTTCGCGATCGCTCCCAACGCGTTCGCCTTCGTCCACCGCATGAGCTCGTCGACCTGGCCGTCCGCGGTGAGGCGCTTATCTCGCGCCAACGCTCCACGCTTCGCAGCGAACTCGCTCGCGACCTTCAGCGCCGCATCGTAGCTCTCACGCAACTTCGCGAAGACCGGATCCTTCTTGTCGCTCCATCGCCACAGGCCAACAAAATTATCGTCTACCGTGACGCGTCCTTCGCGCCCTGGAATCTGTTGCATCTCTCGCACTCCTTGTGCTCTGACTCTGGCACGCGGACTCCAACGCAACGCTCACCATCCAATCTGTTGACCGCCCTCGCTCTCCGCGAAGTCATCGCGAGGAACGGCACCGCGGGTCGTCTGGCCGACATACGGATGACACGCCGCTCGCCTCTGGCTCCAAGGATCGTCACCAGCGCGGCCATAGGTCCCGAATGCCGCTGTCGGCTGCTCGACGACAGGCCGAACCACAAGCGACACAGCACCCGCCACCGCATTCGCCCGATCGTCGTGACAGGATTTGCCGGAGCCATGATCTATCGTCTCGCGACCACCACGCGCCACGCGCCTCTCGAGACCGACGATCTGATCAATGGTCCGTTTATCGTCGAGAAGATCGACGGTGCCGGAATTCAATCTCGGCAACAGCGCATCGCGATAGAGCTCCGAGCGGACCTGCCCCGCGAGCTTGAACGCGATGCCCTGCTTGCGGAATGGCTCACGGCAAAACTCACCGCCCCAGCGGTCACCCGTTACTTCCGTGATGCCATAGGACTTCAAGAGCGCGCAGAACTCGGAGACGACGTCGTCGGGCGAGAACGGCGGTCGTCGTCCGCGAACAGCATCGATCACGACACGATTCCTTTCTCCATGCGCGATGCACAAAGTCATCTCGTCCCCGCCGCTGCCGCCGGCGGGATCGACGAATGCCTTGTACGCCACGCCTGACACATGGGGCCGCTCACGGACCCCGAAGGACATACACCCCTCGACAACCTCGCGCGTCACAAATGCTTCGATGTCGCTGCGGAACTCGGCCATGTATTCGGCACGCGCAGCCGCCTCGTCCTTCTGCAAAGCCCGCTCGATCACCGCCTGGTCAAGCGACGGGTTGAACTCCGTCGACGTGCCCTTGACAACCAGGATCTCGTCGCTGCCATCGGGGCCGTAGTGGGCCCGGAACGTCTCCCAGACCTCGCCGCGGCGAGCATGGGGTGAGGTGATGATGATCAGCGGGCCGCCCGTCGTCGCGAGTGTAGGGCGCACCGCAGCCAGGATCTCGGTGTCCGCGTTCGCGCTGCCCTCGTCCGAGTAGAAGAACGCTGCCTCGTCGGCGATGCAAGCAACGCAGGTGACGCCGCGGAGGCGCCGGAAGCTCGCCGCCCGGACCTGGATCACAACGCCGTTGGTCAGCCGAACCGTGTCCTGGGTCTGCTCCTTGGCCAGCAGCTCGACGAAGATCGGGGTGTCCTCGATGATGGCGCGGACGTAGCCCAAGACCACGGCGGCCTGCCGCTGGTCGGGAGCGATGCAGAGCACGACGCCAGGCTCGCCGCGGACCAAGCGGGGATGCTCGCAAAGGCAGGCGATGTACGTGGCCAGCACGGCGATCGCTCGCGACTTGCCGCCTCGCCGGCCGATAATGGCAAACAGCTCGGCGACCATCCTTGGCGGCGGATGCTTCCGGCCTCCGGCGATGCGCTGATAGATCTCGATCTCGTCGGTCTCGAGCGCCTCGCCCATCATCGCGATCAGTACGATGCGCCAGGACCGCCAGCTATCACCCTGGAGCACCTTGCCGAGCAAAGCGGGATCGGCGAGGGCCTGCCGCATGGTGACCTTGGTCTTCATGCCGCGACCTCGCGATCTGCCGCCTTAGCGCGCAGGTACTGATCCAGGGTCGGAGTGACGTCCTTCGGCCGGCGTTCAAGGCCGATGTCGATCAAGAGGCGGCGCAGCGCGTTCGTTGCGGTCGTGAACTCGGCAATATCGAGGGTGCCCCCGTTGGCCATGGCCACCTCAGCTTGCTCGCACCAAACGGCGATCGTCGCGGCGCGCCGCATGATCAGCATGACTGCTTCGGATGGATCGCCGCCGGCATCGCTCACAAGCTGAGCCAAGACCTCTTTGTAGCGGCGCATCGCCGTTGACCGTCCGTCGACATTCGACAGGATCACCTTTCCGGTCCCGATCTTCGATTTACCCTGCGGCCTAGCAGGCCATATCCGTGGTCTGTCCATGAGCTACTTTTGTCACTCAAGTTTGTAGGTAGAATTGATGGTAGTATGAGCTGTTCTCAGTAAGTGTCAATATATGCTTGTCTTTTTCTTATCTTTGGCGGACATATCTTCCGTTTTCGATCCGTCGAGTGCGCTGCCAAGTGGACCGCGTAAAAATGATGATCGACGAGTGTTCCAAGAGCCCCCTTGTCACCAGTCACCGCTTGTCACCACCGGTTTCGCAAACTTCTATGAGAACAGATCACGCTTCTTTCCTTGTGTGCCCATACACTGGTGACACTGGTGACGTGATTGATTGCCGGACGTTTTTCCTGTCACCGGTTCATCCTTGTCACCGGTCTTCCACTGGTGACTGAGAGTGAAGATCGAGATCGGACTGCAACGCGCCCCGCTTGTAGCGCCACTCGCGTTTCCCCGACTCTGCGCGGAACTGGTAGCGCTCCCATCCGCGGCTGAGCAGGCAGCGAGCGACGCGATTTCGGTTGGTTTGATCCCACCGGGCCTCGTCGAGTTTCAGGGCACTTTGCAGTATCTCGGGAATGCTGACGTTTTGCCGGGTGTGCACAAAGTCATCGATCAGGGCGTCCCATGGATCGTCAATGAGCCGCGCCATCTGCTCGTGAGATGCAAGCGTGGCCGCTGATCCCTCGAGCCACCACCGTTCGCCCGCCTTGAATAGCGCCACGGCTTCCGCCCAGATCTGATCGCGATCGCGCCGGATGGCGTTGAGATCAATGCGGCCGACCTTGATCGGCCAGAAGCGCCGACCGCCGGTTTCGTCGCGGAGGTAGGTATCGCTGTTGGTCGAACCGGCGAACACGCACTGGCGCGGCACCTCGATGATGCGCGAGCCGTATGGCGGTCTGAAGCGGTCTGTCGTGCGGGAGAGGAAGGCTTTGATTTTTGAGACGTCGGCCCGGTTCATCGACTCGAGCTCGGCGATTTCGATGAGCCATGCGGCGCGGGCCTGCATCGCGGCATCCTTGCTGCCCAGATCCGCCAGTTCGTCGGAGTGCCAGGGCTGGGCCAAGGCGGCGAGGGCGGAGGACTTGCCGCGCCCTTGGGGCCCCTCGAGGATCAGCATGTGATCCGCTTTGGCGCCGGGCCGATAGACCCGGGCGACGGCTGAGACGAGGAATGCGCGCCCGACCGAGCGGGCAAAGAGGGTGTCGACGGCGCCGAGATAGCGGCCGGCGAATCGGTCGACCCGAGGCTTGCGATCCCACTCGAGCGATCCGAGGTAGTCGCGGATCGGATGAAAAGTTGCGTCCTGCGCGACGGTTTCTATCGCCTGCTGTGCGATGTTCAGAGCGACGCCGATGTTGGCATGCTGAAACCATTTCGTTGCCAGCACGTCGTCGCGCGGCGTCCAGGTGCGCGGCGGATGGTCATGGGCAACGGAATCCCAGGGCGGGGCCTTGAGCGCAACGGTGCGCATGGCGTGCTCGTCGAACGCGAGAACACCTGCCCACAGCGGACAGTAGCGGAGGGCGTGAATGGCATTTGCGACGTTGGCGCGGGGCCCGGTCGGGCCCACAATCAATCCGTTGCGCCACAACTCTACGTCCTCAGGGGGTGCCCCGGGTCGCGACTTTCTCTTTCGGGTGGGCAGCGCGGCGACTGTCATGCCGCCTCTCGCCGCTGCTGATCGTTCTGATCTGAGAGGCGGAACGCGAGTGCGCGCATATCGACCAGCCGATCGTGTCGCTCCCAGGCCTCAGCGAGCAGCCAGTCCATGCGCGCCGCGAGTTCATCCATCTCTGCTGCGAGCGCGTCGTACTCCTCCTCCAGGCCGAGAATGCGGATCTTTAGTGCCGTCAGGATCCTCGCGGTGCGCGCATCGGGGGCGCTCATGCGGCACCTCCGATCGACTCGACAGTCACCGTGCAGCGTCCGGACGCTATGGCATCGTCCCACGCCGCGCTGAGTGCCACGACAAAGCTGTCATCCTGGATGACGTGCGTGGCCACCAGCAGATCCAGAAGCGGTTTTAGGACGTTATCGAGATCGCGTCGCCGTTGTGGTCGCCCAGCTCGTATCGTGATGGCGACTGGTCCAGGTATGGCGCGCGGGTGCTGGCCCAGGAGCTCCCAGCCGGCCTCGTCGACCCATGCGCGGTAACGCGCTGTCCGGACACGCCCGACGCCGCGGACGTTCCGCCAGCACCTGTTTACGGATGGCGGTACAGGCAGCGCTACATGCGCGCCCACTCCGGCGGCGATAGCCGCCTCTTCGGTCTCCATCGTGCCCCGATGACTCCATGCACAGGGGCCGATGGCGCCGTTGCGCGCGCATGCGAAGCGCGGTATAAATGGCGTGTCATAGATCTGTCCCTGTAGATGCCTCTACGCGGACGCCACACACATAGGCCCTGGTCGAGCGCGGAAACGCTCCTCCGGGGTCTCTCGTCTCTAGGCCGACTTCCCACGCCGCCTCATGACGGCGTTGTGCGCTCGTCTCCTCCCCGAGTGGCGATCCGCTGAGCGATCCACTCGTCCACCTCAGACTCGACGAAGGCTGACAGGCGGGGCGTGAGCTGAACGGGCCGTGGGAAGAGGCCCGCCTTGATCATCTCATAGAGTGTCGATCTCGGCAGGCCCGTGCGGTACTCGACATCGCGGCGCAGGATCAGACGCTGCGCGGCAGGCGATGGGGTGTCGTCGACGATGGCCAGAGCCATGGTGCTGTGTCCTCCGGATGTAGTATCCAGAGCCAAGTGTGGAGTGATGCGGCGGGTATCTCAAATCAGCCTTGCCCACGCTTTATGCGCCGCCGAATAGTCTCCGTGGAGGCGTCCGAACCTAATTCACTCTTTACGAGCTTGGCGACCGCGCGACATCCCCACTGCGGATGCTTTTTCCAATATTTGTCGGCGACGTTCTGCCACTTTCTCCATTCTTCGCTTCTGGCATTTCGCCGCTGCCGGTTATGTGCGTCGCGGGCGGGGATGAATGCGCTGAGCTGCCCCACGCGGACAAGCGCGGTCGGCTCCCAAACCTTCTTTATTCTGATTTCCGTTTCCAGCCCGCCTATTGTTCGCATGAGTTCGCAGAGACGCAGCGGCCTAAGCTCTTGCCCGCTCGGGACAATGCTCTCGAGCTCCCTCAGGATCCGTGTTGCGGCCTCAATCAAAAAAAGAAGGCGTGCCGCATAACCGGCGGGGCTGTCACTCAATAGGAACTCGTCGTGCTTCGCCGCATTGTCGACGCTCATTATCGTGCCGCGCTTCCATTCTTCCGCCGAGTTGAAAAGCGCCCAAGCGCCGTTGTCAGCACGATGTTCCCAAACCGCTTCCACTGCGGCGCGGAGGTCCGGGCGTAGCTCTTCCCACTTTTCCTTGTCGAGCCAGAGCACCGGCCGCAGATCGTCCGGCAGGCCGAAGTGGCGGAGTGTTTTCTGGCACGCGACCCGATACTCCTCCCAAACTTCCTCGATCGGCGGCGCGATGACATTTCGCAACCCGCCTTCGGGAAGCGGCACGCCAGGTACATAGGTGACATGCTCTCGCTGGGTGATGCCCGAGCCGAGGGTTTTCTTGCTCGGGCTCATCGGATCGCCCTCAACCCGCGGACGTTCCCTGCGATCGGCGCCGGCCGTGCGCAGAACCCCGCCCAGGCCTCCATCAACTTGCGACGCTTCTCGAGAAGATCGCCGCGCTGGTACGCAGCCTCGGTCTTGTCGCCGAGGACGTGAGCGAGAGCAGCCTCCGCGATCTCACGGGGGAAGTTGGTCTGCTCGGCCGCCCAATCTCGGAAGGTCGATCGGAAGCCGTGAACGGTGAAAGTTCGGTCCCTCCGCTCTCGCAGGGCTTCCAACATGGCCATGTTCGAGAGGTGCTGGCCTTCGCGCGCACCATGGAACACGAACGGATTGCCCTTTATCCGCGGCACCGTCTTGAGGATCTCGATCGCCCGCGGGGACAGGGGCACGCGGTGCGGCCGACCGGATTTGGTGCGCTCGCCGGGAACGGTCCAGATCTTCTTTGCGAAATCGATTTCGTCCCAGCGCGCGTCGGTCACCTCGGCCGTGCGGCAAGCTGTGAGGATCGTGAACTCGAGCGCCTGCGCTGAGATTGAGTTCACGTCGCGAAGCTCCCGAACAAAAGCGCCGACCTCGGCATACGGCATGGCCGGCATGTGTCGAACCGCGCGCACCTTGGTTTTCGAAGGCAGGATCTTTTCGAGGTGGCCGCGCCAGCGGGCCGGATTCTCACCGGTGCGATGACCGCGAACGGACGCCCAATCAAGAACCGCCTCGATACGGCCGCGGACACGGCTCGCTGTCTCAGTCTTCTCGGTCCAGATCGGCTCGAGGATCCGTGTAATGTGCCCGATCTCGATGTCGGCCACGGATAGGTTGCCGATAACAGGATAGGCGTAAGTGGAAAGCGTCGCCTCCCACTGATCGGCGTGCTTTTCATTCTTCCAGCCCGCCCGGTGCGCGGCGATGTACTTCTCTGCCGCCTCCTTAAACGTCATGCGCTTGGCCGCCTCGGCGCGTGCCGCAAGGCGGAGGCTTGTCCGGTCCTCTATGGGGTCAATGCCGTCGAGAAGGGCCTGGCGCGCCTTCCTGGCGCGTTCACGGGCCTCTTGAAGGGTAAGCGTGTGGAGCGGACCCAGGCCCATGTGCCGGGCGCGGCCGTTCTTCATGAAGCGGAAGATCCACGCCTTGGTACCCCATTGGGAAACTTGCAGATAGAGGCCATGCCCGTCCGCGTAGCGGCCCGGCTCCTTGAGCTTGGCGACCTTCACCGCGCTGAGTCGGTTCGATTCCCGCACCGTCCGCCACCTTTCTAGCCGTCACCCTGCCTACAAAGCAGAGTTGGATGGTGCCGGAATGTTCCGGACACGTCCAGACGGAAAATGCGGGAATCGGCGTTGTACATCAGCGCATTGTTGGAGCGTTCTGGACGGAGCCGGATGGAGTGCTTCTAGACACCCCTTCCGCCAATTTTTTTCGCGCTCCGCATGGGCTCGCGGCCGGGTAGCTTTGCTCCCGAACCCTTCGGACTCAAGTTCGCACTCGCTCCTCGGGTTTCCGCCAGCTGCAACCGACAGCCCCATGGGCAGAGATTGAGCCCTCTATTCTTGCAGATTATCTATTTTAATCATGTGGTTGCATAGAGGGGCGTCTATTGGGTTGAGCCTATAGCCGATGTCGCTGGTGAAGTCGGTCGCTGCTTGGCGACAACGAAAAGGTCGCCGGTACCTTTTCGGGCCAGTCGTTAGGTCCGGTCACCATTCCTTCGTTATGGCGAGGCGGAACGATCTCGGCTCGAGCGGGTGGAAATGAATGTCTTCGACCGCCGACGCTCCGGACGGGAAGCTCGACTCGTAGAAGTAATCGATCTGGCTCGCGGTCTCGTCGAAGAGGTTGTAGGCGTCCACCTGAACGATCAGCCCGTCGCCGAACTTGTATCCGAGCCGGGCCGAGACCGGCGTACTGGACTCGGAGCGGACGCTGTTGTCCTCGATGAGCGGACGCGGTCCGAAGTAGCGCACGTTGATGCCGCCGAAGAAGCCGCCCCAGACGTCTTGAAACGAGAGCCCAGCCGTTATGACGCCTTCGATAGCACCCGGAATTCGCCTTCCGTCGGGAGAGTGATCCTTGAAGCGCGCGCGTGTGTAGGCGGCATCGAGGTCGAGAAACAGCCAGGGCAAGAGCTCGGCCTGGAGCGTGAACTCGGCGCCGATACGGCGACTCGGCCGGCTGGCCTCCGTGGTGCCCGCATCGCCAACGAAAACGATCTCGGAATCGAAATCGAGAAGGAACGCCGAAAGCGTGCTTGTGATGCCGCGCGTCGGCTGCGTCCTGATCCCAACCTCGGCACCTTCCGAGCGCACCAGCAGGGGCGCCGGATCGACCGGCTGCGGGGGCGTGCTCCCCGGATCTATCGTCGTCACCGTGCCGCGCGCGTCATTGCTATGGAAGCCGGTTCCTGCGTTCAGGTACAGCTCTGTGCTGGCCCAGGGGCCAAGCACGAGCCCTGCCTTGGGACTCAGAATCGCATCGGTCTCGTCCCCCGAGTTCTCGATGCGATCGCTCGACACATCGACGTGAAAGAGATCTCCGCGAAGGCCGACGGTCGTACGCAACCAGTCCGTCCAGCGCAGCGTATTCTCGACGAAGACACCGGCGCTCGCCTCCCTGACCGAGTCCTCGCGCACGGTCGAAAGCCGCTTGCGCTCTTTGGTATTGTACAATCCAACATCAATGTCGTCGTAGCGCGTGTCGAAACCGATGGTCGTCGCGCTCTTCACGCCGTCCGCCACGCTCGAGAAAAAGGTCTTGCTTGCGCTACCGCCCACGAGCACGCGGTCATCAGCCTGCTGGAACTGATCGCCGTTGGCGGGATCGTTGAGGAAGTACGTGAAGTTGTTGAACAGCGCCAGATCGCTTTTCACAAGATAGGCATTGACGCGTGTTGCGGAGTCCGAGTCCGTTGCGTGCCAGCGCCCGGATAGGCTGTAGCGGTGCGAGGTGCCGCCGTCCGTGGGATCGATGGCGCCGAAGCGATTGAGGATGCCGGACTCGACGGCGTATAGGGGGATCTGGTCGGTCGCGTTCCAGTGTCCCTCGTAGGCCATCGCCGTCAGCGCGAAGCCGTTGTTGTATGATCCATTGGAGTAGCGCACGACACCGTTAAGCCTGTGCACGTCGTTGGGGTTCTCCCACGGGCCGTCGAAACGTGCGATCTCGCCTGCAACCATCAGCGTCCCGTCCACTCCTACAGGAGCCGATGCCGCGGCAACGGCACGTCGATGTCCGAACTCTCCAATCTCGACCTTGGCGAAGCTAGGTTTCGGCATATCGAACACATCGAGATGGATGGCGCCAGCCGACGCGAAATCGCCCTCCGAGGCGAAGTAGGGGCCTTTACGAAACGCGAGCCCCCGAACGATCTCAGGAATGATGAAGTTGGTGTCCGCGTAGCCCTGGCCATGGCCATGAGTCCTCATGTTCACCGGCATGCCGTCGATGGTGATCGCAAGGTCCGTTCCGTGATCCAGATTGAAGCCGCGCAGAAAGTACTGGTTGGCTTTACCCTCGCCACTATGCTGCGTGACGATCAATCCTGGCACGGCCTCGAACAATTCGCCCGTTCTGTAGACCGGCCGTGCCGCCAGCTCCGACGCCGTGACCAAACCCTGGCTCGCAGCCTGTGCGACACCGATCTTGGCGGCGCGCGGATCCAACTCATCGGCCGGCGCGAACTCGAGCGCGCTCGCTTCCTCTTCGCTTGATGCGGACGATGGCGGCGCCTGCGGTCCTGACGGCGCTTTACTCGTCGCCTTCTTTGTCGCTTTCGGCTGCGTTGTCGTTACCGTTACGGTCGGGAGCTCTTGCACCTGCTGTGCGCGCGCCGCCGTGCCAAGCAACGCGACTACGAGAACAGACTCAGCCGCCACAACAAAACGCATGACACGCCTCCCGAATTGATCTTTTCATTCAGTCAAGGCGTGATAAAGTATGAAGTCTATTTCCAATCCTCATACTGTGAGCCGTTTTCGGCGAGTGAGGCGTGCGTGCAACGGATAACGATCACGATTGATAATCAACTTTACAATGCAATCGAAAAGCTCGCCGAAGCGCGGGGCTATCAAAACAGATCCGAAATAATTCGAGACCTCGTCCGGGCCGGGATATCGGAAACGGACGAAGCCTCGTCCTCCGGCGACTGTATCGCGAGCGTCGTCTACGTCTACGACCAGGAAACGCGCGACCTGCCCCAACGACTCGCGCATGCCTTCCAACGCGCCCATGATCTTTCGGTGGCGACCATGCGTATCTCTCTCGATCATGAGAGCTGCATGGAGGTTGCGGTTCTAAGAGGTAAATCCAAGGCAGTCCAGCAGCTTGCAAACGAGATTATCGCCGAGCGCGGCGCCCGCCATGGGCGGATCACGATGATCCCGGCAACGATCGAGACCACGCGCCACAGACACGGTGACCGGCACACGCATGCGCACGAGCACATCCGCGTCCGCTGAGCGCGCACGAATGTGTGCACGCCTCACGTAGAATTACGTACTTCCGAATAAAATACTCCGTCCTTTGCATTCTACGGCGCCCCTGCTCCTTTCGCGCCGTCAATGCACATGATGTCGCGCGACAATCTCAAGATTGCGGGAACTGCGGGCGAGTGCCTTCATAAAAGGCGCCGGACCCACAATTTGAGGTTCGCTTTTCAATGAAAAGCCGCTCTGCAGCACCGGCAAATTCCGCATCAATAATGCGACGCAATATAATCTGAAAGGGATGAGACGCGATGAAAGTTTGCGATCTTCTCAATGGAAAAGAAAATCATGTGCTGACGGTAAAGCCGAATGAAACAATCGGCACGCTCGCACGCTTGCTTCAGCGGCACCGCGTCGGCGTGATGGTTGTCAGCCACGACGGCCGAACGCCAGACGGCATCATCTCCGAACGCGACATTGCCTACAGCCTGGCCGAGCGCCGTGGCGAGTTGCACCTTTTGCCAGTGTCGGCGTTGATGACGCGCCGCGTGGTCACATGCACGCCTGAGTGCCATCTATCGGAGGTGATGCGCCTGATGAAGCAACATCACATTCGGCACGTCCCGGTGGTCAACGGCACCCAACTTGTCGGCATTGTAAGCATACGCGACATGATGGAGCATCGCCTGAACGAAATGGAGCGACGATACAGCTCCGTCGAGCACTTGGTGACGCTGACGGACTAGCCGGTCGCGGCGCAGGCTGCTTTCCTCCTGCGCCGCTCCCGATGATCCACCCCCTAAAGCCAGCCGCCGATCAGCGCCACACCGGCCAGAGACAACGCGGCCCCTCCGACCTGGCTGACATTCTCCCCGGCCCGGCCAATGCGGCCGATCCCGAGCCCCAATGCGATGCCAATCGCATGCAAGAGGGCCGTTGCCAGCATGAACCCGAACGCATAGCCGGCCGCCGAGGCATCGGCGGGCATCTCCGCGCCATGGGCGAACCCGTGGAAGATCGCGAAGAAGCCAACGAGCGCCATGGCGGCGACTGTCGGCATCGTCAGGCGCAATGCAACGGCAAGCCCCAGAACGACCACCGACGCGGCGATGCCGAGCTCGACGTAGGGCAGCGACGCGTGCGCCATGCCCAATAGGCCACCGGCCGCCATCATGACGATGAACGCCGCCGGCACCATCCAGATCGCGCGTCCACCGAGGCTCGCGCCCAAGAGGCCGACGGCGACCATCGCAAGCACGTGGTCTAGGCCACCGATCGGAGGGGCAAGGCCGTGCATGAACCCGTGCGCGTCACCCGCGCCGACATGCGCGGCGGCGGGCGTGGCGAGCGCCATGGCGATTATGGTGGCAGCGCCAAGCCACTGCCCGAAAGTCCTTATTTTCATCTGTTCAAGTCCTCCCAGTTGAAGATTGACGTTGGCGTTCAGAACGGGCTTGCGCGCACGGCCGCAGCCTGCTCGCGAACCCAGCCGTACCAGGCCGCCAACCCTTCGCCCGTACGGGCGGATACCCGGAACACGGCAATGTCGGGGTTCACGACGCGGGCGTTCTCGACGGCTTTCTCGACATCGAAATCGAGGTGCGGAACAAGGTCGATCTTGTTGAGCAGCACAGCCCGGCTGGCCTGGAACATGTGCGGGTATTTGAGCGGCTTGTCCTCGCCTTCGGTGACGGAGAGGATGGCCACCTTCGCGTGCTCGCCGAGATCGAACAGAGCAGGACACACGAGGTTGCCGACATTCTCGATCAAGACCATGGATCCGACGGGCGGCTTCAACTCCGCCAACCCGCGCGCGATCATGTCCGCTTCGAGATGGCATCCCGTGCCGGTGTTGACCTGCACGCAGGGCGCTCCGGCGGCCCGGATCCGCTCGCTGTCGTTGACGGTGGCCTGATCGCCCTCGATCACGGCAATGAAAGCCTCGCTCCCCAGATCGCGGATCGCGCGCTCGAGCAACGTCGTCTTTCCGGACCCCGGAGAGCTGACCAGATTGAGCGCCAGGATCTCGCGACCTCGGAACCACGCACGGTTCCTTTCGGCCAAGGCGTCATTTTTCGCGAGAAGCCTGGCTTCGAGAGTTACGATGGTCTCTTGCTCGCTTTTGGCCGCGTGATCATGGGCGTAGCCGTGCACATGCGGGTGGCTGTGCGTCGTGCCATCGGCATGTGTGTGCTCATGAGCGTGGTGATGATGGTGATGGTGGCCAGCGTGCTCGTGGGTATGGTGGTGGCGGTCATGGTCGTGATGATGATCATGGTGGTGGCCATGATGGTGCGGATGGCTGTGCCGTGTTCCGTCCTCATGCACATGCTCGTGGTCATGATCGCGCGCGTCTCGGTCGAGCGTTGCCGTCAAGCCGGACTCGAGATTGGTGATCGTGACTCTATTGGTGCCGCTACATCCGCATGTTCCGCACATCACGCAGCCTCCTCAAGCTCGATGGTTTTGATCTTCAGCTCTTCGCCGGCCAGGCGCTCGCACTCGCGGCTGCCGCAGGCACAGGCAGTGAAAAGCGTCGGCATCGCGTAGACGGTTCCGCAGGCCAGGCAACGCGCCTGGGCGTCGATTTCGCGAATCTCGAGCTCCGCGCCATCGAGCGCGGTGCCCTCAGCCACAGTGTCGAAGCAGAAGCGAATGGCTTCCGTCATGACACCCGACAACCGTCCGACCTCGAGCGTGACCTTGAGCACGCGGCGCCCTTGAGCGGCCTCGGAGGCGATGGCGACGACATTTCTCGTGATGCCAAGCTCGTGCATGTCAGCAGATCCTCGGCAGTTGGTCGCCGACCAGCATGTCGACGATGCGGGTTCCGCCGAACACCGTGCTCATAACCACACGTCCCGGCTCGCCGTTTTTTACTTCTCCAATCACTGCGGCTTCTTGCCCGAACGGATGCGAGCGCAGGGCTTGAATCGCGGCGTCGGCTTCGTCCGGCGGAACGATGGCGACGATTTTCCCTTCGTTGGCGAGATAGAGAGGATCGAGGCCAAGAATCTCGCAGAAGGCGCGGACCTCCGGCCGCAGAGGCGTCACGCGCTCATCGATAGCGATGGATACTTGCGATGCCTGCGCCATCTCATTGAGCACGGTGGCGACACCGCCCCTTGTCGCGTCGCGGATGGCGCGCGTTCCCGGAGCCGCAGCGAGGAGCGCATCGATCATGCCATTGAGCGGTGCGCAGTCGCTCTCGATAGGGCTGTCGAGGGCCATGTCGCCGCGCGCGCCGAGGATGGCGGCACCGTGATCGCCGAGTACGCCGTTGACAAGCACGACATCGCCCGGACGCGCCCTGTCGGCGCCGAGTGTCACATCGGTCCGGATGACGCCGATGCCGGTGGTGGTCAGGAAGATCTTGTCGCAGGCGCCTCTCTGGACGACCTTGGTGTCGCCGGTGACGATTTCGACGCCTACCTCACGCGCCGTCGCCGCCATGGATGCCGCGACGCGCCGCAGCAGGTCGACCTCGACGCCCTCCTCCACGATTGCCGCGCAGGACAGGTAGAGCGGTTGCGCTCCACCTACGGCCAGATCGTTGACTGTGCCGCACACCGCGAGCTTGCCGATGTCGCCTCCCGGGAAGAACAGCGGATGGACGACGAATGAGTCGGTCGTGAAGGCGAGCCGATCGCCATATCGGGCAAGGTCCGAGAGATCGAAGCGCGCCTGATCCTCGAGCGGTGCCAGCGCCGCGTTGTCGAAAGTCGACACGAACACATCGTCGATCAGATCCTTCATGGCCTTGCCGCCGCCGCCGTGGGCCAGCGTGACCTTCGGGACCGAGATGTGGCCGAAGCTGCGACGGCGGGGCGTGGGCATGACGTTCACGACACGGCCTCGCGCTTCTTGACACCGCCGTACTGGTAATAGGCCGCGCAGGCGCCTTCCGACGACACCATCAGCGCGCCGAGCGGCGTCTCGGGATTGCACGCGCTCCCGAACACCTTGCACTGCCAGGGCTTGATCACGCCCTTCAGAACCTCGCCGCACTGGCAGGATTTCGGATCGGCGATCTTGATGTTGGGGGTAGCGAACTTCGCTTCCGCATCGAAGGCGCGGTATGCCGCGCGGATCCGGACGCCCGAGTGATCGATGGATCCAAGGCCCCGCCACTCGAAGAACTCGCGCAGCTCGTAGACTTCGCTCAAAGCCGTGAGCGCGGCCCTGTTGCCTGCGTCCGGGACGATGCGCGCGTATTGGTTCTCAATCTCGGCCCGGCCCTCCTTGATCTGCTTCAGCACCATCCAGATCGACTGCAGGACATCGAGAGGCTCGAATCCCGCAACCACCATCGGCCGCTTATAGTGGTGCGATATGAACTCGTAAGGCGCCGTGCCGATCACCATGGAAACGTGGCCCGGCCCAAGGAAGCCATCGAGTTGCAGGTCAGGGCTATCGAGGATGGCCTTGATCGTTGGTACGATGGTGATGTGATTGCAGAAGACGGAGAAGTTCTCGACGCCCTCGGCCTGGGCTTGCAGGATCGTCAGCGCCGTCGACGGGATCGTCGTCTCGAAGCCGATGGCGAAGAAGACCACTTCGCGATCCGGGTTCTTCTTGGCAAGCGCGAGCGCGTCCATGGGCGAATAGACCATGCGCACGTCGGCGCCGTCGGCCTTGGCCTGCAGCAGGCTTTTCTTCGATCCCGGCACGCGCATGGCGTCGCCGAATGTCGTGAAAATCACCTCCGGGCGTTCCGCGATGGCAACGCAATCGTCGACGCGCCCCATCGGAAGCACGCAGACCGGGCAGCCGGGTCCGTGCACCAGCTCGATCTCCTTCGGCAGCATGCCTTCGAGGCCATAGCGGAAGATCGAATGGGTATGTCCGCCGCACACCTCCATGATCGCGATCGGCCGCTCCTTCGCCACGTCGATCTCGGCGACCAGCTTGTCGATCTCGTGGACCAGCACTTTCGCCTTCTCGGCGTCACGGAACTCCTCGACGTATTTCATGCCGCCGCTCCTTTGCTGGCTGCGGACCCGCGGTCGTCGGCCAGCAGCGTATGAACGAGATCCCAGAGGATGTGGTAGGCCGTGACGTGGCATTCCTGGGTGCGATGGATCGATTGCGTCGGCACCACGAGGCAGTAGTCGACGGCACCCGACGTTTTCATGCGCCCGCCGTCGCCGCCGGCCAGCCCGATAGTCACGAGCCCCATTTCCTTCGCCTTGGCGAACGCCGCGATGAGGTTCGTCGAGTTGCCGCTCGTCGAGATCCCGATGAGGCCGTCGCCTGCGCGGCCCTGGGCGATGATCTGGCGCACGAAGACGTGCTCGAATCCGACGTCGTTGCCGACGGCGGAGATCATGGCGAGGTCGGCGACCAGATTGGTCGCGGCGAGCGCCGGCCGGCCGGCCGTGATGGGATGCACGAACTCGACGGCAACGTGTGAGGCATCGCAGCTCGACCCGCCATTGCCCATCGAGAAGAGCCGCCCGCCGCGGCGATAGAGATCCGCAAGGGCCTTCGCCGCCGCGACAAGCGTCGTCCCGCTCTCGGCGAAGAATGCGGCGTTCGTGTCTCGGCTCTCGCGCGCCTTCTCGGCAACGGAATGCAAGAGCGCAGCATCGAGCTTTTCCGGATCCTGCGCTTTGCCGTGTAGAAACGGATAGAGACTCGAAAGTTCGGTCTCATTGGGCATGGCACGCCCTCCTATGCTGCTCCGGAGAGACGCATGGCCTCCATCTCGGCCTGCGCCTCGCCAAGCTCGGTCAACACTTTCAGGGTTTCAGCGGCTTCTGCTTCGTCGATGCGGCTCATCGCAAATCCGACGTGGACGAGCACCCAGTCGCCGACGCAGGCCTCGACCGGATGGTCCTCCGACACGATGCAGGCGACGTTGATCTGGCGCTTGACGCCGGAGACGTCGACCGTAGCCAGCTTTCTCACCGCATCGTCGATGGCTACGATGCGCCCTGGGATTCCGAGGCACATGGGTTGCTTCCTCCGATTGGTCTTATGTCTTGCGTGCCGTTTCTTATGATTTGCGCCGCAGCGATCGCCGCCTGACCGAGCGCTAGTCCCCCATCTCCCGCGGGGACAACCTTCTGCGTCAGGACGGAGAAACCCTGCTCCTCGAGCAGGCGGACGGTCAGCTCCAGAAGAATGCGATTCTGGAAGCAGCCGCCGGAGAGCGCCACGGTGTCGAAGCGAGCTCCTGTCTCGCTGTCGCGCCGGGCGAGCTTGACGGCCATTGCGCAAAGAACGCGCGCGAGGCCGCGATGGAGTCGGGCAGCGATAACGCCGGCCGGAGTCTTGAGGATGAGGTCGCCGAACACAGCGTTCCACACGGCGAGCGGCTCGATGTAAGGCAGGCCCGACTGTTTGAGGTTCGGGATGGTGAACGGATAGTCGAGAGCGCGATCCTCGTTGTCGAGTGCATCCCGGTCGACGGTGGCCTCGAGCTGAGCCGCAGCCTCGCCTTCGTAACTTTGCCGCTCGAACGCGAGCCCGAGGGCGGCCGCCATGGCGTCGAACAGCCGGCCGCACGACGATGCCTTGGGCGCGTTCACGCCATCCGCCAGCATTGCGTCGAGGATTTTGCGCGGCTTCGCGGCCAGCGCGCGATGGATGTCGAGCTCCGCAAAGTTCATCGCGAAGTTGCACCAGCCCATCTCGGCCATCAGGTGTGCATAGAGATTGCGCCAGGGCTCGCGGGAGGCTTTGTCGCCACCCAGCATCGGAACAGGCTTGAATGTTCCGAGCCGCGTAAAGCCGACGTAGTCAGCCAGCAGGAACTCGCCACCCCAGATTTCGCCGTCCGATCCGTAGCCGAGGCCGTCGAGCGGAATCCCGAGCACGGGAGACGCATCCAGCGGGTGGCCGTTTTCGGCAAGGCAACTCGCAATGTGCGCGTGATGATGTTGAACGTGGAGAAGCGGCATCCCGTCGGCTGCGGCCATCTTCCTGGCGAGCGCGGTGCTACGGTAGGTCGGATGCAGGTCCGCCACGATCATGCCAGGGGATGCTGCAAGCATCTCGCGGAAGAGAGCGATCGTGCGCGTGAGGTCGTCGAATGTCTGCACGTCGTCGAGATCGCCGATGTGCTGGGACAGCACCGCGTTGCCGGACTTTACGAAACAGAAGGTCGATTTGAGATCGCCGCCCAGCGCAAGCAGCTCAGGCGCCGTCTCGAATCCGCGCGGCAGGCGCACAGGCGCGGGCGCGTAACCCCGTGAGCGCCGCAGAACGCGGACCGCGCCAGCCGCGAACCGTACGACGGAATCGTCCACGCGGTTGAGGATGTCACGGTCATGCACCAGCGCGAACGGCGCAATCGTCCCGAGCCTTTCGCGCGCGTCCTCATCTGAGATGACCTGCGGCGTATTCGAGATGTTGCCCGAGGTCATGACGACAGGACGCCTCATGCGGCGCAGGAGCAGCGTGTGCAGCGGTGTCGTAGGCAACATGAAGCCGAGCGTGGAAAGACCCGGTGCAATCGCATCGGGAAGGCGCTTGCCGCCCGCGGCCTGAAGCAGAACGATAGGCCCGGCCGCGCTCGTGAGCGTCGCTTCCTCTTCCGTTCCGACGGCGGCGTAATCGCGGATGACGTCGAGGTCACGCGCCATGAGCGCGAACGGTTTGCGGTCACGCTGCTTCAAGGCACGCAGTCGTTCGACAGCAACAGCCTGTGTCGCATCGCAAGCGAGATGATAGCCGCCGAGCCCCTTAATGGCGACGATCTCGCCTTTCTGAATGAGCCCGAGCGTCGCGTCGACGTCGTCCAGCATCGAGCTCTGATCAAAGCTTACGGCGCGTCCGTCGAAACGGATGAGCCGAGCGCGCGGCCCGCACACATGACACGCCGTCGTCTCGGCATGGAAGCGGCGGTCGGCCGGATCGCCATACTCGGCCGCGCACGCAGGGCAAAGATCGAAGGCCGCCATACTGGTCGCCGTGCGGTCATAGGGCATACGGGCGATGATGGTGAGGCGCGGACCGCAATTGGTGCAGGTCGCGAACGGATAGCGATAGCGGCGCGAGAACGGATCGAGGATTTCGGCAGCGCAATCCGCGCACACGACCGCATCCGGCGGCACCTCGGTATCGGCTGTGCCATGCTGGCTTTCGACGATGTCGAAATGGTCGGGAACAGGCCCCGCATAGGGGAGCACATCGATGCTTTCGATCGCCGCCAAAGGCGGACACTCGGTCTCGAGGCGAGCGATGAACGTCGAAAGCGTGGCGGTTTCTCCGGCAGCGCGGATCAACACGCCCTCGGCATCGTTGAGCACCGTTCCGCGCAAACTCAGCTCGCGCGCCAGACGCCAGACTGTCGGACGGAAGCCGACGCCCTGCACACGCCCCCGCACTCGGATCTGAAGCGCCTGGGTTCCGGGGGCGCCAACGAGAGCGGAAGCAGGAGTGGCTGCGGTCATGGCGCGGCCTCCCAGATCAGCACCCGGTTGTTGCCGCTGTCGGCGACGACAACTGTCGAGCCACAGGCCGAAATCCCGTACGGCCAGCACAGGCTGTCGCGTTGCTGTACGCCCCAGCGGTTCTCGCCCTTGTCTTCGAAAGTCGATTGACCCGCGAGCCAGAGCGCCGCCGCCTCCATGGCGAGACCGTCGAGGTCATAGCCGACGATCCGGCAGTTGGCAGTGTCCGCTGCCACGAGCTTGCGGCCGAGCACGGCGACGCCATAGGGCATGTTCAGCGATGCAGCAGTCGGGTAGTAGGCCGCCTGGTTGTGATCGACGCCTGCCGTATGGCGCTGGCCGAGAACGAACGCACATGGTGCGCCGTTGCGGCCCGGCGGGGTCTCCCAAACCATGATACGGTTGTTGCCCGCGTCGGCGACGAAGAGACGATCACCGTCCGTCGCCACGCCGTGGGGCCAGCGCATTCCGGCGGCACCGGGCACGCGTCCCCCGTTCTCGTCGCGCGTTTCGAAACCGTCCTGCCCGAGCACGAGATCGGCCGGCGTGCCGCTGGCCTCGGGAATGCCGTTCCACTTGAGCACACGACGGTTTCCGGTGTCGGCCACGTAGAGCGCACCGTCCGCGATCGCGACGCCATAGCACCAGTTGAGGCTGGCGGCGGTGGGTGCATCGCTGCCGCGGTTCGGCGCATTGCTCACGAAGTCGCTTTGTCCAAGCACGACATCCGCGGGCTGGTTCGATCTTGTGGGATACCCGTGCCAGATGAGGACGCGATGGTTCCACGCGTCGGCGACGGCTAGCACACCATCCCGCGCGGCGAGGCCGGTCGGCACATTGAGAGTCGACGCTCCCACAGGGCCGCGAGCATTTCGCCCCTCAGACCTGAAGTCGGGCTGGCCTATGAGGAGATCCGCGGGCGTTACGTCGTGTCCTGGAGCCGCATTCCAGACCATCAGCCGGTGATGGCCCGTGTCGCACACGAACAGCGGGCCAGCCTCGCCGCCAAGCGCTGCACCGCGCGGCCCGAACAGCGTTCCATCCGACGGCGCGATCGGCTCGACGAGCCCCATTCGAGGAACCCGCTGGCCGAGAATGATGCGGGCGCCGCTCGCGTCCAGCAACGCGGAGGGGAGCGGTGTGCGCTCCCTGTCTTTCCGGCGTACTGGGTTCAACGAGACGCGCATCGCTATTCTTGCAACCTCACTTCGATACGCGATCCGACGACACGGACAGCATGCGGTTGAAGTTGCACGGCGGGGGCGGTCAGGCATTCGCCGCTCGAAAGGTCATAGCGGAAGCCGTGATAGGGACAGGTGATGATGCCGTCCTCGATGTCTCCGTCGTCGAGCGCCAGCCCGAGATGCGCGCAGGCATTCTGGAAACACGTCACGATAGAGCCGCGCCGAGAGAGCAGAACCTTCTCGCCTTCGAGACACAGCGCCTTGATGCCGCCCTCGGGTATGTCCGAGAGCTTTGCAGCGTAGTGCCATTGTCCGCCCGCTCCGAGCGCGAATGGGCTCACGAACCGCACAGTCTCGCCGTTGGCTGGCGAGGAAGCCATACCCTTCACCTGGAGGATCTCGGTGATCTCGGGACAGGCCTCCTCGACCGCCTTCTTCACGCCGGCGTGGAAGGTGAGTGCAGAAGCTGGACAGCCGTCGCACGATCCCGTGAAGCGTACCTCGATGGCGGGCGGCGCGATGCCGACGAGCTCCACGTCACCGCCGTGAGAGGCGAGCATCGGACGAATGCTCTCCAGCGCCGCCTCGACGCGCTCGGTGAGGCTCGGCTTGACAAGGCCGTGCCGGCGCATAACGGCATAGACGACCTCGTCGGTTACGGCCTGCTTCATGGCTGCGAGCGCTGCGGGGTCGCGTTTGAGAGCGGCTACGAGGCGGCGCAACGCCTCGCCGTTGAGCGTCTCTAAGGCGAGACCGTAAGCGCGCGCGGCGCCACGGGCCGTCTCATCCCAGCCGTCGAAGATCATCTCCAGCCGCTCGACGTCGCCAACGAGATGAGCGAAATCGTTGCGCTCGCTCTCGGGCGCTGTGGACGCAGTGGATATGGCCCCGAGCGCGGACACCTGACCTACCGATAGCGAAGGTTGCGGAAGAGATATGGCTGCAGCGCGCCGGCGATGAACCCCGCGAGAGCGGCGGCGGGAACCAAAGCGAGGCCGCCCTCGCGGGCCGCGACGAGGACGATCGCCGCGATGAGAATGCCGAGCGCAAGCTGCGTGTAGGCTTTCAACGGCTCGGCAAAGAGCTTGCCTTGAAAGAAGAGGCTCGCCGAGCTCCTGACCATCTCAAGCATCGTTCGTCTCCCTAGCCGATGTACGCGGTTGCGAGGAGACCGAGCACGACACCGACAGTGCCTGCGACGACGCCGTAGAAGGCACCCATGAACGCCGCGAGCTCCGTCCCCAACGCCTTGCCGCCTGTCACGATGCCGCCCACAGTTCCGCCCAGCAACGCGGCGACAATGCCGGCGACGAGCGCGAGCGCCGTTGAATCCAAGAGAGCCCCTTCCATCATTGCACCTGGTCTCCTTCTCTGCGGTGTCCGTTCGCTGATCCGGTGCGATTCGTATGCGCGACCGACAGGCTCTCGCGGCTGATCTGGTCGATAGCCTCGGCCATAATGCGGGCCTTCTCCTGCTCTCCCGCGGCATTGAAGATCTCGCGTGCCTCCGCATAAAGCCTTGCAGCTATTGCGAGGTTCTGCCGGTTGCCGGCGTCCTGATTCTCGGGATCGTCAGGAAGATTCCAGACGCAGTTCGCCTTGTTGGCGATGGTATTTGCATAGGCGACGGGCATGGCCTCGCGCGTACGCACCTTCAGCGCCTCGTCGTAGGCTTCGAGCGCGCGCACGTTGTTTTCGACGGCGTGGCTCGACGACGCATACTGAAGCGCGTTACCGAGGTTGTTCTGCAACATCGCGTACTCGGCAGGATGGTCGATCAGGTTGACGACCTTAAGCCCCTCTTCGAAGGCCTGAACGGCGAGGGCCTCGCGCATTTTCGCGCGTTCATCGGCAAAGGGGATGGATAGAAAAGCCGTTGCGAGATTGTTCTGAAGGATCGCGTATTCCTTAGGGAACCGAGCGCGATCAAAGGTACGGAGCGCGCGCTGATAGGCGGAGATGGCGTCGGTGATGCGCGCCTTCCCGGCGCCGGCAAGGCTTTGCAACACGAGGCCGAGGTTCATCTCGATCTCGGCCAGCTCCTCGGGCGCGCCGTCCGTGCGAATGACGGGAAGTGCCTCGTCAAGCGCCTCACGCGCCTTGTCGAGCGAATCCGTGCCCGCCTCAGGCAATGCCTGCAAGGCCGTGGCCTTGCGTGCGCGGATGCGTGCGGCAAGCAGCGGCTGCTCGGGCGGACAGAGTGTGAGCGCGCGCTCGTATAGCTCGACGGCAACGATCAGCTCTTGGGGAGACCTGGGCTTCACCTGCAGGCCGATGGCAATCTCCATCAGCATCTCGGCGCGGTCGGCGGGGCTTGCCGTCTCTGCTTCGGCAGCAGCGAGAGCGGCGTTGACCTGCTCCTCGACTCCGATTGCCACGCCACACCCTCCCGTGATCCGCTTCTTCGAGCGGTAAAGTTCATTGGCAATAGAGTAAGCGCATTACATCAAAATTGTCTATGAAAATTGCATAATGTAAACTTAGTTATCAGTCGAATGCGCCCACTGCGATCAGAGCGGCCCGCTGCTCGTCCCACGCCGCCGAAAGGGTGAGCTGGATGTCGTCATCCACGCCGTTGTCTCGGAAGAAGTCCGCGGCAACGACGGCGCGGTCGCCAGAGCCCGAGCGGAGCTTGATCACATAGCCGCCCGCCGCTTGATGGCGCACGGGAAGGATCACGAGATTGCTGCCGTCGCGCAGCAGCACGACGTTGTCCAAACGATCGAAGAAGCGCTCATAGACTTGACGCGTAAGATGCAGCGCCCCGCGCCGCACGACGAGAACGCAGCCGTCGGTCATGATCGGGTCTCCGGACAAGGTCTGCTCTCCGTGCGCGCCATGATGCGAGCCTCGATCCGCTGCGCAACGACGGCAACGGAGCGGGCAACGTCCGCAGTAAGTTCGCAACCGAGCTCGAGGGAGTGCGCCTCGATGAGAAAAGCCGTCACGTCCTTGGGAAACGCGTCGCGGTAGATCTGCCGGCCTGCGTAGAGTGCGTGATCCCAGCGAAAATCGTGCAAGTTGAGGGAGGGCGTGTGTTTCGTCTCCACTTCGCTTCCGGGCACCTCGAAAATGGCGCCAGCCTCCGCCTCGGTCCGACAGCTATCGACCACGATCAGCGTCGTGCATCCACGGGCCGCGAACATGACGGCCATCCCGTCGGTCCCGGCATCGAGCAACTGAACATCGGGGCGCCGACGGAGCGCTTCCGATCCCTTGAGGAGCCTGATGACCTCAAGCCCCGCTGCGTCGTCCGTTCTGTTGGCGTTTCCACACCCGATGACAGCGATCATTGAACCCGAGCCCCGGACATGAGCCTGCCTCGCTAGATGCGCCACAACCGGCATGACCACTGAGGCTCTACCGGACAGTCGAGTTCCGGAAGCTCGCAGTACCTGCGGTGGACGAGATAGTACATGCAGGTCTCGCACGGCTGCTCGATGCCGCCGTGCTCGACCGGATAGTCGGTGAACCCGGCAATGACGAGCTTGGACTTGAGGTCGCCATCGGCGCGCCTCAGTCGCGCGATGATCTCCTGCACGCCCTCATGGGTATCGGCCCGCGGAAACACCTCCGTCTCGAGCCCCGAGGCGAGAAGAGCGGCGATCTCCTGACGTTCTTGCACATCGTTCTGCAGTTGAGCGTCTTCGGCCATGAGGCACCTCGACAGCTTGCGCGCGACTCAGATCCTCCAGAGACGGCACCACCAGTCGGGCTCCACCGGCACGGAAAGCTCCGGCAGGTCGCACCACTTGCGATGCACGAGATAGTACATGCACTCGAAGCAGCGCTGCTGCTCCGGTCCGTAGGGATGATCGACGAAGCCGCTGATGACGAGCTTGGACCTGAGATCGTCAGGAGATAGTTGCCGCAACTCGGTAAGGATTTCGCCGAACTCCTTCTCGGTTTCCGGGAAGGGCTCGGTCTGCGTCTCGAGCCCGGCCGCCATCATGTCGGCAATCCTTTGCAGGAGCGCCTCGTCCTTGCCCTTGCCGCTCATGTCACTGCTTTCTTTCCGGCGCGACCCGATGTCTCGCGCCCCCCGATCCGACTCGCTCGCAACCGGGCGGCGCAGCGAAGGGTAGCCTGTCATCAGGCTGTCCGGAAATGTGCAAGCTCCTTGCCGGACTTGGCGTCGTAAGCATGGACCGTGCACACGAGGCAGGAATCGTAAGAGCGGCAGACGTGGCCGACCTCGACCGGATCATGAGGATCCGAGATCGGTGTACCGATCAACGCCTCCTCGATCGGGCCGCGTGCGCCGTCTGATGTCCGCGGGCCGACATTCCATGTGGTCGGGGCGATGATCTGGTAGTTCTTGATCTTGCCGCCCTCGACCTCGATCCAATGGCAAAGCGCGCCGCGGATGGCCTCGGTGGCGCCCCAGCCGCGACCGTCCTTCTCGGTCGGCTTGATGTACCAGGAGTCCTTGAGCCGGAACTCGCGCAGGATGCGCTCGGCCTCGCGATAGAGCTTCACGCCCTCGTGCATACGCGCGAAGTGGCGAAGCATGACGCTCGCACCGCCCATGTTGTTGTACATGTCGAGCACGAGCGGGTCGTAGTGCTGCCAGCTCTCTCCGTGCTTGCCGCCGGCGATCAACTGGCGGGACAGCGGCCCGGCCTCGAGGCGCCCGTCCTGGGAATGCAGCACGGCCGATGCCCATGAGTACTTTCCGTCGTGGTCGACGGCGTTCTTCTGGATTGGCTTGGTCGTGCGGTCGAACGGATGGAGCGCCTGCGGTTCGTCATACCAGGCGTGCTTCAGGTCCTCGCGCGTGAAGGATTGATCCATCAGCTTGTGCGTGCCTGCGGCACCGTCGAACACGCCGCTTTTCATGATGACGGATGCGTTGCGGCTCTCGATGGTCGGCTTGTTGTACCGGTCCTCGTGCGGCAGGTAGCCCCAGGAGACATACTTATGGTGCCCACGCCCGTACTTATCGAGGCCGATATCCTTCGACATGCGCCAGAACATGCCGAGATCGGAGTTGGCGTGCTCCGGCCGCTCGTCCAGCCAGGCCAGGAAGTCGTTGTAGGAACGGATCTGCTCGTAGCGCTCGAGCGAGCAGCCGAGCCACATGGGCTCGAACCAGTTGCGGCGGAAGTGCTCGAGGATCGACCAGGCGCGCGTCACGTCGGTGAGCGTCGGGGCGCACATGACGCCGCCAGGCACCATGTAGCTCGAATGGGGCCACTGCCCGCCGAGCAGGGCATAGATCTCGACGGGACGGCCGGAGATGGTGACGCCGACCTCATAGTTCTTGCCGGTGAAAGGCGCCCACCGCTTGACGGCCTCCTCGTAGAACGGGGACTTGGAATAGTTCTTGTTCGTGTAATCGATCATGAACAGGCCGTAGTGGTGGCGCGGCAGGCTCTGGATCGACTCCACGATCTGCCCCAGGTTGCGAGCCAGGATCGCGTTGCGCGGGACCTCGGTCTTCCATGCCGTATCGAGCGCCCAGGCTGCGCATGTCAGATGCGAGGCGCCGCAGATGCCGCAGGCGCGCGGCGTGACCACGAGGCCGGCCTGCGGATCCTTGTTGCGCAGGATGATCTCGAAGCCGCGGAACAGCTCCGCATTGGTCCATGCGTTGACGACGACGCCGTCCTGGATGTCGACGCGAACGTCGAGATCGCCCTCGACGCGTCCGACGGGCGAAATATCGAGTGTTTGCACTGCTGCTGACATTGGAGGTTTCTCTCCCTAAGAGACCTGAGCTTGTTTTGGTGGGCCAGACGATCAGACGACGAAGATGTCTTCCTCGGCCCATCTCGGAGATGCCGCCTTCGCAGCCGCGGTGAGCTTGACGTAGCCCGTCTTGTCCACGCCCGTGGGCATGTCCTTCGGCACACCCATGACGGTTTGCGTCTTGAAGACGGTGCCGGGCGCAAGGTCGTAGAAGGGGAACTCGGGCTCGGTGCAGCCCATGCAGGGCATGCCGGCCCGCGTCTTCGACGACTGGCGGTTCCAGAGGATGCGGTTGCACGGCGAGTGCGTCATGGGTCCGCGGCAACCAAGGTCGTAGAACAGGCAGCCCTTGCGTTGACCGTACTCGGTCGCCGAGACCTTGTAGGCGAAGTGCATGTTCCGGGTGCAGCCGGTCTGCGTGAAGCTCGTGAAGAACGTCTTCGGCCGACCGAAATCATCGAGCGAGAGGTCGCCTCCGCAGCCCGTGGCGACGGCCACAACGATCTGGGTGATCCAATCGGGATGCGCGGGGCAGCCCGGAATGTTGATCACGGGGAGTCCTGCCTTGGACTGGTAGTCCTTGCCGAGGAAACCGCCGTGTCCGCGCTTCAGGAATTGAAGGCCGACGCTTTCGGACGGGTTAGGCGCCGTCGCCGGAATGCCGCCCCAGGTGGCGCAATCGCCGACGGCGACGGTGAACCCGGCCACGGCAGCGAGGTCGCGTACCCAGTCCTTCATCGGCCGGCCGGCAAAGCGGTTCCACTCGCCGGTGCCGTTCGGGGCGTTCACGACCGTGCCCTCGAAAACGAAGATGTCGAGTGGGATTTCGCCGCTGACCAAGCCCCGCAGCATGTGCTGCAAATTCTCGCCCAGCTCCATGCCGAGCGACGGGTGCCAGAGCACGTTGATCCCGAAGTCCGTGACGAGGTCGCAGGCGCTCGGCTCCTCCGCATTGAGGAACGACATCGTATTGCCCGAGCATGCTCCGCCCTGGAGCCACAAAAGATTGGCCATTCGTTTTCTCCCTACCCGCAAAGCTTGTGAGCGCTTTCGTTTCGTTAACGAAAGCAAGTCGCGCGCCAGTTCGCGAGAAAACGAAAAGAGGCTGCTAATTCAATATTCTATGGGCCGTGTATTTATTGACGATAAACGTACTGTTTTTACCGAAACCTGCAAAGTATCTTTGCTGTGGCAAGCGTGTTTGCAGTTTATTGCATACGCATAATTTCAGGTTTCATCCGTGCCGATTGCCGCACACCGGGCACGTCACCTCGAGCAGATATCCATACCAGATCATCTGGCAGCGGCTGCACCAATGGCCCGTCGTCTGCTCACGCGGCATGCCGAACGTCTTCGCAAATGCGCCGAAGACCTCGCCCGGCTGCATGGCAGCGCTTTGCGACGGCCTCACGCGGGAAAACGGGAAGGCAACGACGGACGCGTCCCGCTCGGGCTCGTCGTGATTGTCATCGCCGGTCACGAGGCTCCTCCTGATTGAGGCCATAGCGGCGGATCTTGTTTGCAAGCCCGACGCGCGAAAGGCCGAGCTCATCGGCGGCCTTGCTCTGGTTCCATCTGTGCCTGGCCAGTGTTTTCTCGACCAAGTGGCGCTCGAGGCTCTCGACTTGATCCTTCAGTGTTCCGCCCGTCGGCATAAAGCCGTTGCCGCGCTCGACCGGCTGGCGCTTCATGGCCGCCTGGACGGCCGGCGAAAGATGGCGCGTCGTCAGATACTCTCCATCGCCGGTCAGCACGACAAGGCGGCGGATCTCGTTCTCGAGCTCGCGGATATTACCCGGAAAATCGTAGTGGGATAGCTTCTCGACAAGGCTGGCCGACAATCCGAGGATCTTGCGGCCGGTTGCCTCGCTGTGTTTGGCCGCGAAGAATTCGGCAAGGGCGGCGATATCCTCCGTGCGTTCGCGCAGCGGCGGCACCTCAAACTCGAATCCCTTGAGCCGATAGTAGAGATCGCGCCGGAACTCCCCACGCGTGACGAGCTGCGCCAGCGGGCGGTTGGAGGCCGCGATGACGCGGACGTTCGATTGCGTGGTCTGGTCCGCCCCGAGCGGCTTGACCTCCCCTTCCTGCAGGAACCGCAGCAAGCTGACCTGGAAGGACGGCGAGACATCCGAGATCTCGTCGAGAAACACCGTCCCGCCGTCCGCGGCACGGAACAGGCCCAGCCGATCCGAAACGGCGCCCGTGAACGCGCCGCGCCGGTGGCCGAAAAGCTCCGACTGCAGAAGCTCGTCATTCATGCCGCCACAGTTCTGCACCAGAAGCGGGCTCGTCTTGCGGGACGAATTGTAGTGAATGGCGCGCGCCAGGAGCTCCTTGCCAGTCCCGGTCTCGCCCTGGATGAGAACGGGCAGATCGGTCTTCGCCGCGGTCTTTGCGAGATCGCAGAGCGTTGCCATCTTCTCGCTGACATAGACGAGCTTCTCGAAACGCTGGCTCTGCTGCAGGAAGCGCAGATCGGGCGGGACCGAGAAAGTCGATCCCTCGTCCGTCATCTTGAACTCGCGCGATATGAGACGGTGGCGCCTGGCAAGCTCCCGCGTCTCAAGCCCGCGCGCGACCAACAGGGCCGCCTGCTCGGGATCAAGCGGCTTGCGAAGATACTGATAGACCGAGGCATCTCGCAGCGCGCGGGCGGTGAGCTTCGAGTTCTTGGAAAGAACGAGGACACGTATCACGTCCGGATGGGACAGCCGCAGACCCGCCAGCAAGGCACATCCGTCGAAGTCCGGATTGCTCTCCTCCGCTATGACAAGATCAATATGAACGTCGTGCGCAAGTTGCAGGGCGTCCTGCTCGCTCGTTGCCGCGAGCGCACGGTATCCCTGCCGTTCCGACAGCAGGCCGACAAGCGCTGACCACGACGCATCAAGGCGTGCGATCACCAGAACGGTGTTGATGCGCTCCATGCAACCTAGTTTCCAATTTGCATAATCCTTTAGCAGATCCGCCGTGCCTTTGGTAGTCACGGGCGTACTCTTTTGAGGCTCAAGAAGGGATCTGGAGCTACGCCGACGGTCCGACCGCGACAGATCTCATCGGCTATCGCGACTGCCACGCCCTCTATCGCACCGATCCCGACCTGCAGACGCTGTACGCGGCTGCCCCGTGTCTGGTGACCTGGCATGACCACGAGGTCGAGAACGACTATGCGAACGAATGGTCGCAAGACGTGGCGGTCAGCTCGGACGCCGTCGGAACCTGCTCAGTCGTGGCCTGTCATTCTCGGCCGGATAGAGCGACCGCCCTTATCCCGTTGCGCTTGGCGACGCTCAGTGTGCGGCGCGCTGCGGCCCGAAACCGACCGACGTTGTAGAACCTCGGCACGCTGCCGCGATAGCGCGCGTACGCGCTACCATATGCGGTGTCCAGCCATTTCTCCTCCAGCGTGGCCATCAGCCAGAACGCCACGCTCAGAAGCGCAGACAGGGTCAGCGCCGACGCAGAATACGCCGCGATCGCAAGCGCGAGGTAGCCGGGTATCGCGGTTGCGTACTGTGGATTTCGGCTGAGGCGATAGATGCCCTGCGTCTTGAGCCCGCCTGTGCCGCCGTAGAGGTTTTTATGTCCGAGCTCGAGGCACGCCAGAACGTAGCAGATGAAGCATGCAGCTCCGATGGCAAGGGCGATGAGGCGCGGAATGGATTGAAAGAGCCCCGGAGCGCACGAGACGGCAAGCGTGATGATGGTGCTGACGTTGGCAAGCCGGAACAGCGACCAGAACGTGAGGGCTTGCCAGGACCTGTGGTCCGGGCAGGGCCAGATGGTCACCGTCCCTTGGAACCTGGAGACGCCGAGCAACACGACCAGGATCAGCGACGATGCAAGACCTGTCACGAAGACGAATTGGGATAGATAGCTCATGGTGGCGTGCCAAGGATGCAAGATGAAACGCCCCGTCTCAACCGGTCTAAACGCGAGCCACGGTCAGCTCGTTCCGGAAGCACATTGGAGCTTGTGGTCAAGCCGGGCCAAGAGGCGATATTGCGCCGATCAGGCGCTCGACTGCCGGCGGATCTCGACCCGATCGAAATTTTCCATCCTCCGCAAGCCTGGCACCGGCCGGGTATCTTCCTTGACCACGTGCAGGACCTGCAGGCCCGCGCTTTGGGCCGCCTCGAGCTCCTTCGCATTGTCGGAGAAGAAGATGATACGGCCCGGCGTCACGCCGATCTGCGCGGCGATGAGCGCATAGGAAGCAGCCTCTGTCTTTGCGCCGACGTCGGTATCGAAGTGGCCGGAGAACAGAGCACGAAGATCGCCTGCGGTGCTGTGAGCAAAGAACAGGAGCTGGGCTTGCGTTGATCCCGACGAATAGATGTAGAGAGGCAACCCGGCTGAGTTCCAGCGCTTCAACGCAGCGAGGGCGTCCGGGAAGATCGGACTCTGAAACGCGCCGGTGCTGTAACCGTCCTCCCAGATGAGCCCCTGCAGCTTTTTCAGCGGCGGGACCTTCTCGTCTCTGTCCTGCCACCGTTGCAGCGCAGCGACGGCGTCGCCTCCACCTGCGAGGCTTGATGCCTGCGCAAGGATATCCCCGACGACGGGATCCTCCCGATGGGTCTCGACAAACGCAGAAAGGCGCTCCCGCGAATAGGCGAACAGCACATCGCGAACGAAACTGATCGAGCCCAGCGTCCCCTCGATGTCGAGCAACACGGCTTCGCCTTCGAGGCTCAGCGGCCGCGGTTTGGCATGCCTGCGTTTCGATGCGGCCAGCGCCATTACGCGGCTTCGTAGTTGGGGACGCCGTCCGCGATGCTGTCTCCGGTATAGTGGGCAACCCAACCCTTCGGATCGTTGAAGAGACGGATCACGGTGAAGTTGCCTTCATTGCCGCCGTCGAACCAGTGCTTGGTGCCCTGCGGGACGGACAGCAGATCGTCGGCCGTGCCCACCACCTGGTAGACCTTTTCGCCAACGTGAAGGTAGAACGCGCCGCTTCCCTCGACGAAGAAGCGCACCTCGTCCTCGTCATGCGTATGCTCGCTCAGAAACTTCTGGCGCAGCGCGGGCCAATTCGGATTGCCGGGGCGGACGTGAATGACGTCGGCGTTGATATAGCCTCGCTCGGACTTCAAGCGGTCGAGCTGCGGCTTGTAGGCCTCAAGAATCTCTTCGGAGGTCGCCTCTGCCGAAAGAGGCGTTGCCGCTTTCCATCGCTCGATGCTTGCGCCCGTCGGCGCGATCTCGCGAGCGATCACGTCGAAGTCGGTCGTGTCGAGCAGGATAGTGCTGGGGGCTTTCGCGGAATAGACAATGAGCTGGGTCATGGCTGGTAACTCCTGAGTGCGAGCATCTGACTGAAAAGGACTTCGAGAGCTTCGAGGTGCCGGGCGGCTTCGTCTGCGCTTCGGCCCCAGGCATAGAGCCCGTGACCGGCAAGGAGATAGCCTGGCGCGCGGTGGCATCCCTTGGGCGCGGGTCGCGCCAATCGCCGCGCCACTCGTTCCGAAAGGGCCGCGACATGCTGGTCGTTGGCGAACACGGGAACGTCCACCGTCGCTTCGTGCGTCGTCACTCCCGCCAGCGCCTTCTGGAGCTCCCAGCCGCGGATCCGCACCGATCTTCTGGCAGCATGGGCTTGTCCGATGACCGTTGAGGCAGGACCGTGCGTATGAAAGACGGCGTGGATATCAGGATCATACTGATAGCGGCGCACGTGCAGGGCTGCCTCAGCCGATGAGCCGGCAAGCAGCGGACCGTCGAGCTCCTGAATAAGGACGTCGGCGCGCGTGAGTGCGCCTTTGTCGACACCGCTCCGCGTGATCGCGATTCGCGATCCGTCAACTCTGACGGAAAAATTTCCCGATGTGGCCGGCACCCAATGACGGCAGGACGCTGCACGCCCCGCCGCGATCACCGCGTCCACGGCAGCCTCAACGGGATCGGTCTTCTTGATAGCCAATGCCACTGTCATGACGACAATGGTTCACTGCGTTTGTGATAGTTCGATGAAGGTCGGGGGCGCTGGCCGCATCAGTTAGAGGAAATCGCGTGGCTACCCACACAGCCTTGCACAAGAAAGCAGACATCCATGCGTTAAGCTCGCCGAAAGACGGCAGGCGTTATCGCTGCATTGGTGCGGCGATGCGGAGAGGCTAGCCCCGCCGCGCCGCCTTTATTGCAGCGACGTCGATCTTGCGCATGGTCATCATCGCAGCAAACGCGCGCTTTGCCTCATCGCCGCCCACGGCCAGCGCCTCGGTCAGCACGCGTGGCGTGATCTGCCAGGAGATGCCCCACTTGTCCTTGCACCAGCCGCACGCGCTCTCCTGGCCGCCATTGCCGACAATGGCGTTCCAGTAACGGTCGGTCTCTTCCTGATCGTCGGTGGCGATCTGGAACGAGAAGGCTTCGTTGTGCTTGAAAGCCGGCCCGCCGTTGAGGCCGAGACATGGGATCCTGGCGACCGAGAACTCCACCGTCAGCACGTCGCCCTCCTTGCCGGACGGGTAGTCACCGGGTGCACGATGGACGGCGCCGACCGCACTGTCGGGAAAGGTCTCGGCATAGAAGCGGGCAGCAGCCTCGGCGTCCTTGTCGTACCAAAGGCAGATCGTGTTCTTGGCCATTGCTTGTCCTTTCACTCAGGTGCCGATCGGCTGGATCAAGAGGGATCCCGTGCAACAAGGACGTAGCAGCCGAAGCCTATCCGACATGCCCCATCATTTTTTCGGTGTTCGTTCGATTCCTGGTGCGCGTACCAGGCGCTCGTCACGCGTTTGCGATGGCATGCGCGACTTGGTCTGACCGATTGCCGTTTCAGCCGCACAGGGGCAGTGCGTCGATCAGGAGGAGCCATGCCGCGGCGCGATACCCGTTCCATGCGGCGATCAGCAGACCGGACGCCAAGGCGAAGGCCACAACGACCGCGACCCAGCGAGCCTCCCCGTTCATGCCGCCACCTGCCATTCGACCGGTCGTTCTTTGATTGGCCAGTTCACCAGCGCCGCAAGGAGGCTCAGTCCGATGGCAAAGCCCCAAACGACGTCGTAGTTTCCGAACCTGTCATATACCGCACCGCCAAGCCAGCTTCCCAGAAATGATCCGATCTGATGGGCGAGAAAGACGATTCCTCCCAGCATCGACATGTTCGTGACCCCGAACATTGACGCGACGACACCGTTCGTCAGCGGAACCGTGGAGAGCCAGAAGAGACCCATGAACATCGCAAACGCATATGCGGAAGCCGGTGATGTGGGCAGCAGGACAAAGGCCGCGATCGCCATAGCACGCCCGAGATAAAGGAACGACAGGACCTGGGGCTTGGGGAATCTCCCGCCCAGCCAACCCGCGGCGAGCGAGCCAAAAATGTTGAAAAGGCCGATCAAGGCGAGGACGGTCGAGCCGACGGCCGCACTCAGGCCAACGTCAAGCAGGTAGGCAGGAACATGGGTCGCAATGAAGGCAACATGAAATCCGCATACGAAGAACCCGAAGGACAGTAGCTGAAAGCCTCTGTCCCCGAGTGCCAGTCTGGCGGCATCTCCCGCCTGGAGGCCCGAACTAGCGACTTGGCCCTTGCGGTCTTCATGCAGGGCGAAGGAAAGCGGCAGGATCACGGCGGAGAGCGCCGAAAGCAGCAAGAGCGCGTTCGCCCAGCCGACGCCGTCGATCAGTGCAAGAGTTCCGGGAAGCAGGACAAACTGGCCGAACGACCCGACCGACATGGCGATCCCGAAGGCCATGCTGCGCTTCTCGGGCGGCATGGAGCGGCTGATCGCTCCGAAGACCACCGGCATAGTTGTCCCCGACAGCCCCAGACCAACTAGGATGCCTGCCGCGATCACGAACATCGGAACGGATTCCGCCACCGACATCAGACTCACGCCTAATGTAAACAGCACTCCACCCACGAGGATAACCGGCCCCGCGCCCCGGCGATCTGCCGCGAGCCCTGCAAAGGGTTGAGCAATGCCCCAGACGAGGTTCTGCAGCGCGATAGCGAAGGCGAAGACCTCTCTGCCCCAATCCTGTTCAAGAATGATCGGTTGAAGGAAAAGGCCGAAGGCATGACGAACCCCGAGCGACACGGAGATGATCATCGCGCCGCAGATCAGAATGGCCTTTGCCCTGGACGACAAACTCATGCTGCAACCTCCTTGCGGGCATATACCCGCTAAACGGGATAAAGGCTGCTCCGCAGCCCTTTCACAGGGGCTCAGTTCTCGACGGCTTTGGTGAGGGTCCGAAGATACTGCCTGGCTTGTGCCGGGACGGCTGCTGCCACCTTGGTCTGCGCTTTCGTCCATAGAGGGCGCGCAACCTTAAGGGCATGTCGCGCCTGGGGTTTCAGTTCCACGATGCGGGTCCGCTCGTCAATACCGGGACGAATCACAACGAACCCAGCCTTTTCGAGGACACGCAGGTTGCGGCCGAGTGTGGAACGATCAAGTCCGGTGGACTCGGCCAACAGGGTCAAGGACGGCTTCTCCAGGCGTTCGATGGCACGAAGCAGAGAATATTGCGTCACTCTCAAGCCGGAGGGAGCCAGCGCGATGTCGTAGAACTCCGTCAGGGCGCGGGCCGACCGGCGCACCAGCGTGCAATAGCACTCCACTTCCAACATCGCAGCAATCTCCAGACATGATAATGTGGGTATATACCCTATTCTTGCCTCGATCAACTCTGCGCACTGGCGGGTGATCGAAACCGTCGATGACGCGGTCGAGCAGATCCGGCCCTGGCTGCCGGTGCGCCATGGACGGCTGCGCTGCCGTTCCCGGCGGATCGATCGAGTGCATGCTTCTTGTGTTGGGACGCGTCGTTGCTGAGGAGGACGGCACGTGCTCGTCGTAAGCAAGCCGGGCGTTGGCGATATGCTGGCCCAGGCCCTTTACTTCTTCCCCTCATGTACGACGCGCTCGCCGTCATACAGGACGTACCCGCTTAGGGCCGCACGAGCGGCAAGCGTGTCGTAGATATCGGTGGCGATCCGGATCGCTTCCGCGTCGTCCGATGCCTGGATATTGCGGCGCTCCCGAAGCCGGTCATCAGGGGCCCCGAAGACTTCCATCCTGTAGATCGGCACGCGTGCCTCCATCACCTACGGACGGCTGCTCAATAAAGCTGGACCCCAAAAAACGAGACGCGGCCGATTTCCCACCGGCATCGCAGTCACCTGCGGCTTGGCCGCTACCAGCATCAGCTAGGCGTGTTGCGCACCACGCCGTCTTGGATCACGCGGAACAACTGCATTTGGAACACCATCAGCCGCATCTCGGCCACCCCCATGCGCGGCAGCGCCGAGCAGCGGGGGTTCGGTCTTAACGCACCGATGCTCTCCGGAGACTTGCCGATAATCTCGAGCGTGCCATCAGCGCCGTGCGTCTTCATCAACTCATCAATCCTCGCTACCGCAGCCGCGCCATCCTCGAACACCTGGTCGCAGGCGAGCGACAGGCCCACTGTGAGGCAACTGCGCAAGCCCACCTGAAAGTCACGGCGGGACACATCTGCGCACGTCACAACCCGCACCCCCGTGATACCCATTGCACCTCCCAAACTCATTCAACGACTGCGGCCAACCCCCTCGCAACGTCCGGCGCCTGACGTGGACTCCTTAGAACCTCGCCCGCCATCGCGTTCTGAAATCGCGCTGGCTTCGGCAGAAACCAGCGAGGCGTTGGGGGCTGAAAGATCGAACTTTTTCTTACCTCTAGACACTCGGACGCGTGCTGGGGGCGATCGAAACCGAAACTGCAAAATCCCGCATCATTCAAACGGACGACAAGGAGCTAAAGACACAACAATCACCAGCAGGCGTTGCTCTCCGACAACGCACAATCCGCCAATCGCGATGCATGGGGCGGACACTGCCTACTGATTTACTTAGGGGTGCCGGCGTACGCGCCGTGACCATCTTGCTTCCCCAATCGGGCTGCATGGTTCGATTCGGTCCGTGTCACCGCGCCAGCTCTAAACCTTTCGAGGAGGGACGCCTCATGAAAATCTCGTCGCTCATCTGTGCTGCGCTGACGGCTCTTGTTGCGTCGGTCGGGTTGTCCGCCGCCAGCCATGCCGACAGCGGGAGCGTGACGCTTACGATTTACAAGGCAGGGTGGTTCATCGGCGGCTCCGGCGGCAGCGGGACCCTCCACTTCCGCGGCAGGCGCTATGCGCTATCGACCGGCGGACTGGACTACGGTCTCGTCTTCGGTGGCTCAAAGACCGTGCTACGCGGGAGAGTGCGCAACATCTACCGGCCTTCGGACGTCGCCGGCGTGTACGGCGCGGCGGGTGCGGGGCTCGCGGTGGGAACCGGCACCCGCGCAATCGTGCTGACCAACCAGAAGGGCGCCGTGCTCGAGCTGACAGGCCGGCAGGTCGGCCTGATGGCAAACGCGGACCTGAGCGGACTGGCGATTACATTGAAATAGCCAGCGGCCGCGTCGGAAGCGCTCAAAACCACATGTCGGCGATACATTTGCCGTCGCGCGGAAGATCGTCGAAGGTGTCGAGACCATCGAAGTGGTCGATCACGATGTGGGCCACGGCATGAGGCTCGGCCAGCCGCAGGTTTACGGCAATGCGGCGCCGGCCGTCGTCGGTCAGTCCCAGGCCACGCCAGCAGGCAACGCTGCCGCAGGTCGGGCAGAAGTGGATCTCGAGCGCTGGCTTGGCTTTCTCTTTTCGGGTGTAAACGGTGCTCTGGCCCGACAGCTTGATCCTCTCGTTCTCGTAGTCGTAGGCCCACAGGGCTCCATAGCGGCGGCACAGCGTGCAGCTGCAGGCGGTGGCGGATTCCGGCTCGCCATCGAAGGTCCAGGTGAGCGCTCCACAGTGACATGTGCCTTCGAGCATCGAGCAGTTTCCGCTGGTTTGCGAGTTCGGGGCTGGCAAGGGGCCGCGCTGCCGCCTCGGTATACTGACAATCCTATCTCGGTTTTTTGCGCGTCTTTTGGCATGATCTCATGCGATTGTTCCGAGACCATGACCGTCTGCTGAAATCGCAACGCAATTCACTTGATCTCGCAAGGGTTCGCATGGCTAGTGATTTGAGTTTTCCAAGCGCGCTCCTCGATCTCGTCGGGGAGATCTACGACAGTGCCATCGAGCCTGCAAAATGGACGGGGGCTCTCGAGCGCCTTGCCGCTACGGTCAACGGGTGCTGCGCGGTGGTCACGGTAAACCCTCTCGACAAGGGCGCGTTCAGGCTCAAGGCACAGTGGAACGTCAATCCGGACCACGAAGACGCCTTGCGGGAAAACTTTTCAGCCAACCCGATACTACCGTCTGCCTGGTACTACGGCGTCGACGAGCCGTTTACGGCTTACGCCTTTGGCGGCCCGGAATACCAGCACGGCGACTGGTACAAGACCGTTCAGTCCGCCTATGGCTACGGCGACTCCGCACTCGCCTTTCTGGCCAAGTCCAAGGAGCGGTTCGGCTCCCTCGCGATCCTGCGGGAGGAACACCTCGGGGGGTTCTCCGCCGCCGACGTGGACGTCCTGCGCCTGCTCGTGCCGCACGTCAGGCGCGCGGCGATGATCGCCGATCTTCTCGAAGTACGCGCACTGGAAAGCGACACGCTCTCGGCGACGCTCGATCATATGCGTGCGGGCATCATCCTGACGGATGGCACGGGGCGCATCGCGCACGCCAACGCAGCTGCACAGCATCACCTCGAGGCGGCAACGGCTTTGCGGCGGGATGGCGACATGCTCTCCGCGCGCGCGCCCGAGGCGGCACGGGACCTCGCGCGCGCCATCCAATCGGCCGCGAGCGGGACGACCGTTGATATTCCCAGCGGCGGCTTCGTGATCCCGATAGGCGATGCCCGCGGATCCGATCTCGCAGCCTGGGTGCTGCCGCTCGACAGCGGACTCCGACGCGATCTCGGCGGCAGCTTCGAGGCACGCGTCGCGGTGTTCGTGCGCGCACTCGGCGACACGTCTCCGTTTCCAGCCGAGCTTTTCGTTCGCCGCTACGGCATCACGCCTGCCGAGGCCCGCGTCATGATGTTGGTCACCCAGGGCATGACACTCGCCGAGACCGCAGCGTCCCTCGGCATTTCACTTCCGACAGCCAAGACTCACCTAGCGCGCCTTTTCGAGAAGACCGGAACCCGGCGTCAGGCAGAGCTGGTGCGTCTTGCCATGAGCGTGCTTTCTCCTGCCGCGTGAGAAAACACGTGGACCGCAATGGATCAAGCGAGGTGCGGAGCCGGTACCGCTAGATAAATCCTATCCAACGGCCGGCCACAAGAACCGAGAGCCAGAGGATCGCGGACACGGCCGCGAGAATGCGAACGCTCAGATGGATGGCTTGTCCGTCAAGGGCTGCACGGAAGTGCCGGCCATAGTGCTGCAGGCCGATGTTGGCGAGAGCCAACGCGAGCAGAACGAGCTTGCTGAGAAAGGCCGCGTTCGTGACATAGTCCTTTGGCTGGACTGTGAACAGCCAAAGTCCAGTCAACAGCGCGAGCGCCAAGCCCGTCGAAGCGACGCGCAGAAGAAACGGCCCAACCACCGCAATGGGGAACGATCTCAGCACTCCGACTAGGCGCAGGTCGAGTGGCAGAATGGCGCCGAGCAGCAGACCGATGCCCAGGATATGGGCCGCGTTCACAAACAAATACGCGGTGCCAGATCCCTGAAGCCAGACGGCTCCCGGCCAGGCGGCCAGCCAATCGAGCACCTGCATAGCCGACAACGGAGCCTACTTGGCGCGAATGCGATCGGGATACATATCGTAGTTGATGCCGCCGATCGTAATGCGCACGGCTTTCATGTGCTTCTTTGTCTCGTCGCGGTGCCTGTTGCCGAGCACGGTGACGGCATCGCCAGGCTTCGCAGATTCACCCGTGAACCCGGAACGGGCGGTCTGTCCGGGATTGCCGAGGTCCACCTGCCACACCGTGCCGTCGAGATCCGCGACGCGAAGCGTCGGATGCGGGGGCGCCATCGAGATCTCCTGGATCGTACCTGTAAGCTCGGTTTGCTCGTCGACGGCCCAGGACCATCCATGATGCGCGACGGCCGGCGCCGTCGACAGGAGCGCGACCGCGGCGACCAGGAGGCCGGCGAGGCCATAAAAACCCTTCCGCTTGCTCGTGTTCTTCATTGCTTGCCTCCTTGTGCCCATTGCCCGCGAGGCGATCCAAGCTCATCGTTCGCCTCCGCCTGAACCTCCTACTTAGGATCGCCGCGCTCAATGCAAAAGCCGCCGGCGCCGTCGGTCAGCGCGCAGCCTCCGACGGGCCGGCCGTTTGCCGTCCGGCCGTCCACACTTCGACGATGCGCTGGCTGGCCGCAATGTCAGCCAAAGGATCGCCCTCGAGAACGAGCAGATCGGCGCGCTTGCCGGCTTCCAGTGTTCCGCGATCGGAGAGCTCCAGAAGCTTCGCGGTATTGGCCGTGGCGACGATCAGCGCGTCAGCGGGCGTGAGCCCGGCCTCGACCATGAGCGCCAGCTCCCGATGCTCGGCCACGCCGGCGACGCGCAGGGGCGTCGCGCCGCTGTCCGTGCCGAACCCGATCCTCACTCCGGCATCGTGAAGCGTCTTGAGATTGCGCAGGTTCATCGCCAGAGACCGGCGCGCCGCTGCCGTGCGGGGCTCGGCAAGCACCTTTTCCCTCCACGCTGCATCATCGGTCCGCTCGACCACGGCGGGCGAGAGGGCTGCCTGGGTGAACGGCGTCAGCGTCCACGGTGCCTGATCGGCCCACGCAAACGTCGCGTCGTCGAGTGCGAGCGTCGCGACATACCAGACGCCCTTCTCCTTCATCTTGGCGATCAGCTCCGGTGGGACGGGCTTGTCGCGGATGCCGTGGGCGATGATGTCGGCCCCTGCATCGATGATCGCCTCGGCATCGACGAGGTCGTGGACGTGCGCTGCGACCCGCAGTCCATGGCGATGGGATTGGTCGATGACCGCCCGATAGACCTCCGGCGCCATCTTCACAGGAAGCAGCCCGCCGAAGTTGTCGAGCCATATCTTGACGAGATCGGTTTTCGCCGCGGCCATCCTGTCCACGGCCTGGCGCGCCTCCTCGGCCGTCGCGGGGCGGAAGAGCTGGTCGGGGCCGACCTTCATCATCGCCTGGGGCGGCGCGCCGTTCGGAACGCCGATGCCTTGCGAGACGCCAAAGAGATCGGCGCCGTCCAACTTCCCGGCGTGGGCATCGGCGCGCACGCCCTGAAACAACGGCCCATTGTTGCCGAGCGCAACCACGGTGGTGACGCCGTAGCGTCCGAACTGCGCGAGCTCGGCGGTGATGATCTCGCGGGTATAGTTCTTGGCACCCATCTCGACGCCGCCGACCTGGCCGACGTGGCTGTGAGCGGTGATGAGGCCCGGGATGACAGTCCGCCCCGCGTGCGCAATGCGGCGCGCCCCGTCGGGCACCGCCACGTTACGCCCCGCGCCGACGATACGGCCATCGGATATGACGATCGTCGCATCCTCGACAGGCGCCCCGCCGCGCCCGTCGATCAGGCGGATGCCGGTGAGTGCCACGGTCTCAGCGGCCGCAGGCGCGCCGGCAAGAACCATGAGTGCAGAAGCGAGCAGTCTCATCCTCCACCTCGCAGGACATGTCCTCAACGGAAATGACGCGGCATCTTACGCACCCGTATGCCCAGACGCCATCATCGAGCGAGACCGGCAGCGTGCGGAGGCTCAACATCCGTTAAGAAAAGAGGGAGCGGCTCGCGTTGGAGGAAGGGAATTTGCGAGCCGCTCCGCAGTTGTCCTCGGGGAGAGGATTCGGATTGGATAACGTCACAGAACGTGTCGCGGACGGGGTTCCGCTCAACTCAAGTTAGATCGCTGCGCGGTGTCGAATGCGCGCTCCCGCGGTGGCAACGCGCATCATCCCCGCACTACCATTTCCCGAGCGACTTCAGATAGGCGACGAGCTCCCAGATCTCCTCGTGGGAGAACACGTCGCCCCAGGGCGGCATCGGGGTGGCGCCTTTTCCGCCGTCGCGGATGGTGTTGTAGACGTACTCCTCCGTCAGTCCCGTGCGATCCACGAACAGGGTCGGGTTCTGGCCGTGGCAGTACGCGGCGCACGTGGAATTGAAGGTGCTCTCGCCGGATTTGATCTTCTTCGGGTCCGAGAGATCGAACGGCGGCGTTCCTGCAATCTTCGTCGGCGGGGCTTCCGCTTCATCGCTGCGCGGAACTCCGCCGGCTTTCGCAAGGTCCGGAAGAGCTAGAAACGTGGCAGCGACCACCGCCAATGCCATGACGGCCACTCGTGAACGTTGCGTGTCGTGCTGATTCATATCACCGTCGATCCGTTTGCATGCACGCGGTATCGGCGATCGGAGACCGCCTGTAGGGGACGTTTGGCCCGCCCCATCGAGCGGGGCGGGCCAAACGCGTCTTAGTTGTAGCTAGTTCACCTGGACCGCGACAAGCTCCGAGGGCGTGCCGGCGCCGCCCACAGGGGCGATGACGAACTGCTTGCCGTCGACGGTGTAGGACATCAGGGCCCCGAAGACGCCGAGCGGCAGCTCGATCTCGCCAAGGAGATTGCCGGTCTTGGCGTCGTACGCGTAAAGCGCCGACTCGTCCTGCTTCTCCTTGTTCTGCGCGATCAGCGCATTGCCGCGCGTGTTCAGGCCGAGCACGTCATAGGCACCGTTGGGAGCCGTAAACACGATGTCGTCCGTGATCACGATGAAGCTCTGGTGCGTCGCACCCACGGCATCAAGCCCGGCCGCCTTGACGGCGGGGTGGTTGATAGGGCCCTTTCCGGCGGGAACACGCCACTTGTGCTCGCCGGTGTTCATGTCGATGGCCGTGATGGTCGAGAACGGCGGCTTGAACAGCGGCAGGCCGTCCG
>NZ_JADZBI010000173.1 GCF_020852195.1 Hyphomicrobium sp. | reverse complement strand
GGCCCGACAGCTCCCAGAAGTGCTTCTCCATCATGTCGGGCGTGTTCACCTCCACGTAGCCGGCGCGGCTCTGCGCGCGGCGCATGTAGGCAATCAGCGTCTGGAACAGCATCCAGCCCTTCGGGTGCCAGAAGACGGAGCCGGGCGCCTCCTCCTGGAAATGGAACAGGTCCATCTCGCGGCCGAGCTTCCGGTGATCGCGCTTCTCGGCCTCCTCGAGCTGCGTGAGGTAGGCCTTGAGCTCGTCCTCCGCGGCGAAGGCCGTGCCGTAGATGCGCTGGAGCTGCGGGTTGTTCGCATCGCCGCGCCAGTAGGCGCCCGCGAACTTCATCAGCTTGAACGCGCGGCCGACCTGGCCGACCGACGTCATGTGTGGGCCGCGGCAGAGGTCGAGCCACTGGCCCTGCTTGTAGATCTTGATCTCCTGGTCGGCCGGGATGGCGTCGACCAGCTCGACCTTGAACAGCTCGCCCTTGTCGCGGAAGAACTTCTTCGCGGCGTCGCGGCTCCACCCTTCCTTCGTGAAGGGAGCGTTCCTGGCGATGATCTCCGCCATCTTCTTCTCGATCTTCGGCAGATCGTCCGGCTCGAACGGCTGCTGCTTGGCGAAGTCGTAAAAGAAGCCGTTCTCGATCACCGGGCCGATCGTCACCTGCGTGCCCGGCCACAGCTCCTGCACGGCCTCCGCCATCACGTGTGCGGCGTCGTGGCGGATCAGCTCGAGCGCCTCCGGGTCCGTGCGGGACACGAACTTGATCGATGCGTCTTTCCTGATGGGATCGGCAAGGTCGGCCAGCGCGCCGTCGAGGCTCATGGCCACCGTGCGCTTGGCGAGCGAGGGCGAAATGGACTTCGCAACCTCGAGGCCCGTGGTGCCGGCCGCGATCCTGCGGCTCTTGCCATCGGGGAACGTCAACGTGATTTCGGACTGAGATTCCGACATATTCCTGCTCCTCTCACTCGCCGCATACGGGTGCGGCGTAAGACTTGGAGGCCACTAAATCGGGGGAGTTGCCGCCAAAGTCAAGCGCAAGGCGGTGGGGATCGGCCACAGCGCCAGGAGAATCTGTGCCGCCCGCTTGACTCCAATCCCGAGTCGGGAATTCTCTCGATGCGGAGGATTCATGGCATTCGATTTTCGTGCGATCCGGGTTTCCCTGTGGCGCGCCTTGCGGGGGTTTGGCGTTTTGGCCCTGGCTGCCTCTGTGCACCCTGCCAGCTCCCCCGCACAATCCGTCGCCCCTCAGGCCGGCCTCTGGCTCGAGGCCGAGGGACAAAAGGTCTTCGGCAGCTCGGACTTCGAGGTCGGCATGGTGCCGAGCTCGATCTTCGCGATCACGGGGCCTGTCAACGATCTCGACGAGGGCGACGGATGGGGCGGTGCGCTCACTCTCGGCTACGTCTGGACCAACGGGTGGAGCGCGGCGGTGCGCTATCGCCGGTTGGAGGCCGACGACAGGGGCGGTCCCATCGATCCAGGCATCGTCGCATTCGGACCGGGCGTCGACGTTATTCCGGGCGGTTTCCCGATTGGCGTGCTCGGCGCGCGGACAAAGGTCGACTCCGCGACCACGATCCTCGATTTCGAGGTCGGCAACGACATTGCCATCGCAGGCGGCCGCCTGCACCTATTCGGCGGCCTCACCTATACGTCCATCGAACGAGATGTCGCGCTGCTGGATGACGGTTGCGGGTGCGTTCCGTTCGCGCTTCTGATGGCGAACGACTTTCACGGCGTGGGCCCGAAAATCGGGTTCCGTGGTGGGTTTCCCCTCAACAATGCCCTCAGCGTTGTCGGCGGCGGCTCCGTCGCAGCGCTGTTCGGCACGTCGAAGTTCATGAGCTACCTCGACGACCCCCTGTTGCCCTCGTCTCCGTTCAAGGACGAGGACGATCGCATTGTGGCCGCGTTCGACGGCGAGGCAGGTCTTGCTTTTGCGATCGGCGCAGGAACGTTGACGGTCGGATATCGCATCGATGTGGTGCTGGGTGCGCTCGACACCGACCAGCGCGTGTCGTCTCTCGCAACCATGTTTATGGATGTTCCGCCCATCGGCGACAAGCACGACGACTTCGTCGAGCACGGGCCGTTCGCGCGTTTCGCGCTGCCGCTGGGCGCGATCGGGAACTAAAAACGCTCAGTCGAAAATCGACGAGAAAAAGTCGGCGATGGCGCCAAAGATGCCGAGGATGAACTCGGCAATGGCCTCGAAGATCGACTGAAAGCCCTCGGACGCGCTCGACCCTGCAACGAGAACGACGGCACCGCCGGAAGCGACGATGGCCGAGGTCACGGCGTTGAATACGGTGGCCCAGAGGATGCCGAAGAAGACGATGCCGAGCAGGAGCGCGGCGACCGTGCGGCGGATGAAGCGTGCGATCGGCGATCGCTCGGTCGGGGCGGTGTTGGGCGCGGTCATGGCAAATCTCTCGTCGGACAAAAGCGGTTCAGCTTCCTCCTAGCGCGCGTACTCTCAGTCGCGATGTTCCCCGCGGAACAGCTTCAATTCACGCCGAGGCTCGCGAGGCCGTCCCTGCTCGCGGCGTTGGTCGGATCGATGGCGAGCGCGGCGCGGAAGTCGCTGATGGCGGCCTCGCGGTTGCCGAGCGTGACGTGAATGTGCGCGCGCGTATCCCACACATAGGCCTCCTTGGCGAGGAGGCGCACGGCGGTGTTCGCATCGTGGAGCGCCTCGGCCGGGCGTCCGGCGCGGTAGTGGGTCCAGGCGCGGTTGTTGAAGGCTTCGCCATTGGCCGCGTCGCGGCGGATCGCCTCGGAGTAGTCAGCGATGGCCCTGTCCCAGTCGCCCTTGTCGTAATGGACGTTGCCGCGCAGGCTGTAGACGGCGGCCGTGGGCTCTATGGCGAGCGCGGCGGAAAAAGCCTTGAGGGCCGCGTCCGGATCGTTGCCTGCGCGCAGCGCCTTGCCGTTGGCGACGTGGATGTCGGCCAGCTCGGCGCCTTTCGGGATGCCGCTGTCGAGCAGAAGCTTGCAGGCCGCCACCGCCGCGTCGGGGGCGCCTTCCCGGCACTCCTTCCACGCCTTCGGCAGCATGCGCCGCGCCGTCAGCACCGCCGACGGGTCGGGCGCGTGCGCGGGCTTGAACTCCAGCGTGCCGCCGGCGGACGGTGGCTTGGGCTCCGGCTTCGCCGGCGTCGGCGCGAGCGCGACGGGCGTGGGGTCGGTCGGCACCTGCGGCTGGTCGCCGGGCGCCCACAGGGCGAACGCGCCAACCGTGCATGCGGCTGCCGCCGCAGCCCAGGGCCAGCGCGCCTTGCCGAGCTGGCCGAGTGGCGCCTTGGCGGACGTGCGGACAGGCGGGGCGGCCTCGGCCTCCGGCCGCGCGCCCTCGACCGTCAGGTCGAGCACGCCGAGCTTCAGCTTGCTCACCACGGCGTCGCGCACGGAGCGCGAGATGCATACGCCGCCGGAGGCCGCGAGGCCGGCGAGGCGGGCGACCTCCGCGTGCGTCTCCTCCGGGAGTTCGCCCTCGCCGTCGAGAATCTCGCCGATGGCGATGCCGAGCCTGAACTCGATCTGCTCCTCGGGCGGGCTGGCCTTGTTGCGAGCGCGCAGGGTGGCCTGCGCGTCGACGGCGGCGCGCACCGCCTCGACGGCGCTCTGGAACTCGGCGACAAGAGCCTCGCCGGCGGCCGGCAGCATGCGTCCCGCCCCGCGCGCGAGCACGCCGCGGACCACGGCGCGGCTGTCGTTCAGGCGTGCGCCTGCAACGTCGGCCATCAGAACCGCTGCGATCTTCCGCTTCACCGCTCACTCCTCGTCACAGGGGGCGGTCATGCACCCTTCATACGACCGTTTGGCCTATCACGACGACCGCACGCCCTCTCGGCCGGACTCCGATTATTGCTAAGATTTACGTGCGAAATCTTGACATTGCGCGCAGGCCCGCCAGCGGCCGTAGCGCCAGGGCGCGAAGGGGTGATGCTCGTGGCGGATGTCGGGTGGCGGATCGTAGCCCGCGCTCCCCCACGGGTGGCAGCGCGTCAGCCGCGCCAGCGTGAGCCACAGGCCGCGCCAGGCACCGTTGCGGTCGATCGCCTCGAGGGCGTACTCCGAGCAGGTGGGGAGGTGGCGGCACTCGAGCCCCATCAGCGGCTTCAGCGTCCAGCGGTAGGCGTGAATGGGTGCTTTGACGATGGCCTCGAGCCAGCCCATGGGCGCGTCCTCCCTCGCGGCTCAGGCCCCCGCGGCGGCATCCGGCGCGACCGCGGCCTGGGCCTCGGCCTGGTCGAGGGCGCGCTCGACGGCTTCGAACACCAGCAGCGTCGAGGCGTGGCGATGGGGATAGTCCTTGACCGGCTGCAACATGCCGAGATCCGCCCACCGTCCCTCGGGCGGCGGGCCGTTCTCCTTCAGCATGCGGCGCATGGCGGCGGCGACGGCGCGGAACTCGCCCGCTGGCGTTCCCACGATCTCGCGCCCGACGATGGCTGCGGACGCTTGGCCCAGCAGGCAGGCTTTCACCGTCTGCCCGAAATCCGAGATGCGGTCGCCGTCCATCCGGATCTCCACCTCGACCGTCGAGCCGCAGAGCTTCGAATGGGCGCGCGCCGCCGCGTGCGGGCGATCCAGGCGGGTGGCATGCGGGATCGCGGCCGCCAACTCGAAAATCCTCTGGTTGTAGATGTCGTCGAGATCCGCCATGGGTGTGGAGTGTCCCTGCTGCTGCCGGCGCTCCTTCCGGCCGTCGGCAATCATTTCTATATAGGGCGTCTTCCCCGGCCAATCGAGTTGCATCGCCGGGGGGCCTTGCTTTCGCCGGGCCTTGCCTTCGCCTTCCTCGGAGCCGCCATGACCGACAGCCCCTCCTTTGCCTTTGCCGCCCGCGGCTCCGCGTCGGACATCGAGCAAGGGCTCGCCTTTCAGCCCAAGTTCGATGCCGATGGCCTGATCGCGGCCATCGTGACCGATGCGGGGACGGGCCAAGTGCTCATGTTCGCCTGGATGAACGCCGAGGCGCTGCGGCTCTCGCTTTCTACGGGCATTGCCCACTTCTGGAGCAGGTCTCGGGGCCGCCTGTGGCAAAAGGGCGAGGAGAGCGGCAACACCCTTGCCATCCGCGAAGCGCGCGTCGACTGCGACCAGGACGCGATCTGGCTCCGGGTCGAGGTCGGGGGCGCGGGTGCGGCCTGCCACACCGGGGCGCGGTCCTGCTTCTACCGGACGCTCGAGCTCGGCCCGGACGGGCCCGCGCTGGCACGTGCAGACGTCTGACGGCCGCGGCCTCGTCCGGTCGGCCGCGGGAAACCATTTCGCTGCGCTCGCGTTCCAAACAAGCTGCACTGCAGCAACGATTTCTCAAATGTCATCACATCCTTGGTAGGGGGCCTTTAATCGGAATCTGCTAGTGTCCAATTAAGGGTCGAGGGGATCCCGATGCCCTGCTCCGCGACGGGTTCCACGCGATAATTGCACCCGGCTGTCATCCCGCGAGCGGGGGCGCCGGAGGAAGTGGAGTCCGCCATGGCCAATACCCATTTCGGCGCCGGTAAGCTGAAGATCGGTCTCGCCCTCGGAGGCGGCGCCGCCCGCGGCTGGGCGCACATCGGCGTGCTGCGCGCCCTCCACAAGGCCGGAATTCACCCCGACATCATCGCCGGCACCTCCATCGGCGCCGTCGTCGGCGCGTGCGAGGTCGCAGGCCAGCTCGACGACCTCGAGCTTTTCGCGCGCGAGCTCACGCGGCGGCGCGTGCTCGGCTATCTCGATTTCAACCTGTCCGGCACCGGGCTGATTACCGGCCACCGTCTCGGCGAGCGCCTGCGCAAGCAGCTCGGCGACACGCGCATCGAGGACATGCCGCGCCGCTTCACGGCCGTGGCAACGGAGATCGGCACCGGGCACGAGGTCTGGCTGTCGCGCGGCAACGTCGTCGACGCCGTGCGCGCCTCCTATGCGCTGCCCGGCGTATTCCGGCCCGTCAAGGTCGACGGACGCTGGCTGTTCGACGGCGCGCTGGTCAATCCCATTCCGGTCTCGGTCTGCCGGGCGCTCGGCGCACGCTACGTGATCGCGGTCAACCTCAACATCGACATCTCCAACCGCGGCACGATCTCGAACATCAGCCACATGCCCGAGTCCGATCAGGAGATGGAGGAGGCCCCGCCGGTGACCGCCAAGAACGGCGTCGGCGTGCGTCAGCTCCTGCAGCGCCAGCTTCTCGGCCGGGGCGAGGACGTGCCCGGCATCTCCACGGTCATGGTGGACGCGTTCAACATCGTGCAGGATCGCATCGCGCGCTCGCGGCTCGCGGGCGACCCGCCGGACTCCATGATCAGCCCGCGTCTGCACGGCATCGGCCTCTTCGACTTCCACCGGGCGGAGGAGCTGATCCAGCGCGGCGAGGTAGCGGCCCAGCGCGAGATCGAGGACCTTGCCCGCGAGCTCGACGTGCGCCACCAGGCGCCCGGCACTCAGGTGGCCGTCGTGCACAGCTAGGCGCTTCGGGCTTCAAACAAAAAACGGAGCTTGAAAATGGAAACGGCGCATCTCAGGGATGCGCCGCTCGTTTTTTCGCGCGTTCGGATGGCCTCAGCCGGTCGCCAGGTAGTTGCGCATGGCGGAGACCTCCATCTGCACCTCGGCGATGTGGTATTTGACGACATCGCCGATGGAAATGATGCCGACCAGCGCGTCGTCCTCGATGACGGGAAGATGACGGAAACGGCCCTTGGTCATCATCTCCATGAGCTCGTCGAGCTCGCTGGTCTCTTGGCACGCCACGACCGTGCGCGTCATGACCTCGGACACCATCATGCTCAGCGCCTGCGCGCCGTGCTCCGAAACCGCGCGAATGATGTCGCGCTCGGAAATGATGCCGGCGACGTGACCGTTTTCGCCCACAACAACGACTGCACCGATTTTTTTGGGAGCGAGCTTTTTCGTAACGTCGAGGAGCGTGGCATTCGGCCTTACGGTCGAAACAGCCCTTCCCTTCGACTTCAGTATCGATGAGACGTTCATGAACGTATCCTCCCGCCTGCCGCCTTCGACGCGCCACTCGGCGGGCTTCCTCCTCCCGCCGCTCCTCACCGTGCCGCTTCGACCTCAGCAGGCGTTGTTAGATTTGCCTTCGTTGGTCGAGTTTCTCCGAGACAAACTTCGACACCCAAGAGTGATGCAAACACGCAGAGCGCGCAAGAGTTTCAATCGACATTTGGTTGCGGATAATCTTCATCCGCGGAAACGCTGTCGAAAAGACCATAAGTAAAAAGCCCTAGCAGGTAGCCTCCGAGATGGGCCTCCCAAGCAATTCCCGCCGAATTTTGTGCAACGCCAAAACCGACAATCGCCAGCACATTAATGACGACCAGAATTGCACTGGTTACGAGAATGCGACGATCCGTCAATGCTTCGCTCAACGACATCAGCCGCACCGAGCGGGGAGCCTCCCGCAAGCGGCGAAAGCCGCCTGAATCCAGGGCCGGAAACAGGAATCTCAAGGCGGCGCCCATGAGGCCGGAGATGGCGCCCGAGGCGCCGATCATGGGCTGCATCAGACCCGCATTGGCGATGTAGAAGGCCGCCGCTCCGGCCAGCCCGCAGACGATGAAAAAGGCATAGAACTTTACCGCCCCCGTGCGCTCGGCTATTGCACCGCCGAAGGCGAGCAGCCAGGCCGAGTTGAGCGCCAAGTGCATCCAGTCCCCGTGCAGCAGCATGTGTGTGAACGGCGACGTGAAGAGCGCCGGCGCGCCTCCGGGAAGCTCCACGCCGATGGCCTCGTAGCGTCCGGGGATGAAAGCGGCCGCGAGCACAAGCCACAGGTCGTCCTCCGCCGGCAGCAGCCCGCGGCCCACGTGTATGAGCACCAGGATGGCGAGAACGACCAGCACGGGTCGCGGCACATTGAAGATGGGCTCGTGGGACGGCGCCGTCGGGATCACGCGGGTCTCCTCGTCAGACAGGCTTAAGGTCGGACGGCCGCCGCCTTAACGCTACGGCCATCGGTCCGGGGGCTCCGGACCGGAAACCCGCTCATCCACGTGCATATGGCACGGAAGCTGCTCTTGTCGACGGCAAGGCTCGTTTCGAGACCATCCCGAGCCTGATTTCTCGAGGGCATCCGCTCTTGAAGCCCGGCGCCGCACCCCTTCGGCGCCGTCGGGAAAGTGCGTGCCGAGCAGGACCGAAAATGAGACACCCGGCGACACAGGCTCTCTACGCCTACTGGAACGAGATACGGGGCGAGCGACCGGCCCCCCGCCGTCTCGAGATCCAGCCCGCACGCATCGCGGACCTCCTGCTCGATACTTTCATTCTCGAGCGCGCCGACCACTCGGCGTTCCGCTTCCGCCTCGCCGGCACCCGCGTGGCCGCCCGCTTCGGCCTGGATCTCAGGTCCCAGGATTTCCTGTCCTGCTGGGGCGAGGGCGACCGGGCGCTCATCGAGCATCACCTGGCAGCCATCGCGGACCGCGGCCGCGTCGGCGTGTTCACGGGCGAAGCCGATCTCCGAGCCGAACAGGAAAAGGAGCAGTTGCTGGCGCAACGCTTCCTGTTCGAGCTTGTCGTGCTGCCGCTCCTGCATACGGGGCACGCGATCGACCGCCTGCTCTGCCTCATGGTGCCGCTCGAGGCCGCGGACGCGCCCGCCAATACCTCGATCCAGCGCCTGCGGCTGCTCGCGGCGGAGGCCGTGTGGCCGAACGGTGCGCCTGAGGGACCGGCTCCCTTCTCCGACCGGCAATCGCCCCTCAGCCCCCATGTGCGCACGGCGCGTATCGTGCGCCAGGGCCGGCGCCAGTTCCGGGTCTACGAAGGTGGGCTCGAGCGCGCGGACGGCGACAGGAGCGACAGCCTCTAGCCTGCCCACCTGCCGCGCTGCCGCACCTCGCCCCGCACGGAAACTCTCCCTGGCGCTCGTGCGTTTGGAGACCCAGCCGGCTCTCGGCGCTCATGGGTCATTCTCCTTCGCGGACGGCACCCGTGCGAGTTCGGGTCATCGGTTAGTCGTTCATTAAGTCTGCTGTTCCAATATGGGACTCGAAGGGCCGTGAACGGTTGTAATGCCGTTCCGGGTCGCGGGAGGTTGTTGCTCAGTCACGCGCGGATTTTGGTTCATGTCGCCCAGTTCAGCCAGCATCCTAAAGCCATCGCTGCGGCTCGATCCGCGCATCGTGCCCGACCGGCGGCGTCACAAGCGCTACGCGCTGGCCCTTCTCGGCCGCTTCATGCGTGCCAACAAGCAAGAGTTTCCTTGCAGGCTCAACGATATCTCCGTCGGCGGCGCATCGCTCATGGCCCCCGTCGAGGTGGAGCTCGGCGAACGCATCGTCGCCTACCTGGATGAGATCGGCGGCATCGAAGGCCAGGTCGTGCGCATCTTCGACGGCGGCTTCGCCATGAGGCTGCGGGCGAGCCAGCACAAGCGCGAGAAGCTCGCTGCACAGATCACCTGGCTCGTCAACAAGGACGAGCTCGGCGCCTCGTTCGGCCGTCGCCACCAGCGCATGGCCGTGGTGAACAAGACGTCAACGCTCAAGCTCGCCGACGGTACGACCGTCGATTGCAGAGTGCTCGACGTTTCGCTTTCGGGTGCTTCGATCGGTACGGACGCACGGCCGCCCGTCGGCGACGTCGTGATGTTCGGGAAGCTGCGCTGCAAGGTCATGCGCTATCATGACCGCGGCATCGGCGTGCAGTTCCTGGACATTCCGGACCCCGAAGCATTGCGGCGCTACTTCGGCTGAAGGGCGCGATGGAAATGTCCCGTGGGGAACGACAGTTTAGCTCAAATTTTGCTCGATTTCTGACGGCGTACTTCAGACGACCACGACATTTCTCGTCTACTGTGGTTTGTGTAAGAGGGTTCGTAGGGGTAGTGAGTATGAAGCGTCTCGTAGTGTGTATTGCCGGCGTTCTGGCAATCCTGGGACCGACCAGTGCCATGGCGGAGCCGTCGGTCTCCCGGTCCGTCAACTTCAGCACCTCCCCCTTCATGCGGGTTTACGGCCCGTCGCAACCGCCCTACGGCTTCGTGCGCTTCTGCGACAGCCATCCCACCGATTGCGCTCCGCAGCGCATCGAGGACGTTCGCTTCCAGCCGACGCCCGAGCGCCTCTCCGAGCTCGACGAGGTCAACCGCTGGGCCAACCACGCCGTCCAGCCGGCGACCGACATGGAAATCTACGGCGTCAGCGAGCTGTGGACGTATCCGGTCGATCGCGGTGACTGCGAGGACTACGCCCTCCTGAAGCAGAGGATGCTGCTCGCCCGCGGATGGCCCAAGAGCTCGCTGCTCCTCACCGTCGTGCGCGACGAGAAGGGCGAAGGACACGCGGTGCTGACGGCGCGCACGGCGCAAGGCGACTTCGTGCTCGACAACAAGGTCGACGAAGTCCGGCTGTGGAACGCCTCTGGCTACTACTTCATCATGCGCCAGTCGTATCTCGACCCGCGCGTGTGGGTCTCGCTCGATCCGAGCGACCGCTCCGCTCCCGACGCCATCGCCGGCGTGGGCAACCAGTAGGAAGATTCGGAGAGGCTCGCCCTCTCCACCGTTTGACTCGAGCCCGGGACTCCCTGCCCTGCCCCCCAACCGGGCTCACCTAGAGCCGGACGCGATCCCCCCTCGTGTCCGGCTCAATTTTTTGCGAGCACGGCCGATGCGTCACGCCTCGGACTGATAGGGTTCGAAGCGATCATGGTCCAGAGGTCTAGGCTTCCTCGAGATCCATCTCGAGGATGGCCATCTGGAACTGGTAGGAGACCTCGCCCTCCTCCTCCTCGCGGTAGAGCGTGGCCACGAACTCGCCGCCGATGAAGACCTCGGCCATGTCCTCTTTCTTGGGCTGCGGGCGGACCTCCAGCTTGGAGGCACCGAACGTCTTCCTGAGATAGGCCTGCAGCTTGGCCAACTCGTCCTTCTTCACCGGAAGCTCCTCTCTCTCAAAGCATGGCGTAGTCGTCGGGACCCATCGAGGAATCCGTGGCGACGAACGACTGATCCATTGTGCGCGCCGGCTCGGCCGTTCCGGCCGGACCCACGACGCGGGCGGGCACGCCCGCGACGGTCACGTGCGGGGGCACATCCTGCAGCACCACGCTGCCGGCGGCGATGCGCGAGCAGTTGCCGACATGGATGTTGCCCAGCACCTTGGCGCCGGCGCCGATCAGGACGCCCGAGCCGATCTTCGGATGGCGGTCGCCCGTCACCTTGCCGCTGCCGCCGAGGGTGACGGCGTGCAGAAGCGAGCAGTTGTCGCCGACGGTGGCCGTCTCGCCGATGACGACGCCCGTTGCGTGATCCAGCATCAGGCCCTTGCCGAGGCGGGCCGCCGGATGGATGTCGACCGCGAACATGCGCGAGGCCTGGCTCTGCAGGTAGAGCGCGAAGTCGCGCCGGCCCTGGCGCCACAGCTCGTGGGCGAAGCGGTAGGTGACGAGCGCGTGGAAGCCCTTGAAGTAGAGGAACGGCTCGAGATAGCGCGTGGTCGCGGGATCGCGCTCGATGACCGCCGCCAGATCGGCGCGGAAAGCGCCGCCGAGAGCAGGCTGGGAGCCCAGCACGTCGCGGAAGGTGTGCACGATGAGGCCGGCGTCGACGTCGGCGTGGCCGAGGCGCTGTGCGATGCGATGGCAGACCGCCTCCTCGAGCTGGCCGTGGCTGGCGACGGTGGCATAGATGAAGCCGGTCAGCGCCGGCTCGGCCGCCATCGCCGCCTCAGCCTCCTCGCGCAGCGCGCGCCAGATGGTATCCACCGGCGCATGCAGCGGGACGGCATTCCGCTCGGTCTTGCCGGCCCGGGTGGGCTTGGCGCTGTTCATGTCCGTTGCTCCCTTCACCTCGCGGGTCGACACGGGCCGATGCTGCCGCGGGTAACGCCATCCGTACAGGCCGGCTCTCGTCGGCGCGGGCTAAGCCGTTATCCTTGCCGAATACGGCTCTGCCGTCAGATGGATCGCAATCCGTTCCTGGACGTCCGTTCCTGGGACTAGGGCGTATCGGGGCGGGCAGGCGCCGTCAACGTCAAACCACCTGCCCCGGACCTCCGTCGGCCTTGAGGCTTGGCGCCACGTTGCGCCCGGCCGTGCGGCGCCCCAAGCTCGGTTTTTCGAGAGGACCTCAGCCCATGACCGACACGCATGCCGCCGCCCCGGACCTCACGCTCGCGATCGAGGGGCCCCTCGCCTGGATCGTGGCCAGCAATCCCGAGCGGATGAACGCCTTCACCGCCGGCATGTGGGCCAAGATCCCGGCGCATATCGCGGCGGCCGAGGCGGATCCGGCCGTGCGCGTCATCGTCCTGCGCGGCGCGGGCACGCGGGCCTTCTCGGCGGGCGCGGACATCTCCGAGTTCGAAAGCGCGCGCACCGGGGCCAGCGCGGCGGACTACGACCGCCTCAACCACGAGGCTTTCGCGGCCCTGCTCTCGGCGCAAAAGCCGGTGATCGCCATGATCCACGGCTTCTGCCTCGGCGGCGGGCTCGGCATTGC
>NZ_JADZBI010000172.1 GCF_020852195.1 Hyphomicrobium sp. | reverse complement strand
GGTCAACTGGCCCACGGTACGGATCAGATGCTCGTCGACCGTGAAGTGGTGGTACATGTTGAACTGCATCATGGCCACGACGTGGCCGAACTCCGGGATGAAGCGGCCGAGCACGCCGCTCTCGTTCATGCGCCTCAGCGTCGCCTCCGGATTGACGCGACCGGTCAGCAACTGCAGGAAAATGCGGTTCGCCTCCGGATCCGCCCGCAGCTTATCGTCGATCAGCCGGTGCGAGTGACGGAGCTGGCGGATCGCGTTCGGATGCAGGAACGTGTTGGTGTTCTCGGCCTGGGCGAAGAAACGGATCAGGTTCACCGGGTCGCGCTTGAAGACATCGGGATCGGCGATGTTCATGCGGCCGTTGTCGATGCGGAAGTCGGTCTTCTCGCGGATCTGGCGGCGCGTCATCCAGGAGAGCGGATTGAGCATGCTCTCCAGAACCGGCGAGCTCTTCATCTGCTGGATCTCGAGCGCGGAGCACAGGATCGTCGTCAGGTCGCCCACGTCCTTGGCGATCAAGAAGTAGTGCTTCATGAAGCGCTCGACGGCGCGCAGGCCGTCCTTGTCGCGGTAGCCCAGCTTCTCGGCCAGTACGGGCTGGATCTCGAAGGAGAGCAGCTCCTCCGGCCGGCCCGTGTAGAAGTGCAGGAAGCACCGGACAGTCCACAGAAAGTTCTCGCACTTCCTGAAGGTGGCCGCTTCCTCGCGCGTGAAGATGCCCTTGGCGACGGTCTCCGGCCCAACCTCGTGGCCGAGCAGATATTTCGACAGCCAGTGCAGCGTGTGCAGATCGCGCAGGCCGCCCTTGCCGTCCTTGATGTTGGGCTCGACGCGGTAGCGGCTCTCGCCGGCGCGGCGGTGGCGCTCGCTGCGCTCGGCCATCTTGGCGTCGATGAAGGCACGCTCGGAGCCGCGGATCACCTCGTTGCGGAAGCGCCGCTCGAGCTCGGAATAGAGCTCCGCATCGCCGTGGATGAGCCACATGTCGAGCAGCGAGGTGCGGATCGTCGTATCGGCCTGCGCGAGCTTCAGGCACTGGTCGACGGTGCGTGTGGCGTGGCCGACTTTGAAGCCCAGATCCCACAGCAGGTAGAGCATGTACTCGGCGACGCTCTCGCCCCACGGCGTCTGCTTGTAGGGGAGCAGGAACAGGAGGTCGATGTCGGAGCCGGGGGCCAGCATCTCGCGGCCGTAGCCACCTGTCGCGACCACGGCCATGCGCTCGGCATCCGACGGATTGGTGGCGCGATAGACGTGGGCGACGGTGTAGTCGTAGAGCAGGCGCACCAGCTCGTCCTGGAAGCGGGCCAGACCCTTGGCGCAGCGCCTCCCGTTGCCGTCCGCCTCGAGCTGAAGCCGTGCCGTGCCGCGGGCTGCCTTGACGAGCAGCTTCAGACGATCGACGACCGCGGGGCGCGCCTCGACCGCGCTGCCGTAGGAATTGAACAATGCGGTGAGCGTCTCGCGCAGCTCTTTCGGATCGAAGTAGGGCGCCGGCGGAAACTGAGATCTGTCCATCGAACTGTCTTGGGCCATTCGCTCTCTTAGAGCATCGACTTCGGGCCGTAAACGCCACGCATCCGCGCTCAACTGCCGGAGCCGTCCGTGCGAAGTTTTTTCAGAGCATACAGGGCGTCGAGCGCCGCCTTGGGCGATAGCTCGTCGGGGTTAATGGCGTCCAGCGCCACCTCGACCGGTCCCGGACCGCTCGCGGCGGGCATGCTGGTCGGCCGGGCGGCGGCAAAGAGCGGCAGATCCTCGAGCGGGCCGTTGCCTTGTCCGCGGCGCCGGTCGGCCTTCTCGAGCAGGGCCAGCACCTCGCGCGCCCGCGCCACCACCGGCGGCGGCAGGCCAGCGAGCTTGGCCACCTGGATGCCGTAGGAGCGGTCGGCGGCGCCGGCCTTGACGCGGTGCAGGAAGACGATGTCGTCGGCCCACTCCTTGACGTCCATGGTCACGTTGGCAACCTGCGGCAGGCGCCCGGCGAGCGCGGTCAGCTCGTGGTAGTGGGTGGCGAAGAGCACGCGCGCCTTGGCCTCCTCGTGCAGGTACTCGACCGCGGCCCAGGCGATGGAGAGGCCGTCGAAGGTCGCCGTACCGCGTCCGATCTCGTCGAGGATGACGAGCGAACGGGACGTGGCCTGGTTCAGGATGGCGGCCGTCTCCACCATCTCGACCATGAAGGTCGAGCGGCCCCGCGCGAGATCGTCGGCGGCGCCGACGCGGCTGAACAGACGGTCGACAACGCCGATGTGCGCCTGCGCCGCCGGCACGAACGAGCCCATCTGGGCGAGGATGGCGATCAGCGCGTTCTGGCGCAGGAAGGTGGACTTGCCGGCCATGTTGGGGCCGGTGACGAGCCAGATGCGCGCGTCCGGCATCTCGTCGAAACCCGGCGGGCGCTCGGGACCGGCGCGACCCAGCACGCAGTCGTTGGCCACGAAGGGGCCGCCTCTCGCACGCTGCAAGGCCTGCTCGACGACCGGATGGCGGCCGCCGCGGATCTCGAACGCGAGGCCGTCGTCCACGACGGGGCGCACGAAACGCTCGTGGTGGGCGAGATGGGCGAGCGCGGCGGTGTGGTCCAGCTCGGCCAACGCGGCGGCGATGTCGGAGAGCGTGCGCTCGTCGCGTGCGACGGCCGCCGCCAGCTCGCTGAAGATCTCCTGCTCTATGGCGAGGGCGCGGTCGGCGGCGGAGGCGATGCGGCCCTCGATCTCCGAGAGCTCCGCAGTCGTGAAACGCATGGCGTTGGCCATGGACTGGCGATGGCGGAAGGTGTCGGCCAGCGGTGCCTCTGTGAGCGGCTTGGCGTTGGTCTGCGTCACCTCGATGAAGTAGCCGAGGATGTTGTTGTGGCGCACCTTGAGCGTCTTGATGCCGGTCAGCGCCACGTAGCGCGCCTCGAGCTCCGCCATCACGCGGCGGCTGTCGTCGCGCAGCGCGATCGCCTCGTCGAGCGCCACGCGGAAGCCGCGGCGCACGAAGCCGCCGTCTCGTTTCAGATGCGGGGGATCGTCGACGAGCGCCGCGGAGAGCAGCGCAAGAAGCTCGGCGCCTTGCCCGTCGATGCGCGCAAACAGGCGTGCGATCTCGTCGGGCAGACCGACGCCCTTCGTCTTTTCGCGCAATAGACGCGCGGCCTCGGCCGCCGCTGCAAGACCCAGCGCGATGCCTTGCAGATCGCGGGGTCCGCCGCGGCCGAAGGCGAGGCGGGAGACGGCGCGGGCGAGGTCCGGCGCCCCCTTCAGAGTCTCGCGAAGCACGTCGCGCAGCGCCTCGTCGTCGACGAGGAATGCCACTGCGTCGAGGCGCGCCTCTATGGCGCGCGGATCGGTGAGCGGCGTTGCAAGCCGCGCCGCCAGCTCGCGGGCGCCGGCGCCGGTCACCGTGCGGTCGATGGCGTCGAGCAGGCTGCCCACCTTCTCGCCCGACGTCGCGCGCACGAGCTCGAGGCTGGCGCGGCTCGCGGCATCGATGACGAGCGTGGTCTCGGTGCCGAGGCGGCGCGGGGCGCGCACGACGGGCTTCTTGCCGATCTGCGTCAGGTCCACGTAGCGCAGGAGCGCGCCGACGGCGGCCAGCTCGGCGCGCGTGAAGGCGCCGAACGCTCCGAGGTCGGCGACGCCCAGACGCGCCTTGAGGTCGCGCTCGCCGGCGAGGCTGTCGAAGGAGGCAACCGGCACGGGCGTCGCGGCGGCGCCGGCACGCGCGATCCACGCCTTGAGCTCGGCCTCGGCGATCAAGCCGTCCGCGACGATGACCTCGCTTGGCGCGAGCCGCACAAGCTCGCCGGGCAGGTCCTTGCCGCGCGTCTCACCGACCTCGAATTCGCCGGTCGAGATGTCGAGGGAGGCGAGTGCAACGACGGCCTCGGAGCCGAGAAGCGGTCCATCGGGGCCGCCGGGCGCGCGGAAGAGGGCGGTCAGGTAGTTGCGGCTCCGAGCGTCGAGCAGCGTCTCCTCGGTCAGCGTGCCGGGGGTGACGAGGCGCACCACGTCGCGGCGCACGACGGCCTTCGAGCCGCGCTTCCGCGCTTCGGCGGGGTCCTCCAACTGCTCGCAGACGGCGACGCGGTAGCCGAGCCTGATCAGGCGCTGCAGGTACTCGTCGGCGCGGTGGATGGGCACGCCGCACATGGGAATGTCCTGGCCCAGATGCTTGCCGCGCTTGGTGAGCACGATGCCGAGCGCCTGGGAGGCCGCGACGGCGTCGTCGAAGAACAGCTCGTAGAAGTCGCCCATCCGGTACCAGAGCAGGCTGTCCGGGTTGGCAGTCTTGATCTCGAGGAACTGCGCCATGGAGGGCGTCGCCTCGCCGACGGCCGCCGGCGGAGGCGCGGCGGGGGCCGGAGCTGGCGCGGGCTCCTCGTGGGCGGGCGACTTGGCGCGCGCGGCCTTCACGTCGGCCGCTTCCGGCTCTATCGCCTCTTCCTTTCGATGCCGCCTTGGCCCCGCCATGCGCTGTCCGCTCCCACCGTTCCCGGCCCACGGATAGCCGGTTGGCGACAGGATTGGAAACCCTCCGGCCAGCCCATCGGGGAAAAAGGCGGGAGTGCGTGTTCCTTGCAGTGCGTTTCACCGAGCCGAGGGAGGCCGATTCCTATGATCGGCCCAGTTCCTGACTGGCTTGCGTAGGTGCCGGCCTTCCCAACGTCATCCCGATGAAGGTCGGGATCCACGCAAGCTTCCGCACATGCGACGGGGAGACGTAGGGCGGCTGCCGCGACGTCCTAAACCTCGACGGCGATGCGGCTTTTGAGCTCGTCGGGGGCACCGAAGTAGCCGAAGTAGCGCGGGTCGATGTTCTCCACCGGCAGCACGATCAATACGTCGATGGTGCCGAACTGGTGGTCGATGACCGCGCCGTCGCCGACAAAGGCGCCGAGCCGCAGATAGCCCTTGATCAGCGGCGGCAGGGCCTTGAGGGCCGCTTTGGTGTCGACCTTGTCGCGCGGCACGCGGTCCATTTGCACGTAGAGGCGGTCGTGCGCGCGGCAACGCCACTCGGGCGGGGCGAGCGCGTGATGATGGAGGAAGCTCAACGCCATGGCGTGCACCTCGGGGTCGGTGCCCTCGAAGCTGGCGCAGCCGATCATGACGTCCACCTTGTGCTCGCGCACGTAGGTCCAGAGGCCGTGCCACAGGAGCTCCACCGAGCGCTTGGTGCGGTAGGGGCGAAGGACGCACGAGCGGCCGAGCTCCAGGAAGCGGTAGCGCGGCGACTTGGCGGCGATCAGGGGCGCGATGTCGTACTCGCTCGCCGTATAGAAGCCCAGGCTCCGCTGAGCCACCTCTTGGCGCAGCAGGCGGTAGGTGCCGACCACGTGCGGCCGGCGCGTGCGGGCCCAGGCGTCGGGACGCATGCCGGCCTCCGCGCTGTGGTCCTCAACCAGTAGATGGTCGCAGATGGCGTCGTAAGGGTCCTGATCGAGGCGGCGCATGCCGGCGATCACGCTCGGCGTCGCGCTCATCTCCTCGTAGAACACCTCGTAGCGAAGACGCTGGGCGCGGAGAATGTCCTTGCGGCCGTGGGCAAGGCGCACCTCGAGATCGCCGATGCGGCCGTAGATCTTCGGCACCGGCTTGCGCACGAACGGCAGCCCCTTGGAGCGCGCCTTCTCGTTTAAGGCCCTGAGCGCCAGGAGCCCGCGCGGGGCGGCGTTCAGAAGGGGGTTTTCCTGCCATCGCCCAGCGATGCGCTTCGTCAGGCCGCGCATTCTGGCTTGCCGCGCGATGCTCATGGGAATCCGTCCGGGAAAAGAAACCGACGGGACGTCGGCGAATGGCAATCAAACATTATTCGGAGACAATTTTACGACGATCGACAAGCGTGATTTGCTTTTCCATTTGAAGGGATTTCGTATTCCGGCTCTGTGCCATGCGCGATCCACCACGCCTCGAATCGACTCTCGTCCTTCCTCACCTCGTGCCGGAGGACGGAGGCGGCTCGTCCAGGGAGCGTGCAGCCTCGACCGTCATCAGCGGCACCCCGTTCCTGATCGGAAAGGCCAGACTGGCCTTGACGCTGATCAGCTCCCGCGCCACCCGATCGTAGGTCAGCGGACCTTTGGTGACCGGGCAGACGAGCAGCTCGAGCAGCCTCGGATCGGGTTCCTCGGTCACGGCGTCGCCGGGGGTGCCGTCGGTTTTCGCTTGGGTCATGGGCGTCGCCTCACTGCAATGTGCCGCCGGAGCCGCCACGCGTGGCGCTCTCCATCTCCGCCAGCGCTACCAGCACCTCGGCCCGCGTCTTGAGGTCTTTCGCCTCGAGCAGAGCCTGCTTCTCCTCCGGCCCGTACGGGCTCATCACGCAGAGCGCGTTGACGAGGAACTCGCTCGGGGCGCGGTCGATCACCGACCAGTCGGTCTTGAGATTGTGCTCGTCGAGGTACATGCGCAGTGCGCCGATCAGCCGGGGGCGGTCGACCAGCTCCTCGCCGAGGCCGCGCGTCAGGTCGCCGGCAAAGCGGTCGTAGCTGACGGTCGCCGTGCGGTAGGCGCGCCCGCTCTCCGCCTCGCCCACGATCTCGAAGCGCGAGATGCCGGTGACGGCAATGGCAAGGCGCCCGTCGTCGAGTTCCTGATAGCTCGTCACGCGTCCGGCGCCGCCGATGCGCCGCAGCGGCACGGACTTGCCGGGCGGGCTCTCGTCGTCGTCGGAGCCCGCGGGCTGCACAAGGCCCAGCATGCGCGCGCCGCTCATGACATCCTCGACCATCTCGAGGTAGCGCGGCTCGAAGATGTTGAGCGGCAGCGTGGATCCCGGCAGCAGGATGGCGCCTCGAAGCGGGAACAAGGGCAGGCGCGAGGGAAGGTCGGCGGGGTGCCGGTATTGATCGGCATAGGCCACGTCAGGCTCCTACCTCTTGGCTGATCAGCTAAACAGGATCGACGACAGGCGGCGGCGGCCTTCGATGGTGCGCTCGTCCTTCGGACCCCAGGCGTCGAAGAGCTGGACGAGCTGCTTCCGCGCCGCCTGCTCGTTCCAGTTCCGGTCGCTACGCACCAGGTCCAAGAGGTGCTCCAGCGCCTCGCTCTTCTTGCCGCGCGCGGCGAGCGCTACGGCAAGGTCGAACCGGGTCTGGTGATCGGCAGGATTGGCGGCGAGGCGCTGCTCGAGCTCGACGCTGTTGTCGGACTTGCCCGCGAGCTTGGCGAGGTCGAGCGCGGCGCGGGCGCTCTGCACGGGTGCGCTCGACTGCTTGTCCGGCGGCACGAGCGCGAGCGTCTGCTCGGCGCGCGCGGTGTCGCCGCTGATCAAGTAGCAGCGCGCGAGGCCGGCCAGGGCCTGGGCGTTCTGCTGGTCCTCCTGCAGCACGGCGGCGAAGGCTTCCGCGGCACCCTGCAGGTCGCCCTCGTCGAGGGCTGCTTCCGCGGCCTCGAGGACGCCGGCGAGATCTGCCTCCGCGTCCTCACCCAAGAGCCGGTCGATGAAGGCGCGCACGGCGCTCTCCGGCTGGGCGCCCATGAAGCCGTCAAGCGGACGGCCGTCGCGGAAGGCGTAAACCGTCGGCAGCGACTGTATGCGGAGCTGGCCGGCGATGGCCGGGTGGGCGTCGGTGTCGATCTTGACCAGACGCACCTTGCCGCCGTAGCTCGTCACGACCTTTTCGAGGATGGGCGTCAACTGCTTGCAGGGTCCGCACCAGGCGGCCCAGAAATCGACCAGGACGAGCGCCTGCCGGGAGGCATCGATGACGTCCTTGGCGAAGCTCGCCGAGGTTCCGTCCTTGATGATGCCCTGCGCGGCCGGCGAAGCCCCACCGGGCTTCAATCCTCCCAAATCCATTCCGTCACTCCTCGAGATGCTGCGTAATCGGCCGCGAATCTTCGCAGCCGCATGCCACGCTGGCAATATGGTCGGCCTCACAGGAATATGCGAGCCCCTGGTTGGGGTTCCCTGGTGCGATCAGGCCCCTTCCTCCTGAGACAAGGGTTGGGGCTGCCGGTCCATGGGCCGGAATTCCGGGCGGGACGCACCCGCGTCCGGAAGAGGCTTGCAAAGCCGCGGCGGTTGGGCAATAAGACCGGGCGCGCGATCACTGGTCGCGCGATTTACCCCCATTTCCGGACGCGGGCGTAGCTCAGGGGTAGAGCATCACGTTGCCAACGTGAGGGTCGTGAGTTCGAATCTCATCGCCCGCTCCAATTCTTCCCGATCTTTCGAAAGACATCGCGCACGCGCAGCCGCTTGCGCGCGTCAGGTCGCGGGTTGCGCCGCAGCTGCAGGCGCGACGGCGATCGGCTCGTCGGGCGTGCTGGTCGCCTGCGGAAGCGGGGGCGGTGCGGCCGGCACGGAGGTCGCCGCCGACGCGAGCCCCATGCGGCTCAGCAGCTCCTCGCAGAGCCCGCGCACGGCCTTGCCCGTGTCACCGGGATACTTGGCGAAGTACGAGCGGTCCGGCGTGTGGAAGCGCGCGGCCTCCTGCAGCACGATGGCGCGCGGGATCACCTGGTCGAAGCAGCGGTTCTCCGGGTTGCTCAACAGCCAGGCGTGATAGTCCTCCTCGGTCGGCGAGCCGACGTCCTTCATGTTGATCAGAACGCCGATGTTCTCGGCAAAGCCCATCTCGGGGTTCAAAGCCTTGAAGCGGCGGAACACCTCGAGCCCGCACACGGAGATGTAGTCGGCCTTGGTCGGCGAAATGTGGAAATCGGCCTCGCGCAACCAGCTCTCGGTCAGCACGGAAAGCCCCGGCGGGCAATCGATGAGGATGATATCGAACACGCGGCGCGCCTCATTGAGCAGGCCTGCGATCACCGCGCGCAGACGGCTGTGCTGGCTGCTCTTCGACACCTCGCGCTCGAACAGCGTGAGCTGCATGTCGCTCGGGATCAGGAAGACGCTCTGCGCCTCGTCCACGTCCGACACGTTGCGGACGACGAAGCGCAGCCAGTCCACCGCCGCATCCTGCAGCACGCGCGCGACGAGGAAGTCGACCATCGTCAGCCCGTTCTGCTGCAGGCGATGCAGGTTCGGGATCGTCATCAGCATGCTGGAGACCGAGGCCTGCGAGTCGCTGTCGATGACGAGAACGTTCTTGCCGTGATAGGCCGACAGCGTTTCGGCCAAAGCGAGCACAAGGGTCGACTTGCCCACGCCGCCCTTGGTGTTCATCACAGCAATGGTATTGCGCATAACGATCAGAGGCCTCCCCTGCCTCAGTTGCCGCATTGGCCCGTCCCCACACCCGATGTGCGTCCAGATTGTGGCGGTCTCGCGAAGCGTGCGCGAAATATCGCAATCGGATCATCACCGGCGAATACGGTGATACCAAAATGCCGGTGGCTGCCGTCATGGGGCGTGGTGGCGCGGGCTCCCCGGCGCGCCATTTCCTTCCCCGCGGATGGCGATCAATACCTGGCAGGCACCCAGGCCGTGCCGCCGCGGCGGACGAGCACCGTTGCCCGCTCGCGCCGGATGACCGGCGGGTAATCGTAGACGATGCGCTCCGCGGGACGCACGGCGACGGCGCGATTCTGGATCGCGTAGACCGGCGGCGTGACGAGACGCACGCGCCGGCCGGGTCGCACCACGACCTCGCGCGGCACGACCTTGACCTCCGCCGGTACGGGAACCTTGCAGCGGCGCTCGCCGTAAGGGCCGTAGGTCGTGGCCCAGCGATAGCCGGCGCGTCGCACCACGACCTCCTGCAGCACGGTGCGCGTCACGGGCGGCGTCCTCACGTAATCGACACGGGCCGGCTGCACGATCACGCGCTCGGGACGCACCACGACGACGGGCCGCGTCTCGACCACCTCGCGGTATCCCGGCCGCACGACCACTGGGCGATCAATGGTGCGGTAGACGTTCGGCAGGCGAACTTTGTCATAGCATTCGCTGCCGTAGCGGCAGGCCATGGCGGGCGTTGCCGCCGCGGCAAGGGACAAGAGGGCGGCGAGGGCCGCACCCGGACGCGAGACCATGGGAGGGATGCTCCAAGGAAGGACGCTCGACTCTATCGCGTACGCGATGCACAGGCTGTGGAAGCACTTGTGTTGGTTAAACACAAGGCATTGAAACGACGCGCCTTTTACCGACCTTGTATCGAAAGTCGAAAGGGTGCGCTCTGCGCAGTCGATTTCCTGCCGGGGCGCCCTCTGCTACATCCATGGCGTGGACACGCGCATTTCGTCTTGCCGCGCTTCTCCTCGGAAAGCCGCTTCCCAATGCGGATCACGTGCGGGACAGGTTCTCCCGAAAGCATTCCAACGAGGTTCCCTCATGACCCGAGCCCCCGCTCTCCCAACGCTCCGTCCGTTCGCCCTCGTCGCCGCCGCGCTGGCGGCACTCGTGCTCGGCGGTTGCGGCGTCAACAACATCCCGACCTACGAGCAGAGCGCCAAGGCGGCCTGGGCGGAGGTGCAGAACCAGTACAAGCGGCGCTCGGACCTGATCCCGAACCTGGTCGAGAGCGTGAAGGGCTTCGCCGAGCAGGAGCGCAAGGTGCTGACCGACGTCACGGAGGCGCGCGCCAAGGCGGTCAGCGTGCAGGTGCCGGCGGACATCCTGACCAATCCCGAGGCCATGAAGCAGTTCCAGGACGCGCAGAACACGCTCGGTGGCGCGCTGCGCCAGTTGCTCGCCGTCGTCGAGCGCTATCCGGACATCAAGTCCGGGCAGAACTTCCTCGCCCTGCAAAGCCAGATCGAGGGCACGGAGAACCGCATCGCCATCGCGCGGCGCGACTACATTCAGGCCGTGCGACAGTACAATACGGAGATCGTGACCTTCCCCGGCCGGCTCTGGAAGATGGCGCTCTACCCCACGGCGCAGGAAATGGCGACGTTCGATATCCCGGCCGAGGAGCAGGCCGTGCCCAAGGTCGATTTCGGCACGAGCAAGTGAGCCGCCTGCTGTCCTGACGCAACCCTCCCCTTGACGGGGAGGGTCGCCTTCTCCTTCGGCATGACGCGCGCGGTGGGGTGATGACACACAACCAACGTGAGTTTTCTGGCTTCCCCCCACCCCCGGCCCCTCCCCGCGAGGAGGAGGGGAATTTCTTGGCCTATCGCGATGGCATGGTGCGGCTGGCGGTGGCAATTTTGGCGGTCCTCCGGCTTGTAGCGGGCCAACACAGGGCTGACTTTCGACGTGTCTGGACTCCGGCCTTCGCCGGAGTGACGGATTGTTTGTGGAATCAGGATTGCCCAACCCCAACGTCATCCCGGCGCAGGCCGGGATCCAGACACGCCGGAGCAGGGCTCCACGGTGGTGCAATTCCGATCGCGATTGCGCTGGCCGCGATGTGGCTCGCGTGCGGGTCCTGTCTCGCGGCTCCGAATTTTCCGCAGCTCACGGGCCGCATCGTCGACAATGCCAGCCTGCTTTCGCCGGAGGATAGGGCTGCCATCGAGGCCGAGCTTTCAGCGCTCGAGGCGAAATCGACCGACCAACTCGTCGTCGTCACGCTGCCGTCGCTCGACGGCTACGCGATCGACGACTACGGCTATCAGCTCGGCCGCCACTGGGGCATCGGCCAGGCGGGCAAGGACAACGGCGTGCTGCTCATCGTGGCGCCGAACGAGCGCAAGGTCAGGATCGAGGTCGGGCGCGGGCTCGAGCCCGTGGTCACCGACCTCATGAGCCGCATCATCATCGAGAACGCCATCCTGCCCGAGTTCCGCCGCGGCAACTTCTCGGCCGGCATCCGAGCCGGCGTGCGCGACATCAAGGATACGCTGCTCGGCGACGCGGAAGCCGTGAAAGAGCGCGCGCGCGGGCTCGATCGCGGTGACGGGCCGGACTGGATCGGCCTACTCATGATCGCGTTCTGGATCGCCGTGGTCGTCTACATCCTCTACGCCCAGATGCGTTACGCCGCGCAGGCGCCGCAACCGCTCGGGCGCGACGAGCGACGGCGGGCGCGGCGCGGCCGCGCCCGTGACGACGGGTTCGTGGTCTTTCCCGGCGGCGCGCACGACACCTGGGGTGGCGGCGGATGGTCGGGCGGAGGCGGAGGCGGATGGTCCGGCGGTGGTGGCGGCTTCGGCGGCGGCGGCAGCTCGGGTAGCTGGTAAGGCACAGACTGAGAGAGATGACAGCTATGTTCTCGGAACGCGACGAGCAGCAGATCACCGAGGCCATCACGGAGGCGGAGAAGGCGACCTCGGGCGAGATCGTGGCCGTGGTCGCGGCCGAGAGCAGCACCTATCTCTACGCGCCGTTCCTGTGGGCGTCCGTGATCGCGCTGCTCGTGCCGTGGCCGCTCATCCTCTGGACGTGGTGGCCGGCGGCCTGGATCTACCTGGCGCAGGTGGCGGCGTTCGCCCTCACGCTTGCGGCCACGCTGCCACGCCCGATCCGCTATTGGCTGGTGCCGCGGCGCATCAAGCACGCGCGCGCACATCGGCGCGCCGTGGAGCAGTTCGTCGTCCAGAACCTGCACACCACGTCGGGACGCACGGGCGTGCTGATCTTCATCTCCGTCGCCGAGCGCTACGCCGAGATCGTCGCTGATGCGGCCATCGAGGCGCGCGTGCCGAAGGGCACCTGGCAGGAGATCGTGAGCCGGCTCACGGCCGCGTTCGGCGAGGGACGGCATACGGAGGGTTTCGTCGCCGCCATCGCGGCGGTCGGCGGCCATCTGGCAAAGCATTTCCCGCCGGGGTCATGCGACGCCAACGAGCTCCCCGACCACCTCATCGTGCTGGACGAGGTGTGAGGTCCTGCCGACGTCGAGACTGTGGAGACTGGCGTGGGTGCCGACCTTCGTCGGGATGACGTCGAGGTTGTGGCAACCGGCCAGACAGCAAAATGACGTCATGCCGGCGAAGGCCGGCACCCACGCAAGCTTTAACGAACTCGACGGTCATAGGCTCGCGAGAGGCATCCGAGCCGGATCACTAGAGGGTCAGCACGACCTTGCCGGTGGCTTGGCGGCGGTCGAGGACGCCGATTGCCTCGCGAATCTCGGTCAGTGGATACGTCGCATGAATGCGCGGGGCGAGCTTGCCGGCGGCGATCCAGCCCAGCACGTCGATCATGTTGGCGCGGTGGCGCTCGGGTGCGCGGCGCACCGCCTCGCCCCAGAACACGCCGATGGCGTCCGCACCTTTCAGCAAGAGCAGGTTGAGCGGAAGCTTGGGGATCTCGCCCGCGGCAAAGCCGATCACCAGGAAGCGGCCTCCCCACGCCAGCGCGCGCACGGCGGGCTCGGCGTACTTGCCGCCGACGCAGTCGTAGACGACGTCCACGCCGTGGCCGCCGGTGAGGTCTCTCAGCGCCTGCTTGAGGTCGGCCGTGTCGTAGTCCACCACCTCGTCGGCGCCGAGCGCCTTCAGGACGTCGAGCTTGTCGCCGGACGCGGCCGCGATGACGCGTGCGCCCAAGAGTTTCGCGATCTCGACCGCCGCCTGGCCGGCGCCGCCCGAGGCGCCGAGCACGGCAACCCATTCGCCGGGCTCAACGCGGCCGCGGTCCTTGAGGCCGTGGATGGCGGTGCCGAAGGTGACGCTGACGGCCGAGGCCACGGCGTCGGACACGCCGGGCGGGATCGGGATCAGGCTCTCGGCGGCCACGGCGACCTTCTCCCGCGCGCCGCCGTAGCCCACCGCGGCTGCGACGCGGTCGCCGACGGCGACGCCCGTCACGCCGGGGCCGAGGCTCTCGACGACGCCCGCGATCTCGCCTGAGGGCGAAAAGGGGAGCGCGGGCTTGGTCTGGTACTTGCCGCGCGTGATCAGGGTGTCGAAGAAATTGAGGGCGGCCGCGCGCACGCGCACCACGACCTCGCCCGCCACCGCCACCGGGTCGGCAATCTCCTCGATGACCAGGGCCTCGGGGCCGTCGAGGCTCTTGCAAAGGGCCGCCTTCATGTGTGACCTCCCGGGGGCGAAAATCCTGCCGCCTCTCCTAGCCGGGGAGCGGCCTCGATGCGAGCCCCTTCATGACCACCACATCCGCCTGGCCCCCGAAATCGCGCGGCTACTTCGCCATCGGCGCCGAGCGCTCGTCCAAGGCCCTCAACCTCGGCAACCTGATGCGCTCTGCGCATGCCTTCGGTGCCAGCTTCACGTTCACCATCGGTGCCCAGTACCAGGCGCTGGAGGCGCGCGCCGACACCTCCAAGGGGCATTGGCACCTGCCACACTACAACTGGGAGACGCCAGGCGAGATGGTGCTGCCCAAGGGCTGCAAGCTGGTCGGCATCGAGCTTCTCGACGAGGCCATCGCGTTGCCCAGCTTCCGCCATCCTCTGCAGGTGGCCTATGTGCTCGGGCCGGAGCGCGGCTCGCTGTCGGAGGCGCTGCTCCGGCGCTGCGACTACATCGTCAAGATCCCGACCAGCTTTTGCGTCAACGTGGCCATGGCCGGCGCGATCGTCATGTACGACCGCGTCAAGAGTCTCGCTCCGTTCGCGGAACGGCCGATCTCGGAAGGGGGGCCTTCCGAGGGATCCGGGCCGGTGCGGGCGGACAAACACCGTAAGGGCCGGACGGACGGGTGACAGGGTGGCGCGCCACCCCGTATAAGAGCCAGATTCGCCAGAACAGGGGCTGACGAACACCGCATGAGACCGCTTGCTCCCACACTCCCGCTTTCGCTCGTTTCCGTGGCGCTGCTTTGGACCGCGCCGCTTGCCGCGCAGACTCCCGAGGAGACCGGGCTCAGAACCGGGGCATTCGGCGACTGGATCGTGCACCAGAACGCCCAGAACGATCCCAAGATCTGCTTCGCCGCCTCGCAGCCCAAGACCAAGGAGCCGGCGGGTGCCAACCGCTCCAAGATCGTGCTCTACGTCTCGGCTTGGCCGAAGGACGGCGTGAAGTCCGAGGTGTCGGTCAAGCTCGGCTATCGCATCAAGCCGGACAGCCCGGTCGACGTCACGGTCGGCGACGACGCGTTCCAGCTCTTCGCCGACGAGGATCGCGCCTACGTGGCCGACACCACCGAGGAGCTGAAGCTGGTCGAGGCGATGAAGAAGGGCACGACCATGGTCATCAAGGCGACCTCCACGCGCGGCACGCTGACGACGGATACCTACTCGCTCAACGGACTCGGCAAGGCGCTGGATGCGGTTGCGTCGGCGTGCCCATGAGCGCTTCTAGCGTCCTTTTCTGTCACCGCCGCCTGCCTCAACGTCATCCCGGCGCAGGCCGGGATCCACGAGACGCAGACGCCAAGCATGCTCATTCGAGATCGAAGAGCCGCATCCCTTCAAAGCGACGTCATGGCCGGGCTTGACCCGGCCATCCAGGGCGTGCTGGTCGACCGATGAGAAAGCGGCCCCTGGATGGCCGCCTCAAGGGCGGCCATGACGTGGGGGAACATTCAACCAAGAGCTAATGTGCTCCAGCTTACCGCGCGCGGTCGGGCTTGCGGAGCTGGATGTAGAGCGCGCCCTCGCCGCCGTGGGGGATGGCCGCGGTCGTGAAGCTCACGACAATGGCGCGCAGCTCTGGCTCGGAAAGCCACATAGGAACGTTCTTGCGCAGGACGCCGCGCTCCGAGATGCCGAAGCCGTCGTCGTCGCGCGCCCGCGGACCGCCTTTGCCGGTGATGACAAGAACCCAGCGCAGGCCGCGCGCGAAGCATGACAGCAGGAAACGCCGCAGCGCGCCATGCGCCTCGTGCTGGCGAAGCCCGTGCAGGTCGATGCGCGCCTCGATCTCGATCTGGCCCTGGCGGAGACGGCGCGCGGCCTTGCGGTCGAAGGTGCTCAGGTCGGGTGTCTTCGGGCGCGGCGCCGGCGGGGAAGGCGGCTTGGCGTGGGATTTCGCGGTGGCCGGTGCGGTCTCGGGTTTCTTGCCGGACTTGGCCTTGGGCGCGAAAGGCGGTGCCTCATCCGCCTCCGCGGCGCTCGGGTGATGGCGCGACTTCTTTCCGCGCAGCGGCTTCAGCGTGGAGGCCGCGTGCTCCCAGAGCGCCTCGTCCTCCTTCGTGAGGTGCCGGCGGCGCGGTGGGGCGGGCGGCTTGCTCATGACACGGCCGGTCTACGCGGGAGCAGCACGAAGAAGCGGCCCGGGTGCTTGGTTCCGCCCGCGAGGCGGCCCGCCTCGTCGCCCGATCCGAAGTAGAGGTCGCCGCGCTCGGGGCCGCGGATGGCGGAGCCCACGTCCTGCGCGATCATCAGCCGCGCGAAGCCTTGCGCGTCATCCCACGGCGTGAGCGTCGGCGCGCTGACATAGATCGGCGTGCCGATGGCATGAAAGCCGGTGTCGACGGCGAGGCTGCGTCCTTCCGAGAGCGGGATCTCGAGCGCGCCCAACGGGCCGTCGTCCTCGTTCCCAAGCTCACGGAAGAAGACGAAGGAGCGGTTCTCCTGCATCACCTTGCGGCCGCGCGTGGCATCGGCGGCAAGCCAAGTCTTGAGCGCGGCGAGCGTCATGGCCTCCGGCGCGAAATGGCCGGCATCGATCAGGACGCGCCCGATGGACGTGTAGGGGTGGCCATTTTTGCCGTCGTAGGTGATGCGGATCGTTTTTCCGTCCGGCAGGCGGATGCGACCCGAGCCCTGCACGTGCATGAAGAAGGCATCGACCGGATCAGCAAGCCAGATCAACTCGAGGCCCTGGCCGGCGAGTGCGCCGTCCTCGATCTCGGCACGCGTGGCGTAAGGCGCGATGCCATCCGCCGTCTTGCGCGCGTGTGTCAACCCGTCGGCAAGCGCGCCGCGCTCCTCCTCGCGCACGAGGTTCACGAGGTCGGGCGGCCGGCGGTAGACCGGGATGCGGAACGGGCCCTCCTCGACGCGCGAGCCCGCGAGCACGGGCTCGTAGTAGCCCGTGAGCAGGCCCTCGGCACCGTTGTGGGTGACGCGATGGGGGACGAAGTGCGCCTCGAAATAGGCTTTGGCGGCGGCCGCGTCGGGGATGCTTTCGGCGAGTGCGCGATGGGCCGCCGCGATCAATGCCGCATCGGCGGTTCGCGTCTGTCCGGACGGCGCAAGTGTAGCGCGCGTCAAGACGCGCGCGGAGCGGAGGAAGGCTCGGAACGCCGCCAGGTGATCGTCCGAATCCCAGCCCAGCAGCGCCGAGAACGGCACGGGCTCGAACGTCACGTCCAGCTTCGCCAACTCAGATGTGCGGGCTCCAAGCGGCATGGCGGCGCGACGTCAGCGGGTTCGATCCGGCAGATCAGTTCGGCGCCTGGGTGCCGACCAGCTTCCAGTTGAGATTGCGCCGTGCCTCCTTGGTGGAGATGTCGCGCGAGAAGGTCCAGATGTCGGTCACGTCCTTGATGCGGGTGTCGTCGCCGTCGATGATGTTGCCCGCCTTGTCGCGCGTGGCGCTGATCAACTGGCTGACGAAGCGCACCGTGATGCTGGCAATGCCCTTCTGGCTGACCTCGGCCTCCAGCATGTCGGCCTTGTTGATGCCGACGAAGCTCTGGTCGATGACGTGGCCGCGCTGCTCGCGCTCGGCGATGGCGCGGCTGAAGCTGTCCAGCACGTCGGCGGAGAGCAGATCGCGCAGCAAGCGGCGGTTGCCTTCGGCAAAGGCGGTGACGATCATCTCATAGGCTTGGCGTGCGCCGCGCAGGAAGTTCTCGGGATCGAACTTGGAGTCGAGCTTGAGGATCGCGGTCAATCCGTTCGCGAGCGCCGTGTCGGAACCCGCGAACGACTTGATGCGAGCCTCGACCTCGGCCACCGAAACGGTGGAGTCCGCGCCTTCCGCCTCGCGCTCGCGCCGCGGTAGGGTTACCACCTTGTCCGACTGGGCCGCCGCCGTCTTCTGAAGCTGGGCCTCGCGCCGGCGCTGCTCGACGCGCGCCTCGTCGTCGTTGGTGCGGCGGCCGAGCACGCTCCTCAGCTTCACGATCGCGACAATGGCAACGATGAGGGAAAGGAGCGTCAGAAGATTGATTTCGCCATTCATTCTCGGCAGCTTCCCGGCAAGGCCCGCGCAAACGGGGCGTTTGCTCTGATGTAAGATCGCTCGTGAGATCCGTCCAGGCGTCCACCTCACCTGCGGCACGGGCTGCCGCATGTCGGGCGCGCCGATCATGACCCTCAACTTAGGCCACAAAGAGGGAGAAGCCAATAATCTTGCGGCCCTAGGCCCACAGCCTGCAACATCCGGGATATTGGCCGATTGCAGGGCCCCGCCGCCCGTGATAGCCAGCACGCCATTCGTTATTCCCCTGCGCCAGCCGGACTTTGCGACCTTCGGCCAAGGCGTGGCCTCGACCGAGAAGTGAAAGCCCCAACGATGACAGACAAGACAAAGGCAACAGACCCCAAGGGCACGGCCGACGGAGATCAGACCGCGCAGGCGCCGATCGAGGCGCGCATCGTGGGACAGTTCATCAAGGACCTGTCGTTCGAGAACCCGAACATCACAAAGCTGCTCTCGAGCCAGGGGGAGGCGCCGAACATCAAGCTTGAGATCAACGTCGGCGCCAAGCGCATACAGCCCGACCTCTACGAGAGCGCTATCGACTTCAAGGCCGTCGCCTCCAACACCGAGGGCACGATCTACGACCTGGAGCTCGTCTATGCGGGGCTGTTCCAGCTCAAGAACATTCCCGATCAGGCGCTGGAGCCGTTCCTGCTCATCAACTGTCCGACGCTGATTTTCCCGTTCCTGCGCCGCCTGGTGGCCGACATCACGCGCGAGGGCGGCTTCCCGCCCCTGATGCTCGACCCCATCGACTTCGGGCAGCTCTTTCTCCGGCGCAAGCAGGAGCTTGCCGGCGCGGCAACGTCCAGCAAGCCGAACTGAGACGGTACGATTGCGGAGACTTGCGTGGGTCCCGACCTTCGTCGGGATGACGTTGAGTGTGGACGCGCCGGCTGCCAGTAAATGTCCGTCATGCCGGCGTCATGGCGGAGCCATGCTTCGCATGGACGGCCGGCACCCACGCAAGCTTCCCGGAGCACGCCGACAGTTGCTTGTCGTCGCTATCGGCAGATGACCTAGGCGGCTTCGTCGGGGGCGAAGTAGCGCTTCCAGAGGGCCTTGGGGCCGAGCGTCTCGACGAAGGCGCGGTGGGCGGCGATCAGCTCCTCCGTCAGGCGCACGGGGAGCGGCACGGGCCGCGGGCCGCGCAGAGCTGCAGCGCCGCCCCGTGCACTGCGTCCGGCGTTCGCCCGGTCGTTGCCCAGTACGAGGCTCGCCTGGCGCTCGCCCAACAGCTCGACATAAACCTCGGCCAGAAGCAGCGAGTCCATCAGCGCGCCGTGTTTGATGCGCTTCGAATTGTCGATGCCATAGCGCTTGCAGAGCGCATCCAGGCTGTTCGGGCCGGCCGGGTGCTTGCGCCGCGCGAGCTGCAGCGTGTCGACGACGCGGCTCATGGAGATGGGTGGTCCCTGGCCCAGCCGCTCCAGCTCGGCGTTGAGGAAGCCGACGTCGAACACCGCGTTGTGAATAACCAGCATGTCGCCGGCGATGAAGTCGAGGAACTCCTCGGCCACCTCGGTGAACAGCGGCTTGTCGAGCAGGAACTCGGTCGAGAGGCCGTGCACGGCCTCGGCCTCGGCGGGAACCGTGCGCTCGGGGTTGATGAAGCGATGGAACTCGCGGCCCGTCGGGATGCGGTTGACGAGCTCGATGCAGCCGATCTCGATCAGCCTGTCGCCCTTCCTCGGATCGAGGCCGGTGGTCTCGGTGTCGAGCACGATCTCGCGCAGCATCAGGCAGCCTTTTCGTTGTCGGGAGAGCGGGAACACAGACTTGAGATATGTCTGGACTCCGGCCTTCGCCGAAGTGACGGAGAGTGTGTGGTACGCGCCTACCTAATCGTGACGTCATCCCGGCGTCATGGCGGAGCCATGCTTCGCATGGACGGCCGGGATCCAGATACGCATGGAAGTCTGGCGCGTCGGAAACCTGCGCTAGCGCCAGTGACGCTCATAGGCTTGGGCCGGGATAGACTTCAGCGACGCAACAATAGCATCGACTTCAGCCTCGGTGTCGGCCAGGGGGGCTCCGGTATCCACAACGAAGTCGGCGCGGCGGCGCTTTTCCTCGTCCGACAGTTGCCGCGCGAGCAGGGCCTCGAGGCGCTCATCCGTCATGCCCGGCCGCTCGAGTACGCGCGCGCGCTGGTGATGGGCCGGCGCCGAGACGACGACCACCACGTCCACATGCAGGTCGCGGCCGACCTCAAGCAGCAGCGGGATCTCGAGCACCGCGATCCAATCGCCGCGGTCGTGTGCCTCGTCGAGGAAGCGCCGCTCGGCGTCGGCGACAAGCGGATGCACGATCTCCTCCAGCGCGCGGAAGCGGCTCGTATCGCGCGCAAGCACGGCGGCGAGTTTGGCGCGGTCCACCTGTCCGTCCGCCGTCGTGCCCGGAAAGGCGGCCTCGATTTGCGGCACGGCCTCGCCCGCATATAGGCGGTGCACCTCGGCGTCAGCATCGAAGACGGCGATGCCGCGCCGGCGCAGCATGCCCGCGACGGTGGACTTGCCCATGCCGATGGATCCTGTGAGGCCGACGATCAGCATCAGGCAGCCTCGATGTCGGCGGCGATCAGATCGTAGAGCTCGGCCGTAACCTCGGGGCGGACGCCGAACCACTTCTCGAAGCCGGGCACGGCCTGGTGCAGCAGCATGCCGAGACCATCGACCGTGCGCAGGCCGTGGCGGCGCGCGTCGCGGATCAGTCCCGTCTCGAGCGGCACGTAGACGATGTCGGAGACGATGCAGTCGGGGTGGAAATCGGTGAAGTCCATCTCCAGCGATCCGGCACCCTTGAGCCCGACCGAGGTCGTGTTGACGAGCACGGCCGCCTCCGTCGAGGCGCGCGAGCGCTGTTCCCACGGCAAAGCCTTCACGCGCGGACCGAAATCGCGGGCCAGCGCCTCGGCACGTTCAGCGGAGCGGTTGAACACGCGGATTTCGGTCACGCCAGCCTCGAGAAACCCATAGACGATGGCGCGCGCCGCACCGCCTGCGCCCAGGATCGAGACCGGCGCGGTGCGGCGGCTCCAGTCCTCTGCCCGGGTCGCGAGATACGTCATATAGCCATAGGTATCGGTGTTGGCGGCGCAGAGGCGGCCGGCCTCGTCGAGCCAGAGCGTGTTCGCCGCCCCGACGGCTTCGGCCGACGCCTCGCGTACGGCGGCCAACCGAAACGCTGCCTCCTTGTGCGGGACCGTGACGTTGCAGCCGGCCAAGCCCTCGGCCGCGAGCGACGAGAGAAACGATTCGATCTCTTCCGGCGGCACGGCGCGCTTGTCGTAGCTGCCGTCGATGGCATAGCGCTTCAGCCAATAGCCGTGGATCGCGGGCGAGCGCGAGTGCTCGATCGGCCAGCCGATGACGCATGCTTTCTTTAAGGGGGCGCGTTTCATGTCAGGAGCACCTCGCGGCGGCGCAGCTCCGCGAGCAGTGGCAAAAGCGGAAGCCCAAGGATCGTCGTGTGGTCGCCGTCGATGTGCTCGAAAAGCTGCACGGCCGGACCTTCGATCCGGTAGGCGCCGACGGAGGTCATGACTGCGTCGCCGGCGCGGGCGAGATACCAATCGAGCGCGGCCTCGCTGAACGCGCGCAGCGTGAGGCGGGCCGTTTCCGTGGTTCGCCACGAGATAACGCTGCCGGTGGCCAGTGCGACCGCCGAATGGAGTGCATGGGTTCGTCCCCGCAGCGCAAGCAGTTGGTCGCGCGCCTCCTCGACCGATCCCGGCTTCTCGAATAGCCGGCCCTCGCACGAGAGTACCTGGTCGGCGCCGATGATGAGTGCATCCGGTTTTTCGGCGCTCACGGCCTTGGCTTTCTCCGCGGCCAGCGTCAGCGCGACCGATTCATGTGAAACGGAGGCATCGGCTGCGAACAGACGGTCGCGAATCGCCGCCTCGTCCACGTCGGCGGGGCGCACCTCGATGGCGACGCCGGCGGCTTCCAGCATCGTACGCCGCGTCGCGCTGCTCGAGGCCAGCACCAGCGATGGCGGGTTCAAGGCCATGGCGTGCTATTTGTCCTGACTTTGCGTGGCGGCGATGTCCTCCGTACTCTGCGCGAGCTCGCCGGCCTCCCGATCGTGCATGAGGCTGATGATCGTCGCCGCGGTCTCCTCGACAGAGCGGCGCGTGACGTCGATCACCGGCCAGCCGTGCTTGGCGCAAAGCTTCCTTGTATAGGCGATCTCGGCCGCGATGCGGCTGCGGTCCACGTAGTCGTCGAGGTCGCGGTCGGCGAGCAGCAGCGCGCGGTTGCGGCGCACCTCCGCGATACGGTCCGGGCTCGCGATCAGGCAGGCGACGAACGCCGAGTGCTGGCTCGCGATCTCCTGCTCCGGAAACGGCAGCGACGGCACGATCGGCACGTTCGTGGTCTTGTAGCCGCGCTGTGCCAGATAGATGCTGGTCGGCGTCTTCGACGTGCGCGAGATGCCGAGCAGGATGATATCTGCTTCGTTCAGGTCCTGCGGCAGGCGGCCGTCATCGTGGGCCATGGTGAAGTTCAGCGCGTCGATGCGGCGGAAGTAGTCGGCGTCGAGCACGTGCTGGCCGGCGACCGTCGGCGTCTGCGGCGTACCGAGGTAGGACTCGAACACCTGCATGATCGGCTGCAGTACCGCGAGGCACGGCACCTTCAGCTCCTTGCAGCGCAGCTCGAGCGCGGCAATCAGATCCAGGTTCACCACCGTGTACAGCACGATCCCCGGTGCCTGCTCGATCTCCTGCAGCACCCGCTTCAACTGGCGCGCGTTGCGCACGAGCGGATGCACGTGCTCGATGGGCCGGATCTGTGCGTACTGCACCGCCGCCGCCTTGGCGATCGTGGTCAGCGTCTCGCCCGTTGAGTCCGACACGAGATGCAGGTGGAAGTAGCTCGGCTGGCTGTTGGCCATCTGTGGATCAGGAGCCTTCTTATTCAGGGGCTACGAGCCCGGACCGGCTGGCGGTGGGAAAGGTGTGCCGGTTGTCCACCGGGATACCCCGATTATGGCCGATGTGAACCATTTTTCTCATGGGATGAGCGTCCCTGTTGATTGGCGCATCCTCGACAGCCTCCTGCCCGCAATCAACATGCTATCCACAGGAGGGCGCGCAGCAAGGTTAGTGACCAAGTGGTTGACTCGCATGGGGTCGGGCGGGCCTAGTGGCGCGTCCTCGGCCGGCACGCAAGAGCTAGCGTATGGGCGAATTCACGAGTCGACAGACCGGGGAGAGCCGCGGGAGTGGGCGCTATACCCGCAACCCACGCCCCTAAAAGCAATAACAACAACTCTAGAAGACTCTTATTTTTTGATTGAAGGGAAGATGATGGGCGAGCAGGGAGCGCGCAAAGCAGTGGGGGAGCGGAGGTTCCTCGCACCCTTCCGAGGAGAGGTGCTCGATGTGCCGCCGATCTGGCTCATGCGTCAGGCTGGGCGCTACCTGCCGGAGTATCGTGCCACGCGTGCCGAGGCCGGGGATTTTCTGAAGCTCTGCTACACGCCGAAGCTTGCGGCCGAGGTGACGCTGCAGCCGATCCGCCGCTATGGTTTCGATGCGGCGATCCTCTTCTCGGATATCCTCGTGGTGCCGGATGCGCTCGGGCAGTCGGTGCGGTTCGCGGAAGGCGAGGGGCCGCGGCTCGAGCCAATCCGGTCGGTCGACGAGCTCGCCAGGCTCAGCCTCGCTGGCACGGAGGCGAAGTTCGCGCTCGTCGCCGAGACCGTGGCGCGGCTCAGGCAGGACCTGCCGCAGGAGACGGCGCTGATCGGTTTTTGCGGCGCGCCGTGGACGGTCGCGACCTACATGGTGCAGGGACAGGGCTCGGTCGACCAGGCCGAGGCGCGACTTTGGGCCTATCGCGATCCCAAGGGCTTCCAGGCGCTGATCGATGTCCTGGTTGCGGCGTCGATCGACTACCTCGACCGGCAGGTGCAGGCCGGCGCCGACTGCCTGATGATTTTCGATACCTGGGCCGGCTCGCTGCCGGACGACGAGTTCGACCGCTGGGTGGTGGCGCCGACGCGGGCGATCCGTGAGACGCTGAGGGAGCGGCACCCCGACGTTCCCGTGATCGGATTTCCGCGTGGGGCCGGCGCGACGGCCGTCTGGTACGTGTCTGAGACGGGTGTCGACGGCATCGGATGTGATACGGCGACGCCGCCGTTCGTGATGAGCGAGGCGTTCGAGGAGGAGGACGTTGTCGTGCAGGGGAACCTCGATCCCCTGCTGCTGGTCGCTGGCGGCGCGCGGCTCGACGAGCGTGTGGACGAGATCCTGGATCTCATGGATGGCAAGAGATTCATCTTCAACCTTGGGCATGGAATCGTGCCACAAACACCGCCGGAGAACGTAGCGCAACTCGTCGCCCGCGTCCGTGGCAGAGGTTGAAATCGTTATGAACCAGGGACTTGCCTTGAGCGGTGCGAGCTTGGCTCTTTCTCGTTTGGACGCGAGATTTCGGTTGCGCAACGCGCGGCCAATGGTTGCGAATGGGCTGGTTGCAGATCAGCCGGTGCACAAGCGGACGCTTGCGTGGGTCCCAGCCTTCGCCGGGATGACGTTGAGGGGAGGCAACGGGCTCCCACCCCACGGACGTCATCCCGAAGTAGGCCGGGATCTACGCAAGTTTCCACAATCGCTACGTCGGCAGGATCCCCGTACGACAGTCCAACGCCAAGCCGGGTCCCTTCGGGAACGGGGAGCGGTATGGATCCCGGAACGTGGCTGAGCCCCGGACAGAGGCGTCGCCCGGCAAGCGGGCGGGGGTGGCGCTGGCGGCGACGGGGGCCCTGTGTCTTGCTGTCGCGGCGCTGGCTGGAGATGCGGCTTATCCCTGGCTCAAGGCCGGGCATGTGATCGCCGTCATCTCGTGGATGGCAGGCATGCTCTACCTGCCGCGGCTTTTTATCTACCACTGCGGGGCGGCGCCGGGGTCGGAGACGAGCGAGACGTTCAAGGTCATGGAGCAGCGTCTGCTGCGGGTCATCATCAACCCGGCCATGGTCGTGACCTGGGCGCTCGGCCTCTGGCTTGCCTGGCGCGGCGGGCATTTCTCCGCCGGGTGGCTGCATGCCAAGCTGGCTCTGGTTCTCGCCCTTTCGGGCGTTCATGGTTTCTTCTCGGCGGCCGTGCGCCGCTTCGCCGAGGACCGCAACACGCTGACCGCGCGCCAGTGGCGAATCTGGAACGAGGTCCCCACCGTGCTCATGATCGGCATCGTTCTGCTCGTGGTCGTGAAACCCTTTTAAGGGTTTCACGTTTGCGTCGAGACGCTTCCGCTGATCCCAAACGTTTGCTATATAAGGAGAGATCGAATCGACCCCTGGTCTCTCCGGCCAGGGATTTGGCCGGGCGCATCGCCCACGAGCCAAGCGGCTTTCAGCCACCCAACCTCTACATTCCCCACCCCAAGGCCCGGCACCCCCCTCTCCCACCTTGTCCGCCGTGGCCGCCATGGAGCGGTTTCATGACCGAAATGAAGCTCGAGGACCTCAAGCTCAAGTCCCCCACCGAGCTCCTAAGCTTTGCCGAGGAAAACGGCGTCGAGAACGCCAGCACCATGCGCAAGCAGGAGCTGATGTTCGCGACGCTGAAGCAGCTCGCGGCCAAAGAGATCGAAATCACCGGCGTCGGCGTCGTCGAGGTGCTGCAGGACGGCTTCGGCTTCCTGCGCTCGCCGGACGCCAACTACCTGCCGGGGCCTGACGATATCTATATCTCGCCGTCGCAGATCCGCCGTTTCGCACTACGTACGGGCGATACCGTCGAGGGCCAGATCCGGAGCCCCAAGGAGGGCGAGCGCTACTTTGCGTTGCTCAAGGTCAACCGGATCAACTTCGAGGATCCCGAGGCGACCAAGCACAAGATCCACTTCGACAACCTGACGCCGCTCTATCCGACCAAGCGGTTCAAGATGGAGATCGACAATCCGACGGG
>NZ_JADZBI010000171.1 GCF_020852195.1 Hyphomicrobium sp. | reverse complement strand
TCTCGTGGCGCCGCTTGTCCAGCCATTAGGCTTCGCTGCCCGAGACCAGGGTGCGGTTCGTGGTGTGGTCCGCCGCCACCGTCTGCGCGGGGGATTTCTGGAGGGCTGCCGTGAAGCGCCCGGCGACGACCGCCTCGGGGTTGGCCGTGGCGATGGCAGCGCCCATGAGGCCAAGCAGGGCGAGACCTGCGCCGGCGCGGGTCATAGGCGTGGGGAGCAGAGCGAAGCGGCGGAGCGTCATGATGCAGCCCTTTGGCGAACTCTCAATCACGGTGTCCTGTAACGCTTATAGCGCGGTCGTGGTTCAGGGGCGAGCCCGGGCCCAGTGGAATCTGGGGGTTGGTTGACAACCCAGGCTTGTCGGAGTCTACGCCTGCCGGCCTCGGTCGGATCGCGCGGCTGGCGCGATGGCGGCCTTGCGCGGCGCCGCGTAGGCCCTGCGGAGGTGGCGGACGAACGCCACGTTGAACACGACCATGGCCGCGAAAGCGACGCCGAGCAGCACCACCGAGGCGTTCCGGTCCATGGTGGCTCCGACCGATGCGTCGGAGGCCGCGATGCCGAGGTGCCAGCCGGCCAAGCCGATCAGGAGCGCGAAGACCGCAAGCCCGGCCAGGAGATCAGGCAAATGCTTGCGGAAATGGGGAGATTCTACCTTACGCAGCATAGCGACGGGGCCCTCCTTTCCAACGATTCGAGCTTCAGCGTGATCCGGTGAGGATGACAGCCCGCCGCTGTGGCGCGGGTTTGCTCGGATTGTGGCGATCGCAAGCTATTCCTTAGAACGGGAAATTTAATGTTGCCTTTGTGCCCATTGCGACACGCGATGCGTGGCTGGCCGCCGCCGGCCATGCTTTGGGCTTGGAAAGGCGGGCGCCATATTGAACTTCCGCCACGCGCAGCGTAGCGTCCGCGCCGCTCGCAGGGAGCACGCGTGCCTCCGTCCAACCGAGAAAGATTTCGCTCATGGGCTTTTTTGCCGACAGCCTGAACCGCATCCAACCGTCCGCGACCATCGCCGTGTCCATGAAGGCGCGCCAGCTCAAGGCGCAGGGCCGGGACATCATCTCGCTCTCGGCGGGCGAGCCGGATTTCGACACGCCGGAGCATATCAAGCTGGCGGCGATCAAGGCGCTCAAGGACGGCAAGACGAAATACACCGACGTCGACGGCATCCCGGAGCTCAAGGCGGCAATCGTCGCCAAGTTCAAGCGCGACAACGATCTCGACTACAAGCCGGCGCAGGTGTCGGTCGGCACCGGTGGCAAGCAGGTGCTCTACAACGCGCTGCTCGCGACGCTCAATCCGGGCGACGAGGTCGTGATCCCGGCGCCGTGCTGGGTATCGTACGCCGACATCGTGCTGCTCGGCGGCGGCAAGCCGGTGTTTGCCGAGACGAAGCTCGAGGACGGCTATCGCCTCAAAGGCGACGTGCTCGATCGCGCGATCACGCCTGAGACCAAGTGGCTGATCCTAAACTCGCCGTCGAACCCGACGGGCGCGGCCTACTCGCACGCGGACCTCAAGGCGCTGACCGACGTGCTGATGCAGCCCAAGAACCAGCATGTCTGGGTGCTGACCGACGACATGTACGAGCATTTGATCTACGACGGGCACAAGTTCTACACGCCGGCGCAGGTCGAGCCCGGGCTCTACGATCGCACGCTGACCATGAACGGGCTCTCGAAAGCCTACTGCATGACGGGCTGGCGGCTCGGCTACGCGGCGGGCCCGGAGCCGCTCATCAACGCCATGCGCAAGCTGCAGTCGCAGTCCACCTCGAACCCGACCTCGATCACGCAGTGGGCCGGCGTCGAGGCGCTCAACGGTCCGCAGGACTTCATCCAGCAGAACAACGCGGTGTTCGTGCAGCGGCGCGACCTCGTGGTCGGCATGCTGAACCAGGCCAAGGGGCTCACGTGCCCGAAGCCGGAGGGCGCGTTCTACGTCTATCCGAGCTGCGCGGGTGCGATCGGCAAGACGACGCCCAAAGGCGTCACGATCAAGAACGACGAGGACTTCGTGACCGCGCTGCTCGAGGACGAGGGCGTGGCGGTGGTGCACGGCGCGGCCTTCGAGGGTTCGCCTGCGTTCCGCATCTCCTATGCGACCTCGACGGAAGCGCTGACGGAAGCCTGCACGCGCATCCAGCGCTTTTGCGGGAATTTGAAGTAGCCTTTCGTCCTCCCTCCTCCAGGGGAGGACGAACTCAGTACAGCGCCAACCGGCCGCCCAAGGCGAGGATACCGCCGAGTACGATCGTCGCCGCCGCGACGAGGCAGACGAGCGCGCGCAGGAGTGGGTGCGCGGCGATTGTCGCCTCGGAGGCGTCGGCGTAGGGCTCGGCCGGCTTCCTGCCGGTGAGCATGGCCTGGATCAGCGGCTCCTTCTTCACCAGCGTGTAGAGGAGGTTGACCGTGATGTGCAGCAGCGCGAGCGGCACCAGCACGAAGTTGAAGACGAAACCGTGCATACGTGCGGCGCGCACGTTCTGAGCCTCGTCGACGAGGCGGTAGAGCGGGCCGCCGACGAGGTCGTTGTCGTCGGTGGCGAAGAGGCCGAAGCCGCCCTGGATGGCGAGCGTCGCCAGCAGGGCCAATACCATCAGCGCGCCGAGCGGGTTGTGGCCGAGGTAGCGCGCCGCGCCGTGGCCGACGAGGCGGCGGGCGTAGGCGAGGATCGCCGCGGGGCCGCGCACGAAACCGGAAAAGCGCGCCGTCGACGAGCCCCAGATACCCCACAACAGGCGCCAGACGATCAGGGTCAGGATGGCGAGCCCGTTGGCGCGGTGCCAGATCAGCGTGTCGTCACCCAGGTCCTCGGCGAACTCATAGCTCACCCATGCCGAGACGATCAGCAGCACAAGCGTCCAGTGAAACAGCCGCGTCGGCAGGTCCCAGGCGCGCACGGTCGGCGTGGCGTGCGGCGTCACCGACATCAGGACTTCGGCTTGCGGAATTTCTTGTGGCAGCCGCTGCAGTTGCCGGCCACGCCCTTCCAGGTGCCTAAGAACGTGTCCTCGTCGGTAATGGCGGCCTCGGCCGCCTTTGCGGACTCGCCGAGCTTTTTGAAGCGCGCTTCGACGTCGGCCTTCTCCTCCCAGATCACGGGCAGGGCTTCCGTGTCGCCGCCTGTCTTCGAGTCCTCGGGGAACAGGCCCGGCAGGATCTCCGCCTTCTCCTGCATGATCTTGAGCGCCGACTGCACCTTGCCAAGCTCGAAATCCGCCTCGCCCTTGAACATGGCGGCGACGGGCTTCACGGCATCGCCCATCTGCTTGAGGTGATCCTTACGCTCCTTGATGACGGAGACATTCTGAGCGGCACCGGCCGTGACGCCGGCCGCGAACACGACAACCGCAAACAGAACCCGGCGCATGCACAAACCCTCCGCAGTCAACGCTCTGCGGTCGAGGCTTGCACCGGGCTCAAAGGGAGTCAACGTCCGCCGGATAACGTACGTCAGGGATTGCGCGCTGCGCAAACAAAACGGGCCGCGATAGCGGCCCGTCGTCGTGCTGGATTGCGATGGCTCTCAGCGGCTGGGCAGCAGCGCACGGGGGGTGTGCACGCGGATGTCCGAAAGCGAGAGCATGTGTGCGATCCAGTGCTCGAAGCGGGCGAACGGAAGCGACATGCGCCGCGCCGGCGTAGCCGCCTCCACGTGCCCGTTGCGCAGGGCGACTTCCGGCTGGAGCAATGTCCACTCGGTCAGATCCTCCTCGCGCGAGGCCATAGCATAGCCCGCGGCGTCAGCCGCTTTGACGAGGGACTTGTTGAGCGTCTCAGTACTCATTTGAGGCACGTCCTTTTCAAGCGTAAGCGCCTTTCGGGTCGTTTGGTTCCGTACCCGATCCTCTTCGCCTAGCCTTGCCTCTCCCGGGCCGTTTCTCGTTGCCGTGTGCCGTCGAACATGTCGTCAGGACGACAATTACGCCGTTCCGCTGACACTTTCATGATGCGGCCAGAACCGACTTTCTTCAAGTAATTTTTGGAAACAATCTTCACGAAACATGGTTCCGCACCTGCGAATATTTGTTGCGTCGCAGCAGCTTGCAACATGGCCCGCCGTCGGGTCTGCAAGACTCGGGGCTTCAAGGCTGAGCGCCAATGATTAGTGCAAGATTAAGCAGGAAGGCTCTTGCGTCTTTGCTGGCGCGGCGCGACGATCATGCCGTCGCGCTCCTTCAAGAGGCGCGGGGGGTGTGCGACGTGCGCATCCCACTGCGCCTCGTAACGCTCAACCCGGTCACACAGATCCGGGAAGCGGGAAGGAGGATACCATGGGGCAATCCGACGGCCCGAGAGGCACCACGGGTGCCGGCTCCGGGCAGACTTCGGGCCGCAGCACCCGCTGCATCGCACTGATCGGCCCGTTCCTTTCGGGCAAGACATCGCTCTTCGAAGCCATTCTCGCACGCACCGGCGCCATCGCCCGTGCCGGCTCGGTCGCCGATCGATCGAGCGTCGGAGATGCCTCTCCGGAGGCGCGCGACCACGGCATGAGCGTACAGCTCAACGTTGCCGACGTGAGCTTCCTCGGCGACACGTTCACCTTCATCGACTGCCCCGGGTCGATCGAGTTCCAGCATGAGGGCGCGGAGGCGCTGACCGCGTGCGACGCGGCCGTCGTCGTGTCCGAGCCCGACGCCAAACGCGTGCCCGCGCTGCAGGTGATCCTCAAGCAGCTCGAGGACCGCGGCATCCCCCATCTTCTGTTCCTGAACAAGATCGACGCCTGCGAGACGCCGATCCACGAGATCGTGCCGGCGCTGCAGCCGTCCTCCACCAAGCCGCTCGTACTGCGCCAGATCCCGATTTGGGAGAACGGCGTCGCCACGGGGTTCATCGACCTGGCGCTGGAGCGTGCGTTCCTGTTCCGCAAGAACGCGCCGTCCGAGATGATCGAGATCCAGGCAGCCGACATCGAGCGCGAGAAGGAAGCGCGCTTCCACATGCTGGAGCAGCTCGCGGATTACGACGACGCGCTGATGGAGAAGCTGCTTTCCGATCTCGCGCCCGAGAAGGAGCTGGTGTTCGCCGATCTCTCGCGCGAGTTCGAGGATGGGCTCATCTGCCCGGTGCTGCTCGGCAGCGCGCAGAACGGCAACGGCATCCTGCGTCTCCTGAAGGCGATCCGCCACGAGGTGCCGTTCGTCTCCTCGACCGCCAAGCGCCTCAAGGTCGAGAACGCGAAGAGCGCGGCCTATGTCTTCAAGACCGTCTTCACGGGGCATGGCGGCAAGCTCTCCATCGCGCGCGTGCTGACCGGCGATCTCGCGGACGGCGCGAGCGTGACCGGCGGCGAGGCCATTGAGGAGCGCGTTGCGGGTCTTTTCTCGCTCAAGGGCGAGGAGACGCAGAAGCGTCCAGTGGCGCGTGCGGGAGATACGGTGGCGCTCGGGCGTCTCGATGGCGTGCGCACGGGCGATACGATCACAACCGAGAAGTCCGGGATCGTGCAGATCGCGCGGCCCACGCCGCCCGCGCCGGTGCTTGGCTTCGGCATCGGCCTCAAGGACCGCAAGGACGAGGTGAAGCTGTCCTCGGCGCTCGCCAAGCTGATCGAGGAGGACCCCTCGCTCGCGATCGAGCACAATGCGGAGACGCACCAGGTGCTGCTCAAGGGGCAGGGAGAGATGCACCTCCGGGTGGCGTTCGAGCGGCTCTCGCGCAAGTACGGCGTCGTGGTCGAGCGGCAGAAGCGGCAAGTGCCCTACAAGGAGACCATCCGCAAGTCGACGGAGATCCGAGGCCGTCACAAGAAGCAGTCGGGCGGGCACGGACAGTTCGGCGACGTGGTGCTCTCCATCGCACCGCAGCCGCGCGGCGCGGGATTTGCCTTCAACGAGAAGATCACGGGCGGCGTGGTGCCGAGGCAGTTCATCCCGTCGGTGGAGATTGGTGTCGTCGACTACATGAAGCACGGTCCGCTCGGCTTCCCCGTGGTCGATATTGCCGTGACGCTGACGGACGGCTCGTACCACACGGTCGACAGCTCGGACATGGCGTTCCGGCAGGCCGGGCGCCTCGCCATGAGCGAGGGGCTGCCCAAGTGCCAGCCGGTGCTGCTCGAGCCCGTGATGGCGGTCGACATCTCCGTGCCGTCGGAGGCGACAGCGCGTGTCAACGGCATGATCTCGCAGCGGCGCGGGCAGATCCTCGGCTTCGACGGGCGCGAGGGCTGGCCCGGCTGGGACGTGGTGTCGGCGCATATCCCGGAAGCGGAGATCGAGGACTTGATCGTGGAGCTGCGCTCGGCCACAGCCGGCGTCGGCACCTACACGGCGCGCTTCGATCATCTTGCTGAGCTGACCGGACGGCTCGCCGATCAGGTGCTCGTCAGTCACGGTGAGGCGGCGGAGTAGAAACGTAGAGCGGCGCAAGGTGCACCTTGCGCCGCTCTCGAACTCCAGTCACTGGGTTGCGCTCCGAGCGAATACCCTAGCGGCGGCGGTCGTCGCGTCGGTCATCTCGACGGTCGTGACGGCGATCTTGCCGACGCTCCCAGCGGTCCGGCGGCGGCCGCATGCCGGCATAGGGCTTGTACCCTGAGCGCCACCAGCCCGGGTTGCGGGCGCCAGGAGGCGGTGCGCGCCAACCCGGACGCGGGCGCGGCTTGAATGCATACCAGCGGTTGCGGTCGTTGTACCAGGGACGCCCGACGTAGTGCCGTCCCCAGTAGTCGTTGGCCGCGAAACGGATCACGGGCAGGCGGATGGCGGCGAGGCCGATGTCGGGCAGCGGCATGTAGCGGCCGCGGTAGTCGAAGACCAGATACTCGCTGATCACCCAGCCCCGGCTGCCGCCCCAGACCACGTCGCACCAGGACTCGTCGGCGAGGCATCCCCTGATGTCGACGGGCTCGCCTTCAGGGATGAGGTCCACGCGCGGGAAGTCCGTATCCGGGCCGGCCCTCATGTTCACGTTGGCGGTGGAGTAGCCGGGCGCGGCGTGCGCTGCGGCCACCCCACTGAATACGACGCCCACGATGGCGCCTATCAGCGTCAGTCTTCTCATTCGTCTATTCCTCGGTTCGGCGTGTGGGCGCACCCAGTCACCCAACATGGGCCTCAATAAGGCGCGTCTCCGGCGCGGTGGCACGCCGGAGACGGTGACGGGTGAACGGGTGTGCACTGCCGATCGTCACGGCGCGGGCTTCGGGATGAAGGTGAGGGCGATCCCGTTCATGCAGTAGCGTTTGCCCGTCGGCGGCGGGCCGTCGTCGAAGACGTGCCCGAGGTGTCCGCCGCAGCGGCGACAGTGGATCTCGGTGCGCGGGTAGATGAGCTCGTAATCGGTCGACGAGCCGACGGCGTTGTCGAGCGGCGCGTAGAAGCTTGGCCAGCCGGTGCGCGAGTCATACTTCGTCTCCGACGAGAAGAGCGGCAGGCCGCAACCGGCGCAGCGGTACTCGCCCGGCGCGTACGTCTTGTCGAGCGGGCTCGAGCCGGGGCGCTCGGTGCCGTGCTTCCTCAGGACGTCATACTGCGCGGGGGTAAGCTCGCTTCTCCATTGGGCGTCGGTCTTCGTGATCTCGAATTTCTGGCCGGCGGGATTGGCGCGGCTGCGGCGCAGCGCGGCCGGGGCCAGCGCGAGGGCCAATCCTGCAAGGGTGAGGTTTCTGCGGTTCAGCATGGGGTGGTCCTCGCGCGTCTCATTGGGTCGCTTGCTTCTCTACGCGCGGCGGCCGCGCGAGTTTCGGCGCCTTGTCAGACCTCAAGCGGAACGGCGCGTGCGATCGCGATCTCCTGGGGCGTGAGACGGCAGGCGTAGGCGATGGCTTCCACGCCCGCGTCGCGTGCCGCGGCGAAGGCTTCCGCATAGCGGGGGTCGATATCGCCGGCCAGCGCGAAGTGCTCCGCGTCGTCGCGCTGGATCAGATAGAGCATGACGGCGCGATGGCCCGCGGCGGCCATAGCGCTGAGCTCGACCAGGTGCTTGACGCCGCGGGCGGTCACCGAGTCCGGGAACTCGGCGCGGCCCGCCTGCCGCGAGAGGTGCACGTTCTTGACCTCGACGTAGGCCAGCCCCTTCTGCGGGTCCTCGAGCAGGATGTCGATGCGGCTCGACAGGCCGTATTTCACCTCGCGCCGGAGGGTCGCGTAGCCCGAAAGCTCGGGGATCAGCCCGGCCGTAATGGCTTCGGAGACGAGGCGGTTTGGGTGGCTGGTGTTGATGCCGACCAGAACCGGGCCGCGACCAAGGTTGGCCTCGACCAGCTCCCACGTGTGGGGATACTTGCGCGTCGGGCTGGCGCTGACCGAAAGCCAGACCACGGCGCCGGGTACGGCCAAGCCCAGCATGGAGCCGGTATTGGGGCAGGTTGCGGTGACCAGCTCGCCGGTGTCGAGGCTGACGTCGGCAAGGAACCGCTTGTAGCGCTTGATAAGACGGCCGCGGACGAGTGGGGTCGGGAATTTCATGGCCGGCGAGCATTAGGGGTGCCGGGGGCGTTGCGCAACGGGTAAACCCGGGTGGCCGCGGCTATATAAAGAGAAGCGTCATGGATCAGGGAGCGCACGTGCCCCAGGACGAGATCATCACGGCCGCGGTGCTCGTCATCGGCGACGAGATCCTCTCGGGGCGGACCAAGGACCGCAACGTCGGCGCCATCGCCGAACATCTGACCGCGATCGGTATCGCGCTTCGCGAGGTGCGCGTCGTCGGCGACGACAGGGACGACATCGTCGCGGCGGTCAACGCGCTGCGGGCGCGCTACACCTATGTCTTCACGACGGGCGGCATCGGCCCGACGCACGACGACATCACGGCGGATGCGATCGGGGCCGCGTTCGGCGTCGCCGTCGACATCGATCCGCGCGCGGTGGCGCTGATGGCGCCCGTGTTCGCGGCGCGCGGCATCGAGCTAACGCCGGCACGGCTGCGCATGGCGCGAATCCCGGCGGGCGCGGAGCTGATCGCCAACAGCGTCTCGGCTGCTCCGGGGTTCAAAATCGACAACGTGATCGTCATGGCGGGCGTACCCGACATCATGTGTTCTATGTTGGTTGCTGTGACAAACCAACTCAGGACCGGGCCGAAAATAAACAGCGTTTCGATCGTTGTCGCGCGGCCCGAGGGCGAGATCGCCGACCTTTTCGCGGCCCATCAGGCGGCCTATCCCGACATTGCCATGGGGAGCTATCCCTCTTTTGCGGACGGCAATTATCGGACCGAGCTTGTGCTCCGCAGCGCCAATGCGGACCTCCTCGAAGAGGCGCGTGCAGGTCTCCTGACCCTGCTCGCAGAACGAGAATTCATCTGACGGAAGCACCATTTTGAACGGTGTCCGCCGTTAACCATGCGGCAACGTCGCCGCTCGCTCGCCATCGTTGCAGATGCTCACTACCGCCGCCAAGCGTTAACGGCGGGGGAAGCCGCACGGCCAATCCCAGTCAAAACAAGAAATGGAGCTGATCGATGAGAACCCCTTCGAGCAGGCGTGTGGCTTTGGGCGTCCGTGGGATAAGCCGGGTGGCACTGACGCCGCTTGCACCCGCACTCGGCGCGCTGCTGCTCGCGTCTGGGATGGGCGGTGGCCAGGCGGAGGCCAAGACGCCCGGCAAGACTTACTGCTTCTACGGCAAGTGCCATCGCGTGAAGACGATCGCCGAGACGGAGGCGCTGATCGGCAAGGACGAGACCGTCCATGCCTCGCACTACGACTCCTGCAAGCGTGACCGATACAACCCGTGCGGGCTTACCTCGTCGGGCGCCGTGTTCGACTCCGAGGCGCCGGACAATGCCGCGAGCCCCATCTACCCCGACGGCACGACGCTGCTCGTGCGCTCGCCCGACACCGGGGTCTCGCTCGTGCTGCGCGTGAACAACGCCGGACCCTACTGGGGGAACCGCAAGCTCGACGTCTCCCGCAAGGCAGCGGAGGTGCTCGGGTTCGCGAGCCGGGGCGTCGCCAAGCTCCAGGTGCGCGTGATCGATGCGCCCACCGTTGCCGAGGCAACCTACAAGAAGCGCCGCGTCTATGATCCGGTGCCAGGCCACATCGGCCAGTTTGCAAGCCTCGACGAGGCGCAAACCGGGGCCGCGACTGCCTACGTGGTGGCGGGGCTTTCCTCTCCGTTCCCGACCACGGTGGCGCTGGGCGCGGGCAATCCGACCCAGGTCGCCGGTGTGACCGGAACGCAGAGCGGAGCCTCCGTGGTGGCCCCGACGGTGCTGGCGGCGGCGCAGGACGCTCCGGTGGAGCCGGTTTCGTCGGTAGCGGCGTCGCCGGTTATCCCGCCGGTCAAGATCGCCGGTTTCGTTGCCATGGCCGAGGGGCCCGAGTCTGTGCTTGATGCGCCGCGGGTCGTGAAGACGGCGGCGCTCGATGAGGCCAAGCCGGTGGTCCGGCAGCGGAGCCACGCCGAGCGCACGGCGTCGCGCAACTCGCGGTCCTACCGCGTGGCGGCGCGCCAGAAGAAGAAGCGCGAGGAGCAGGTCCGCAGCAAGCCGGTGGCGGTGGCCGAGGTTCGCGCGCCGCAAGCCAAGCGCCTCGTTACGATGGATGGCACCAACGACATGTCGATGTTCTCGCGGCACGTCTATGCGGGCGTCGATCGCCTTGCGGCGCAAGAGCCCAAGCGGCGCCGGCCGGCTTACTCGAGCCTCGCGCGTCAGCGCGACGCGAACGACGGCTGATCCCGGCGACGCGCGGAAGCGGCTAGAGCCTTTCCGAGCGTACAAACTCGCGGTTCCCCTCCCCCTTGTGGGGAGGGGTGAAGCCCAATGAGCTAGCGTTGCGCGGGAGCCATCCCCCTCCTAAGCTCCCCCACTTCATGTCGCAGACAGGCCTTTGGCATGATGGGGGAGGGACTGCGATGCACGAGATGCTCGCTGCGTCCGTAGATCGGAAAATGCTCTAGACCGTTGCTCCGCTCGTCGGCGTGCGGAGGACGGCGGTGCCGCCGTTGCGCTGCGGCTGGTCGTAGAGCTCGTAGTGGTTCTCGAGGGTGTCGAGGAACATCGCGATCAGGTCGAGCAGAGGCCCGAGCTGCATCTTGCCGGCGACGAGGAACTGCTCGGTCACCGTCAGGCTCGCCGCCTCGAGCGGCGCCGGATCGTCCTCGGCGATGAGGCCGCGCGAGCGCAGGTAGGCGGTGATGCCGTCGCCGACATCGAAGGCGTAGGACGTCTCATCGGTGAGTTCGGCCGCGGCGTCGGCGACGATCTCCGTGCCGCTCGTATAAAGGCGCGTGATCAGCTTGAACTGGCTCTCGATCTTGGCCAGCTCGTGCGCGCTCTCGCGCGATTTCAAAACGCGGGCCAGCAGCACCATCTCGAGCGTGCGCGCGGCGTCGATGGCGGCGCGCTCGGCGTGGCGCTGCTCGGTCAGGCCGTCGGTGGCGCGTGAATCGCCTGCGTTCCAGCGCAGCGTGGACTTCAACAGATCCTCGCCCGCGGCGAGGGCGGCGTCGAGATGATCGGCCAGCAGATAGACGATGGCAGGGGCCGCGGGCCCGGCGGAAGACATGGATGGCTCCCTAGTGCTTCGCGATTGAGCGGTGAGCCGTTGAGAGTGCTTCGCCCGCTCAGTCAGTGAACCAGAGGACTTCGGTTGGTGCCGATATTGGACTGATTCGGGGTACCGCCGTCGCGGCCGGGCTTGCGATTCCTGTCGGAAACGCGTTGCCGGGCAGGGAAAAATCAGGGCTGCGGCAACAGCGACAGCAGCGTGACCAGGGCGCGGTGCAGATCGCCTCCGGTGGCGGCGAGGTGCCGGCCGAGCGTGGAAGCTTCAGCGGCGTGCCAGCGCTCCTGGTGCGACGGGTGGCGCGCGATGGCGATGAGGCTCGCCAGGAGCGCGGCGTCGGAGAAATCGCGCCTGACAGCCAGCCGGCGGCGGATCTGCGGCATGAGGCGGGTGAGCCGGTCGACGTTGACGGCGGTCAGACTTGCGTGTCCGCCTGCGTGTGTGTGGCGGGGTTTCACTGCCGCGCCCCGGCCTGTGCTGATACGTGCGAGCCTCGGAATATAGTGCGACATGGCTGGTGCCTTGCGCTTGCTTCTCCCCCGGAAACGGCTCGTCTCACGATACGCTGCATATTGCGCCTTTTCGAGCCGCGTGTCTCGGCTGGCGCGGCGGCCGAACCACAGGCCGGATGTTCGCTCTCCCCGTTCTTATGGGGAGAAGGAAATCATGGTGGCGCGTTCCTACCTGAGCCAGTCTGCGAACTGGGCGAGGGGATCGCGTGGTGCGGGATCGGCGCGCTGGATGGCCAGCTCGGCCTCCTCGCGCGAGGCGTAGACGCCGACCGGTGTGGGTTCGCCCGTCGGGTTGGGCGCGAGCGGGGCGAACGATCCGGCGATGAGACGGGCCGCCGCGGCGAGCGCCGGCCGCGCGACGCACCAGCGTCCGTCCGGCAGCTCCAGAAGCTCGAAGGGGTTTGTGCACGTCGACGAAGAGAGAGACATCGCGGGCTCCGGCTGTCAGCGTGAGGTGATGTTCATCGAACGCGAACCGGTACGCAGGAGCACATCTCGTCCCAGGGACAAAAAGGGCGGGACCTTGCGGCCCCGCCCTTTTGTCTCAGCTGCAGCCGCTGGTCGAGCCGCAGGTGTCGCATTTGAGGCAGGTGCCGTTTCGGACCATGGTGAAGTTCTGACATTCCGAGCACGCCACGCCCTCGTAGCCGCGCAGCCGCGCCTCCGCGACGCGATCGTTCGAGGAGCGTGATTTCACGACCTGCGTTTCCGATACCGTCGTCCGCCGGAACATCACCTCGGTGTCGGCCTTGAGCGCGGTCGCCCCCTCGCTGGCGTAGAGCGCGGTTGCGCCCTCGGTCATCGGATAGGAGGCCAGGTCGCTCTGCAGGGCCGACAGGCTGAGCGAAGGATCGCTCTCCGCGTGATGGGCGCGGCCGCCCGCGGCGAGGCGCAGGTTGCCGCGCATGAAGCCCTTCGACACCACCTTGGTCACGCTCTCCGGCAGGTCGAGGTCGAGCTGCTCGTCGGTCTCGGCGTCGGAGGAGCCGAGGCCGGTCTCGCCCACGATCTCGCGCGGATCGACATGCGCGAGGTCATTGCGGCCAAGATAGGAGACCGCAAGCTCGCGGAAGATGTAGTCGAGGATCGAGGTCGCGTTCTTGATGGTCTCGTTGCCCTGCACGAGGCCCGCCGGCTCGAAGCGCGTGAAGGTGAACGCTTCCACGTACTCCTCGAGCGGCACGCCGTACTGCAGGCCGAGCGAGATGGCGATGGCGAAGTTGTTCATCAATGAGCGGAAGGCGGCGCCTTCCTTGTGCATGTCGATGAAGATCTCGCCCAGCGTGCCGTCGTCGTACTCGCCGGTGCGCAGGTACACCTTGTGGCCGCCGACGGAGGCCTTCTGCGTGTAGCCCTTGCGCCGCCCGGGCATCTTTTCGCGCTCGCTGCGGGAGCGCGTCTGGAGCTCGCGCTCAAGCTCCGTCACGCGCTTGGCGAGCCGCTCCGCGGTGAGGAGGATGCGGTCGACCGCCGGCTTGTCAGCCGTGATCTGCTCGGCCACCTCGTCCTGCTCGTCGACATCGTCGCCGAGCACCTGGGCGTTCAGCGGCTGCGAGAGCTTGGAGCCGTCGCGGTAGAGCGCGTTGGCCTTGAGGGCGAGCCGCCAGGAGAGCATGTAGCTCTGCTTGCAGTCGTCGACGGTGGCCTCGTTCGGCATGTTGATGGTCTTCGAGATGGCCCCCGAGATGAACGGTTGCGACGCCGCCATCATGTGGATGTGACTTTCGACCGACAGGTAGCGCTTGCCCTTGCGGCCGCAGGGGCTCGCGCAATCGAACACGGGAAGGTGCTCGGGCTTGATGAACGGCGCGCCCTCGAGGGTCATGGCGCCGCAGACGTGCTCGTTGGCGGCCTCGATGTCCTTCCGCGAGAAGCCGAGGTGTGTGAGCAGGTCGAAGCCGGGCTCGTCCAGCTTGGCGGCCGGGATGCCGAGCTTGCCGGTCAGGAACTCGTCGCCGAGCGTCCAGCGGTTGACCACGAACTTGATGTCGAAGGCCGTGCCGAGGCCGGCCTCCACCTTCTGGATCACCTCCGGCGTGAAGCCACGCGCCATCAGCGAGGCGTGGTTGATGGCCGGCGCCTGGGCCAGCGAGCCGTGGCCGACGGCGTATGCCTCGATCTCGGCGATCTCGCTTTCGCGGTAGCCGAGCACGCGCAACGCCTCCGGCACCGAGCGGTTGATGATCTTGAAGTAGCCGCCGCCGGCCAGCTTCTTGAACTTTACGAGCGCGAAGTCAGGCTCGATGCCCGTCGTGTCGCAGTCCATGACGAGGCCGATGGTGCCGGTCGGCGCGATGACGGTGGACTGCGCGTTGCGGTAGCCCCACCGCTGGCCGAGGTCGATGGCGAGATCCCAGGCCGCCTGCGCGGCCGCGACCAGGTTCTGGTCCGGGCAGCTCGCGGTGTCGAGCGGCACGGGCGCGATGGAGAGCCGCTCGTAGCCGTCCGCCTGGCCGTAGGCGGCGCGGCGGTGGTTGCGGATCACGCGCAGCATGTCGGCGCGGTTCGGCTCGAAGCCCGGGAACGGGCCGAGCTCGCCCGCCATCTCGGCAGACGTGGCATAGGCGACGCCGGTCATCTGCGCCGAGATGGCGCCGCAGATGGCGCGGCCCTTGTCGGAGTCGTAGGGGATGCCCGACGCCATCAAGAGACCGCCGATGTTGGCGAAGCCGAGGCCGAGCGTGCGGTAGCGGTAGCTCAGCTCCGCGATCTGGCGCGAGGGGAACTGCGCCATCAGGACCGAGATCTCGAGCACGACGGTCCACAGCCGGCAGGCGTGCGCGAAGCTCTCGGTGTCGAAGCTCCTGTCCTCGCGGCGGAAGGTCAGCAGGTTCAGCGAAGCGAGGTTGCAGGCCGTGTCGTCGAGGAACATGTACTCCGAGCACGGGTTCGAGGCGCGGATCGGTCCCGACTGCGGGCAGGTGTGCCAGTCGTTGATGGTGGTGTGGAACTGGATGCCGGGATCGGCCGAGGCCCACGCGGCATGGCCGATCTGCTCCCATAGGTCGCGGGCACGCACGGTCTTCACGGTCTTGTCGGTGGTGCGCGAGGTCAGCGCCCACACCTTGTCTTCCTCGACCGCATTCAGGAACTCGTCGGTGACGCGGACCGAGTTGTTCGAGTTCTGCCCGGAGACGGTGAGATAAGCCTCGCTATCCCAGTCGGTGTCGTAGGTGTCGAAGGCAATGTCCTTGTAGCCCTGGCGCGCGAACTGGATGACGCGGTGCACGTAGTTCAACGGCACGTCGTCGCGGCGCGCCTCCTTTATGGCGCGCTTCAAGGCCGGGTTCTTCGCCGGATCAAAACAGGCGTCTCCGTCGGCGTCGCAGTTGACGCACGCCTTCATCACGGCCTTGAGGCGCTTCTGGCAGATGCGCGAGCCGGTGACGAGGGCGGCAACCTTCTGCTCCTCCTTCACCTTCCAGCCGATGTACTCCTCGATGTCCGGGTGATCGACATCGACAACGACCATCTTGGCGGCGCGGCGCGTGGTGCCGCCCGACTTGATGGCTCCGGCGGCGCGGTCGCCGATCTTGAGGAAGCTCATGAGACCCGACGAGCGGCCGCCGCCGGAGAGCTTCTCGTTCACGCCGCGCAAGCTCGAGAAGTTGGAGCCGGTGCCGGAGCCGTACTTGAACAGGCGCGCCTCGCGCACCCACAGGTCCATGATGCCGTTCTCGTTGACGAGATCGTCCTCGACCGATTGGATGAAGCAGGCGTGCGGCTGCGGATGCTCGTAGGACGAGGCCGAGACGGTCAGCTTGCCGGTCTCGTGGTCGACATAGAAGTGGCCCTGGCTCGGACCGTCGATGCCGTAGGCCCAGAAGAGGCCGGTGTTGAACCACTGCGGCGAGTTCGGCGCGCCCATCTGGCGGGCCAGCATGTAACGGTGCTCGTCGTAGAAGGCGCGGGCGTCGTCCTCGGTCGTGAAGTAGCCGCCCTTCCAGCCCCAGTAGGTCCAGGTGCCGGCGAGGCGGTCGAAGACCTG
>NZ_JADZBI010000170.1 GCF_020852195.1 Hyphomicrobium sp. | reverse complement strand
TCGGGCGCCATTGCACTCGGTCGGCGCCACCTCGGGCTCGAGCCCGGCAAGCTCAAACTCGACGAGAGCCAGGCTGCAGCAGCGGTCGGCCAGATCCGACTCGCGCACGCGTGGAAGGAAGTGCTCGACCAGCACGACCTCACGGTGGCGCAGATCCTGCTGACGTTCGGTGACACCGAGGAGCGTCGTCGGTATCTCAACGGCCGCAACACGCTGTCGACGCTGTTGAAGCTCGGCGCCATTCCGCTCATCAACGAGAACGATACCGTGGCCACCGCGGAGATCCGCTACGGCGACAACGATCGCCTCGCCGCGCGAGTCGCACAGATGATCAGTGCCGACTGTCTCGTGCTGCTGTCGGACGTCGACGGGCTGTACACCGCCGATCCGACCAAGGACAAGAGCGCCGTGTTCATCCCCGAGGTCCGCGGCATCACGCCGGAGATCGAGAAGATGGCCGGCGGGGCGTCGTCATCGGTGGGCTCGGGCGGCATGGCGACCAAGATCGCCGCCGCAAAGATCGCGATCGGCGCCGGTTGCCACATGTGCGTCGCCATCGGGCACGAGATGCATCCGCTCAAGCGCATCGAAAGCGGCGCGCGCTGCAGCTGGTTCTTTCCATCAACCAATCCGGTCACCTTCCGCAAGCAGTGGATTGCCGGCTCGCTGAAGCCGGCGGGCGAGTTGCACGTGGACGAGGGCGCCGCCGCAGCGCTGAAGCGGGGCAAGAGCCTGCTACCTGCCGGCGTCACACGCGTGAAGGGCAAGTTCGAGCGCGGCGACGCGTTGCTGGTCCGCGATGCGGAAGGGAACGAGATCGCGCGGGGGCTGTCTGCCTATTCGAGCGACGAGGCCGCGCAGCTCTGTGGCCGCAAAAGCAACGAGATCGAAGCGGTACTCGGCTTCCGCGGCCGCGACGAGATGATCCATCGCGACGACCTGGTGGTCACGGTCACCGAGTGATTGGCAAGCGGTGATCGGTGGCCGGTGACCGGTCGTCGGTATGCACCATTGAGGCAAGCGACGGGGGGGCTGATGGAATTGCAGCGGAGTTTCCTCGCGGGTGTCACGCTGCTGTGCGCCGTCATCGGCGTGTCGAATGCCGCCAGCGCCGCTGACGCGCCGTCGCAATCCTGCTTCCTCCTTTACGAAGTCGGCGTGGGCGAAGTGGTTCGCGAACCCGCCGAAGCCTGCCGTGTCGCCGTCAGTCCGGGCGCCACGTTCAAGATTCCCCATGCCCTGGCCGCGCTCGAATCCGGTGTCGTCGCCGATGCGGCGCAGGTGACGGCGTTCGACGGCAAGCCGGAGGGTCCCGAGTCCGCTAGCCGCGATCATTCGCTGGGCTCGGCGGTGCAGTACTCGGTCGACTGGTACTTCCAGCGCGTGGCCGACAGGATCGGCCTCGAACGCGAACGCATCTACCTGCAGCTGTTCCAGTACGGCAACAAGGATCCTGGCCGCGACATCAAGGACTTCTGGACCAGCGGCGCGCTGCGGATCACGCCCGAGCAACAGCAGGATTTCCTGGTGCGCTTCTACCAGCAGGAGCTGGACGCCTCTGCCGTCTCCGTTGCCGCGCTGCGCAAGATGCTCGAGCAATCCGCCGGTGCGATCAGGACTCCCGACGGCGACCGCGCGTTCGCCAAGCCGTGGCCGAAGGACGCCGTTGTCAGCGCCCATTTCGCCAACACCCTCGATCGCTCAGGACGCGGCGTGCGGTGGCTCGTCGGGCATGTTGCTCGCGGTGAGCGTGCGTACGTGTTCGTGAGCTGCGTCGTAGGTGCGCCGAGTCTCGACGCGAACGCTGCGTTGGACCTCGCCGCGAAGGCGCTTCGCGGGGCGGAGGTTCTTTAAGGCTTTCGGACCTTCCGGAGCCGGGACGGACACAGGGGTGTGGCCTGGCCGGTGATTGTCTGTGAGGTCATGCCGCGGCGTCGGAAGGGTGCCCGCTGACATTTGCTTGGCAGGTCTTGAAACGTCACTCCCACCGGGTACTACCGTCGTGTGCTCATGCGACGGAGTGCCGCTTATGTAGGTGTGGCAGTGCGTCACTCGCAGTCGGCCAGCCCACACCCCTGTATCCATCCCGGCGGAATCGGACTCAGAATCGGACTCGGAGCCGGCCATTGCTTCGCTCGGCCGGGTTGCTACGGAGGGGGTGCTCAGGCAGATTAGGCGCATGACCTTCGCGATTAATCACGCAATTGGCGCGTCTACTAATAGTTGGTGGTCATGAGACACAGGCGGCGCCTTCTCAAAATCGGCCTCGCGCTTGCTGCCCTCGTAGGGCTGGGGGGCGTGGCGGTTCCATTTGTGTCGTCGCTCAATCCATCAGCAACAGCAGGAGCCGGCCTGCCGCGTCTTAGCATCGCTGGCCTTGAGCCCGGCACATATCGATACTTCGTGGTGACTGAGGGCCGGGACGTGCGAGATGGTTATCTCGTCCTGCGTCGCGACGACGGTGGCATCGGGGTGTTTCAACTCCGATTCAAGGGCGAAGCAGTCGTACTGCCGGACTTACATTGGTGGTCTTGGGGAAACGTGTGCATAAACTTCGTTCCCGTCCCAATGGAGGGCCGCCTTTTGCCCGGAGGAACTATCCATTGCTCTGACACAGACCTCGGAGAATGGTCACAAGCCGAGCACCGATGGGACTACTTTGGAAGGAACCTCGGATCGATGCCGGACGATCTTTACACGCCAAAGCATGTAATCGAGCGAAGTGAAATAGTGATTGGGAAGTCCATATGACTGCCAACAACGCGTTCGAGAATGACGCTGTGCGAGCGCCGCTCGTGCGCGCATCTCAACGCGGTCGTTAGGCAACGCGGTGCGCAAGGTCGCGGTTCGGCAAGCGAGTGATGATGATAGGTCGTTCATCTTCGACACCTACGCGACGGTCATGCGCCCCTATGTCGAGTGGGCCTGGGGATGGGATGAAGAGTTTCAGGCCGGGGGCTTCTGGAAAGCGCATCGCATTGAAGATTTCCAACTGATTCAGGTAGACGGAGTTCGCGCTGGCGGCCTATGTGCACGCCGAGAAGGCGGCGTGCGAACCCTGCAGATGGTGATACTGGGACCCGAATATCAAGGTCAGGGGATCGGAGGTGGACTTGTCCAGGCGGAGATTGAGAAAGCTCGCCTCGCCGGGGAAGTCGTGAAGCTCTGCGTGATCAAGTCCAACCCTGCGAGACGCTTGTACGAGCGTCTCGGCTTCGAGATCGAAATGGAAACCGATGCCTTGTACATGTTGCACATTTCCTAACGTGAGCGCAGCCGGTCTTCAGTGCCGCGTTGACCTTATGAACTCATGCCTTGCGATGCACGCTGCGTTCCGCGCGGCAAAATTCGGACGTTAGACCCATGATCCGCGTTCTTCCAATGGCTCTCGTGGTTCTGCTTGTGGCCTGCGCTAAGGTCTCGTCCGACGACGCAACGCGAATCGCAGCCGATCGGCTATCGACCATCCCCGATGGACCAAGCTTCAAGGGTGCTGCGCTTCTCTCATTGCTTTCCACAACTGCGCAGCCAGATGGGAAATACCTTGTAGAGCTGACGGACACACGGACCAAGACTATGTGGGCTGTAGTCGTTCACCCCTCTGGTGGATCAGAAGTCTCAAGGAAGTCAGTGGAAGAATGAGGTAAGCGCATGGTCCAGGATCGTATGTATCGCAGTTAGAGCGCAGCGGATATGGGCTTTGGTGCCGGGCGAGGAAAGCGGGAAAACGTGACGGGCGATAGCTACGTTATTCCGGTTTCCTCGCCCGGCACCAGAGTTCAGCGCGGCGGCATGATTATCTAGCCATACATTGGTATGGCGAGTTGGCCATACGGATGGTAGGATCTTTCAATGTCGGCAAGCTTCGACTGGGATCCAGACAAGGATGCGGAGAACCAGCGGAAGCATGGCGTCTCGTTCGTGTACGCGCAGGGTGCATTCCTTGACCCGGCTCGCGTGATCGCCCGGGATATGGGTCACAGCGAGGCAGAGCAGCGATTCTATTGCTTCGGTCAGGTGCCGGACGGGATCCTGACCGTGCGGTTCACCTATCGCGGCAAAGTCATCCGCATCATTGGCGCCGGTTTCTGGCGTCGGGGAAAGAAGCTGTATGAAATCCGGAACAAAATACACAAGTGAACCGATGGGCCGCCTCGAGGTGGTGGAAGATTTCCTCCCGCCCCCCGATCAGCTCGTCCTGAAAGACGACGGGATCAAGATCACCCTTTCCCTGAGCAAGAAGAGCATCGACTTCTTCAAGGCTCACGCGGCGCAGTCCAAGGTCCCGTATCAGCGGATGATCCGCAGTCTTCTGGATAGCTATGCGGAGCGTTATGCCAAGCGTCCCGTGACCACGCGAACCACCGGGCGCGCGCAAGGCTCGCGCCGCTGAACGCAGTCGCCAGATTATCGTTGCCGCACTAAGAGCGATGGGTGCCTGGCAGGGAAGCCGGAGGCGCTTCGCGGGGCGGAGGTTCTTTAGAGTCTTCACGAGGCCGGCCATCGGTGCCGGGTGAGCTGACCAGTATTTGACGGACACCCAGATTACCTCACAGAGTGGGGTACGGAGGTGTCAGATGGGCAGAGTCCGTAAGAAGTATCCGCGGGAGTTCAAGTTGGAGGCGGT
>NZ_JADZBI010000169.1 GCF_020852195.1 Hyphomicrobium sp. | reverse complement strand
CTTTCCAGATATCCGATGGCTCCGCTGGGTTTGCGTTCGATCTGGACGAGGCTTTTCAGGATTTTAGGGGGCGCGGATAGCGAGGGGCGGTAGGCGTAGTAGTGACCGTGAATGTCGCCCATGCCTTCGGGCGGCGCGGCCCCTATGAAGTCGTAGAGCTGATAGTAGAGTTCATCCGATCCGCTGACATTTCTGCCGCCCGCCAGCGCCCGCACGTCCCAGAGGTTTCGTTCCGCTATGAACTGGATCAGGACGTGAAACTGGTAAGCCGGGATGCTTGAATAATATCTGTGTGCGCATCGCGGCTCGGCGGCGATAAACGCCCCGGCGAGCTTGAAGAAGTCAGGCTCGTCCGCGTGCGCGGCGCGCTCGCGCAGAAGGAAATCTCCGATCTTGGAAATGTATGTGTAGAGCGTCTTGCGGGAGATGCCCGGAGCCGCGCGCCTGCGCTTGCGTTGCTCTCGTCTGGCTTCGTCGAAGCGGTCGTGAAGCGCCGGAACCACCGGATGAAAGCGGTGCGCCTTGGCGACCACCAACAGCGCCGCGATCAGAGTGTTGAGCGAGTAAGGAACGGCCATGACGTGCCCGGTCTGTTACACGGAATCGGGACAAGTTTGCACGCCTCGTGACACCGGGAAATGAAAACGAGATGTCGTCTGCGCCGATGCTGCTGCCTCCGCCGCCCCCGAATGGAGGACAGAATAATCATGCCCGCTACCGCTCCCTCCCCCTTCGCCTCGCATGAAGCCACGCGCAAGACGGTGGTCATGGCCACCGACTTCCAGCTTGGCCGTATCTCGCATGTTGCGCGCCTATCCATCGCAGCCGTCGCGGAAGGCTTCTCGCGCCGTGAGTGGCCGAACGCTATTGCCGATGCGGTCTACGGCTTCGAGGGCACGATCTATTTCGCGGATGGCCGCAAGTTCGAACCCACGGATACGGAGGTGGACGATACGTTCGCCGATCCGGACTTCCGCTGGATCTCGGACTTCCTCGCCTTCGCGGACGTGCCGCCCCGCCAGCGCCCGCAGCGCCGCACACTGGCAAGGCTGCGGCTGATCGATCTCTACTTCCGCATCAAGTATCCCGAGCGTGCGCGGCTTATCGCGGAATAAAGGAAGCGCCCGGCTCTCAAGGTCGGGCGTTTCGTCTTCGAAAGTCGCAGTAGCAGCGCGGAAGCTGAAAGAAGTTTATTTGTGTACGGAATAAGTGTAGAATGTAAAGAGTTGGAGTTTTTCCAGCCGGGGTGTCGAAACCCTTTATATGACGCGGCTGGCATCAGCCGTGATTGGTGCGTCTTCTTCATACCCACGATGGCGAAGCGCGCCATGGATGTCGCTTCTCGGTAATCAGACCGGGAGGCGGCAGTGTATGTTCAGGCTCACTGCCTGCACTCGCGCTTCGGTGCGGTCAGGTGCGCGGCTAAAGACTGCCGCACCGTTGTCGTCATATAGCGGTTTCGAACTCCCGGTCACCAGAGCAAGGCTCTCGGTGGCCGCTTCGCTTTTGACGAACGAATTTGTGAGGGGGAGTTCATGCGTTCAATCATTGCCATCGCCGCTCTGTGCGCGGCACTCAGTTCCAACCCGGCCGTCGCGCAGGAGCCGACCAAGTCAGAGGCTGTGCGGATTGAAGTCGATCAGAAGGCCAAGGCCTTCATCTTCATCATCGACGATGAGCCGGTGGCGATGCTGGACAAGAGCGGGCTGCGTGTCGTCAACAGCATCGAATACGGCTTCACCCTCACGGATACAGGCCCGGCGTACATCAAAGATAAAATCGAACAACGCGGCAAGGAGGTTGCAAATGATTAGAGCCCTCCTGACACTGCTGGCATTTTGTACGCTGATCGCCCCCGCGCACGCCGCTCTGGACGGTTGGGACAACAAGCCCGGTGATCCCTGCACCGCCGCGGAAGAAGGCCACACGCGGCGCAACGCCAGCGCCGATCTTGACGGGTCGCAAATCACGCTGATCTGCGACGGTTCGCAATGGCAAAGCGCAGGCAGCGGGATGACGGTTATGCAGGGACAAGAAGATCCCGGGCCGTGCAGCCCTGAAAAACACGGCGTTATCAGGTTTAATTCGGATGACGATCCGCCGTGGCAGTACTGTGACGGAGGTTTGACGTTATGGCTCCCTTTTAGATTTCCCCAGTGTCAGGACGACGATGCTGGGGATTGCATGCTGGCGGCCAGCCGCATTGGCAACGACCCGCAGTTCAAGCCCAGCTCCATTCGCTGCGGCGACAAGCTCTTAGGCGTAACAGGGACATATGGCAGCGGCTCGTCGAACGCTTTTGACTTGGCGGATGTGACGGGCGCGGAATTCAACACGCTGATAACGGCACCCGCTGTAACGATCAACGGCATCGCCGCAGGCTGTCCGGGAGAGGTCTTCGTCTCAGGAGAGGGCAGCCCGCAGATTTCAATTAATGGCGGCGCATGGACTTCTTGGGGAGCGATCGCCAATGGCCAGACGCTGGCGGTGCGCCTCACTTCGGGCGGAACTTTCGGCGTCAAGCGCACTGCGCTCATCTCCATCGGTTCCACCGACGCGGAATGGAGCGTTACGACCATTCAGGCGGATACGACGCCCGACGCCTTCACCTTTACTGATCAGACCAATGTAGCACTGTCTACGTTGACCACATCGAACACGATTGCGATATCGGGAATCAACACGAGCGCTCCGGTATTCGTCACCGGTTCGGGCGCGGAGATTTCGATTAATGGCGGCGCATGGGGCTCGAGCGGCACGATTTCTAACGGAGAGACACTACAGGTCAGATTGACCAGTTCTCTCACGCCAGGCGCAGAAATGACGGCGACGGTGAATGTTGGCGGTGTCTCCGACATCTGGTCAATCACGACCGTGGGACCGGATACGACTCCCTCGGCGTTTGTATTTCTGGATCTGACTGATCAGGACCTCAACTCGCTTGTGGAATCGGAAACGATCACGATCAGCGGAATCAACACAAGTGCGCCTGTGTCTGTGAGCGGAGACGGGTCCCCGCAAATCTCCATCAACGGCGGCGGGTGGGTAACGTCCGGCACGATTGCCAACGGCCAGACCTTGGCTGTCCGCCTTACGTCCGCCAACGCCTACATTACCGCCAATACGGCCACTGTGAATGTCGGCGGTGTCACCGATAACTGGAGCGTGACGACCAAGCCCGACTGTGGCGGCGCAATGGTCGGCGGGTATTGCTGGTATCTCGGCGCTGCTAATCAAAGTTGCACGACGGTATGCGATTCCCATGGCGGATATAACGAGGCTACCAAGACTTACGCCGGGAGCGCCGGAACCAACGATAACTGCAACGCCGTACTGACGGCGCTCGGCGTAACGAATATGAGTTTCAGTACGTATTGCAGCACGAATTGTGGTTCGGGCTGCCTGCAGCACACAAGCTCGAAGCGGTATAGAACGACCTCGGCGACAACGGCAGGTGCGAAGTACAGCGCCTACAAACGCGCCTGCGCCTGCAATGGTTGAGTTTCGTGCCGTTTGGTCTTTGTTCCTTCTTCAGTGTCCGGAACACACTAACTATTGTCTGTCCAACGGATTTCTGAGCAGATAGCGCCTGTAATCCTCATACAGCCGCAGTTCCGAATGAGCGAACGGTTTCGCGCCGGGGATGAAGGTGGCGAGGTCTTGCTTGGGCGCGCGCGGGTGCAGGCGTGGGATGGCTTCGCTCAAGTGAGCGATGAGATCGGTAACAGCGTCGTCATGCTCGCGCAGCGCCACATCGCGCAAATCGAGAGCGCAGAGCAGGCGCACGATTTTCTCCGTCACGAAATGTCGTTCTTCCACCGGACAAGACAGGCGCGGCGCGTGACGCTGCCGATGGCGTTTGAAGCGGCGGCTGCATAGCAGGGCATGGTGCAGGGCGGGGATGTCCTCATGCATTAGGATGCGACCCGCTTGCCCGAAGCGTTCCGGGTGCGCGATGGCCGCATCAGCCAGTTTGCCGCGCAGGGTGCCGTAGGTCGCGCGGATGGTCTTGGCCGTTACATGCGTTGTTGGCTCCAGCGCCGCGATGGGAAGCGCATGGGCATACCCCCGCAGAATGCGCAGGAATTTGTGCTCGGAGAGTTTGGCTCCGGCGACATAGCGATTCCGGGGCTCGGTTCGCGCACACGTTTTTTGTTTTTCGATCCTCCCCAATCCCCGCGCTCACACTCGCCTCGTGGTTGATCGCATGCACCTGTTCTTCCCTTCGATTTTGCAGAAGAACGGCGCTTTTCGTTATTGTCTCACCATGCGCTGAGCGAGCGAAGAGCAACCGAAGGGTGCGATTACGCGGGTATTCAGGGCTGCGGCCAACGGGCCGCCAACAACAACAAGAAAAGGAGACTTGAGTAATGAGTATCTGTGAACGCTGCGGACGCGACGTCTGCAAACCCTGCGCCTTCAAACCCGTCAACGATAACAAGCGCACCGTCGTCGTCGCCAGCGATGCCGAGCTGCTGCGCCGCTCGCACTTCCAGCGGCTGGCCACGGCCACAAGAGCGCTTGGCATCTCCCGCCGCGAGATCCCGAACTGGATCGCCGATACGATCTGGGGCTTTCGGGGGCGCATTACATGGCCGGATGGCAAGCCGTTCGAGGTGGGAGATGAGGATATCGATCTCGCCTTCAACGATGATGGGTCGTTCCGCTGGCTTTCGGGGTTCATGTATTTCGACGACACCGATCCCAAGCAGAATCCGCAGCGCCGTATTCTGAACCGCCTGCGCCTGATCGACCTCGCGTTCCGCATCTCGAACCCCGTGCGCGCCGGGTTCATCGCGAAGTAGCGCCACGTTTTTCCCGGAGTTTTCCCAGCCAGCCTGCCGCTCCTGTCTAGCTTTCTCGCAATTGATCGTGCGCCCGCATAGCGCCGGGCGCGCGATCCCCGCGAAGAAAGGACCGGCCTACCCATGTTCAATCCCAAAGACCATCAAGGAAAGCGCCAGCAGGTGTTCATGAGCTCCGTCGAGGCGCTCGCGAACCTGTTCGCCCTGCTGGCGACATTCCTCCTCACACCCGAGATCTACGCGCGCACGGTTCACTGGATCATCGCCTACACGGCCAGCCGCTACGGCGCTGGTTTCGAGGAACTCACCAGCATCGTCTGGTTCGCCATGACCGGGCTGCTGGTGTTCTTCACCGCCCGCGCCACGCTTGCCACCGCCATCGTCGCGGGCGGTCTCGCCCTCGCAACCCGTTTCGTCTGATCCCCCTCAACAAAAAGGGAAACCACCATGTCACGCACCCCTGAAGTCATCATCAACAAGCCGCTCAAGCTGGCGCACGACTTTTTCAAAGGCATCGCCATCCTGTTTGGCGGCCTGATGCTGTTCGCTCTGCTGGCGGGCGGCAACTTCGTGCCCGCGCTCCTGCTCTGCGTGGCCAGCGCCTACGCGGCCTCGAAGATCAAGTACACGCTGGTCAAGCAGGTTGAAGTCGGCGGTTACAAGCGTGTCTAGCCCGCCGGAAGGGGGCCGCATCGTTTGCGGCCCCTTTTCTTATTCAGAAGCGAGGGAGCCGTGGGATGCAAGGAGAACAGTTCAACGAGCACTTCCGCTTCGGCAGCGCCGGGTGGGCCGATGAAGTCCAGATGCGCGCGGCGGGTTTGTTCGCGGAGCGAGGCCTACCCATAGGCTTTATGGGCCGCCGGACGCTCTGGCTGGAGGGCGATGCGCCGCTGATCACCTTCGGCGGCGCGGGCACGGGCAAGCTCACGACGGTTATCGGCCATGTGATGTGCGCGGCTGCCAACCGCTCGGGTGTAGTTCTCGATCCGCGCGGCGAGATCGCGGCTACGTTCATGCCTGCGTTGACGCGGGCGCGTATCGAAGCGTTCTTGTGGAATCCCTACCGGCTGCACGGCCTCCCCCATCATGCCTGCAATCCGCTGGCTGTGATCGATCCGGCCAAGGATACGTTCCATGCCGACTGCAAGCTGGCGGCGCAGGCTCTGGTCAACGTGACCAGCAAGAGCGACGGCAAGTATTTCGAGCAGCGCGGCGGCAGTTGGGTCGAGGCGTTCCTCAAATTCGATGCGTCGTTGCGGGGCGGGACGAGCCTGCCGAGGCTTATGCGCATCGTGAACGCCGTCGAATCCGGCAGTTCGGAGTGGCCCGCCATTCTGGAAGGCATGGTTGCCTCCACCTTTCCCGATCTGCGCCGCACGGCGGGCGAGATGATTACGAAGCAGCAGGATTCCCCGCGCGAGTTCGGCTCCATCATGGGCGAGATTTACGCAGGCCTTTCGTTCCTCGACGATCCGGCGCTCCGCGATGCGTTGGGCGAGGCTGATTTTTCATTGGAGAGCATCTGCGGCTCCGGCGCGCCCAAGGCCCTTTTCCTGATGATCCCGGCTGAGTATCTGCAACAGGCCAGCCCGGTGCTGCGGTTGTTCCTGACCGCCTGCATGCTGCACAAGACGCGCCAACCGGACTCGCGCCGTCTTCTGATGCTGATCGATGAGGCCGCGCAGCTCGGCCCCTTCGAGACGCTGCAACGGCTCTATACCTACGGGCGCGGCATCGGCATCCAGCCGTGGACGTTCTGGCAGGATGTGGGGCAGATCGCCCGCAATTTCGGGCCATCCGGCGTGAGCACGTTTCTGGCGTCATCCCAGATGCGCCAGTTTCTGGGCGCGCGGGATTTCGACACCGCGCGGCTGATTGCGAACATGCTCGGCAGCGAGACGCTGGAATACGACGACAAGCGCATGCAGGACGAGGCGCGCCGCCAGAAGCGTCAGGCCGTGCAGCGGGCGATGACGGGCGAGGATGTGCCGTCTGCCGTGATGGAAGCCGCGCATTTCGGCAAGCTTGAACGGATGAAGACCAAGCAGCAGCGCAAGCTCATGACCGAGGACGAGGTGCTGGGCTTACGCGGCGACCGGCAGGTGCTTTTCATCTCAGGGGCGGAGCCGCTCGCCGTGCTGGCGGAGCGGCAGCCCTATTTCGAGCGTCCTGAGTTCGCGGGGCTGTACTTACCCAACCCGTTTCATCCGCCATACGAGAGTGTGCAGGTGATGGGACGCTGGGGGAAGAAGCGCCTGCGCGTCATTCGTGAACCCGTGGCGAAGGAATTTTCGTCTTTCGCCCAATATCGGAATGGAGATTGGGCATACGTAGAGGGCTTCAAACCAACCTGACACGTAAAGGAGATCAGACCATGAGCAACGAAACCAAAAGCAAATCCCCCACGCACATCGCCTATCAGGTGCGCGAGGGCGACGACCAGAAATCGTACTTCAACCGCATCGGCGCGGTGTGGACGCACAAGGATGGAGAGGGCTTCAACATCCAGCTCGATTCCCTTCCTGTGGACGGCAAGGTGACCGTGCGTTCCGTGCAGGATCGCATTCAGGAGGCCAAGGACAATGCGCGCGACGGGGATCGCCGCGATGAGCGCCGCAGCGAAACGAGCCGTTCCGGCAGGGAGGATCGCCAGAGCCGTGACAGCGCTCCCCGTTACGAGCGGTGAGTAAGGAGTTTGGCCGAGCCGCCTCCGGTGCCGTGACCAAGGCGGAACTCGACCAGCGTATCGCAGCCCGGCCCAAGCCTCGGGCCGAGCTGCATCTCACCCCGAACGGGTGGGAAGCCACGGAAGTGCGGCGGCAGATCGATCAAGCCTCCGAACGCCGCATCCGTCATATCGATGAGCGCCTGAAAGCAGCGCGCGAGAATTTTAAGACCGGCCACGCCCGCGCCCTGCAGCGCGGACGCGCCAAACAGGATTTCGACCGGGAGCGGTGAGAGCGCCCCGGTTTTCTTCATAAGGCCAGCCATGACCCGCTTCACCAAGCTGGACGCCATCCGCAAACATCTGCGGCTTGAACCTGCGCCGGAGGCATCGCCAGCGCCCAAGCCCGCTCCGGCAGACGTGGGCAAGCGCGTCCAGAAAAATCTCTCTATCCTTGAACGTGATGCCGAGCGCCTATCGGCGCTTGCCAAACGTGACGGCCTTTCTCAGGCACGGCTGCTCTCGGCGGCGCTGGATGCGTATGAAATATCAAACCCCGGTGTTCGGTAGATCGACGACCGCACAAATCACGTACAGTGCCCTCCGCCGGGGGAGCGACATATGGACGATGCAGGAAAGCTGACCGACCTTGAGAAGGTCGCCATTGATTCCGTCATCAAGCGTCAACAGAGTCTGCTGGACTTGATGCGCCATACCGACATTCGATCTCAGCAGCTTACGATAGCCTATGCGGGCTTTATGGGAGCCGGATTGCTGTTCGTTGCTAGAGACCCGGCTATCCCCGTGCAATTTGGCGCATTGGCCGCCTTGTCGATGCTGGGATACGCCCTGTCGCTGGCGCTTTATTCGGCGTCTGTGCGGCATGGTATGCCAAGATCGGCCTTGCCTCACGCGGTGGCGACTACTGGTTGTGGGCGCTTGAGCCACACAACAGGCCCAGAGCAGTCCCTGAATTTCTGGAGAACGCCGAAAAGCAAATGCGCGACAACGAGGAGATTCAGATTCGCGCTGCCAAGTTTCTCAAACGCTCCATGGCTTGCGGATTAGTCGCCGCGCTCGCAGCTTCCGCAGGCTTTATAATGCTCGTCGCCAAAAGCCTCTGCGCCTGACAAGCTGCTACTTGCGTTGGATGGGAATCCCCAGATCCTTGTCAATCCGCCGATCTGTCGGCGGTGGCGACGGCGGCGGGGGAGGAGGAGGCGGAATCTTCGGTTCGTTGCCGTTACCCATACGGCGCTCCCATGCGTGCGAATCGAAATGCAATATTGGGAATATAGCGTCGGACGCGATCTGCGGCTCCCCAGAAACTCTGAGGAATAGGGGAGTATCCCCCGACTGGCTGCTCCATCCATGGTCTTCTGGCAGCACCAATCTTGCCGGGAGTTCATCGTCTTGGGAGTCTTTCTTTCCACCATCGGCATCTGTGCTGCCCTTGTGCTGTGCGCGGTATCGGCGGCGATGAATTATCTGTTCCTGTCATCGCTGGGGAAGACCGCGCTGGAGGGGCAAGTGCTGGGCGCTGCCTCGGCTGCCGCTGATGTTCTGAAGGCGCTGCTGCCGTTCTTCATCGCGTGGAGTTGGCAGGCGCGGCGCATTGTGGCGGCGGTGGCGGGATCGCTCGCCTTCGCCTTCATCGCCGCCTTCTCTCTCCTAAGCGCCATAGGCTTTGCCGCTGACAATCGCGGCTTTCTTGTTGGAAGGCGGGATGAACGGGCCGGGGCATACGAACGTGTGCAGCGCGATCTGAATCTGCGAGAACGTCAGCGTGCGGGCCTCCTGCAATCGCGCCCGCCCGCCGTCACCCGGCAGGAGATCGAGCGCCTCCGCCAGAACCGGCGCTGGAGCGCCACCAAGTCCTGCACGAACGCCACGGAAGCCGAGAGCCGCGATTACTGCGCGGGATACTTTGCCCTGCGCGCAGAACTAGCCGCCGGACAGGAAGAAGCGCGGCTGTCATCCGAGATCGCGGCACTTGAGGTTGAGGCGGAAAATCTGCGCCAGCAGGGAAGCGGTCTGGACAGCGATCCGCAAGTGACGCTGCTCGCCCGCATATCCGGCCTCGGCGCAGAATCCGTGCGCCTTGCGCTGACCATGGCCGTCGCAGTGCTTGTCGAGATCGGCGCGTCGCTGGGCCTGTTCCTTGCCAGCGGTCATTCTGCGCCTGAGCGAAGGGCCGGGCCGGACAACGATGCCGCAATCGGCTCCGTCGAGGATTTTTGTCTCGCAGGCCTCGTGCCTGCCGCGAAGGCGGCGTTAGCTGCGGAACAGTTGCAGGATGGCTACCGCGCATGGTGCAGGCGGGAAGACCGAACGCCGCTGCCGTCCGATGCGTTTACATCCGGCTTCGCCGAACTCGCAGGTGCCGCTGGAATCCCGCGCTCACCGGGCGGGTGGCGCGGCATTGCCTTGAAACATGACAAGGCTGCTTTAGATATGGTATCCTGAGAAAAAGGATAGATGATGCCGACACTTAAAGACGACAAGCCTGCTCCGGAGGAGCTTACGGCTGAACAGAAAGAGCGCACCGACGCCGAATACATCGCGGTGGTGAACAAGGGCCTTGCCGCTGCGGTGAAGGAAGCCGACGAGGGCAAGCTGATCCCCGTCGAGGATGTGTGGGCCGAGCTGGGCGTGGAGAGCGCCGGGCGTTGAAGGTCGTCGTTACGCCGTCGGCCCGCGCCGATCTCCGGGCCATTCACAATTACATCGCCGTAGACAATCCGCCCGCTGCCAAACGGACGCTGGCCCGCATCCGGCGCGCCGTGGAAAGCCTTGGCACATTCCCTGAGCTGGGGCGCGCTTGGGAAGGTGGCCCTACCCGCGCGCTGTCCATCGCGGGCATCCCCTACCGTATCCATTACCGCGTGCGCGAGGACGAGCTGCAAGTCCTGCACGTCTATCACACCGCACGGATGCCGCCCGACATATCCGGCGAATAGCCCCGTTATCGTTCCCTGCTCCAATCGCGCCCGCGAGGTTTCGGAGCCTTCTGCCCCTCGCGGAGCCGTTGCAGGCGTTCGTCCATCGTCGGGCGCTGCGTTTGTCCGGTCGGTTCTCTCACAGGTTCAGGCCGTGCAAGCTCCCGCGCCTTCTGCTGATCGGTGCGAAGTTCCTTCAGCAGCGCGGCATGGCGGTTCCGGACGGATTTGATTTCCGCTTGCAAAGCCTGCCGATCCCGCATCTGCGCATCGATAAGACCTTGACGCTGAGCGCGGTCGCGGGCCAGCGCCAGATACGCCTCGCGCTCGTTCTGTTTCCGCAGTTCGGCATGCTCGCCAGTAATACGGCTCCATACACCTTTCACGCCCTTGTCGAACCGTGCGGCGCGCTCGCGGGATTCGTCCGCCCAGCGTTCCTGCTGCTTCCCTTGGAGATGCACGCGTTCCTGTCGCTGCTGCTGTACCATCGCCTGGCGCTTTGCATCGAGCGGTGCCAGATCGCGGCGCTTTTGCTCGTCGGCCTCGCGCATGTGGCGCTTGAAGGTGGCCGAGAGGTCTTTGGATAGCTGCGCCTTGGCCTCGGCCACACCCGGAAGCTGGTCAGGATCGCCCAGCCGCGCCCGCACGTCTTTGGTTTTTTTGCCGGTGTAGCGGGCGACGGACAGCACTTCGCCTTCGAGCGAGACGACGACATGGCCGCGCCGGTCGCCCTTGGCCAGCGTGAAGCCGCGTGATTTCAGCGCCTGCATGAAGGCGGCTTTGGAATCCGACACGGCCCAGCACTCCTGCATCAGCTCCTTCAGGTCGCGGGCATCGCGCCCCATGCGTTTGGATTGCTGCCATTCCTTCAGTGTGAAGTTGCGCGGGTCGGCCTCGCGGCTGTTCATCAGGCCGCGCGGCATCTTCCATCCGTTTTCCAGATACAGCTCGCGCGAGAGGTCACGCAGCTTGAGCTTGTAGTGTGAGAGCTGGCGGGCCGTCATCGTCTCGGCGTCGATCCGGCTCCAGACAGCATGGGCATGCCGCCTTCCCTCCTTTTCGTGGAAGACGACGATGCGGGGCTGGCCTGTGAGGTTGTTCCGCTCCTCGATCCGGTCAATGGCGTTCTCAAACGTCTCAACCGGCACGCGCTTCTGCGGGGGCGGGTTCAGGGAGACAGAGAACAGAAACTGCTTGCATTTCGTGCCCCGGCTGGCGGCATGGGCCTCTTTCAGCGCACCTACAATGTCATCGGAGACGAAGCCCCGGATTTCATGGATTTCGATATGCTCGTTGTCCTCGGTCTTCATCAGGTGAAGGCCGAGCTGCTTGCCGCCGCCGCGCTGTGAAGCCTTGAGGATCATCCGGGCTTACCTTTCCCGGACGCCGAGGCCCTTCATGAGCAGCGATTTGATTTCCACCAGCAGCCGGTAGATGTCTTGGCTGGCGCGTTCGTCTTCCGCTGGAAGACCCGCAAGCTCTGCCGCGCGGCGTTGTTCCCTGAGCGCCGTGGCGATCTGGCCGAGCTGCATCAGCGCCGTTGCGAGGGCGATATCATCCTGTGAGGGCTTCCGGGGCTGCCTTGGGGCGTTGTCGTTCGCCGGGAACAGGACGGCCCGCAGATAGGCTCCCACCTGCTTTCCGCGTGCGCGGCGCTCAAGCTCCGCCCGCTGCTCAAGAGAACAGCGCAGGGAGACAACGCAGCTCGATGATGATGTGCGATCCGGCATTCCGCCACAATGCCACGCGCGATTGCGCGGATTGGGCGGAAGCTGAATCGGAGCAGAAGCCCCCTCTACGGATCGGGAGAAAATGCCACGTTCGCGGCCTCCAGCATCCTTGTATATTCCGCCAGTTCATCGGCCAGAGCGTTCAAATTTAGTCCCTCCAGGCCCGCCAATTTTGGCTCAAGCGCCCATGGCGCTCCGCATGGGGCGGTGCTCGCCCCAGGTCTCTTTCGCAATTGGCCCCTCGGGGCTCCGCCAGCAGCTAATTGCTAATTTGTTGGAAATGTTTATAGAAAGTCGCGCTGCTCAGGCACGCGCGGTCGCGCGGGAAGCGTGTTGCAACATGGGCGGTAACATGGCTCACATGAGAGTCCGTGTTCGCTCGTCCAACAACAGCGCAGGACGAACTGGCAGCCCTCGCCATCTCACAAGCGGGATGGATTTCCGCTGGCGTACGCGCGGTTCGACGAGCGGACTTTTGTCCGTATCCGCACGGGCATTCGGATCGCATCGTCGAGCGAAGCGAATTGACCTAAAGCGCGAAGCCTTTTGACGCCTTGTTGGCGCCGGAGTCTTGCGAGACATTTTCATCCGTCCATTCATTGCTCTCCGGAATGAACGAGGGCGCAAGTCGATGTTGGTTCGTTGTTTCGCGCTGATTGCTGCGTTGTCATGTTTTTGTTGTTCGGCTCCCGCGTTGAGCCAATCATTCGAGGAAAACGAACCGGCGGCAGCCGAAGAGGCGCCCGGGGCATCCGACGAGGCATCGACCGATCGTGAGGCAACAGAACCCCCCGCGCCGGACGTTGCCGCTCTTGAAGCCGAGGTTCGGCGGCTCGAAGCGAAGGGGGGCAAGGTCGTTGCCTACGACGAAGCCCTATACAATCTCTATTTCGCTTATGTGGCGGAGGTGCGCAACGAGGAGGCGGTCGCCACGGCGCGCAAGCTCTTTCGGCTGAGAGAGCAGGATGTTGGTCCGACGGACGATGCCACGATCGTGTCGCTGCGCTGGCTTGCCGAGTCGCTCGAGGTTACGGACAGCGGCGTTGAAGAAGCCGATCGACTCTTCGAAGAGGTGCTGAACCGGCTCGCCCGAAAATCGAAGCGAAGGGTCTCGGCAGAGATCGCTGAGCTGGACAAAGTCCTGGCCGAGACTTCGCCGACATTCGCGCTGAGAACGCTGGAGAGGCAGACCGACATCGTCGAGAACAATCGCCGGTCTTTCGACGGGACATACCTTCGTGCCCACCGGGTCAAAATCGCGAAGTTCATCGACAAGAACGCTGCGGATGCCGGCCCGTTACGCGAACGTGCCGTCGCCCTAGCCCGACGTGCATGGTCCGTCCACGAGGCCTTTGTCATTGCAGAGTGGAATGCCTATCGCGAGAACGCGGACTCGTGGAATGGCGACAGCGCGCATCCAGTGGATGCACTGGTCGAATTCTATACGGATCGCGTGCTTGAGAGGGACGGCGGCCTCTTCGGCTGGCTGCTTGGGAGTGGTCTCTATGACGAATCGATGGCGCCGCAGGAAGTGGCGCGACGCATTCTCGACACGTTGCCTCCCGTTGTCGACGCTGAGCTCAAAAGACGCAAAGGCACGGACCTCAATTCGACGCTTTTGCTCACGATTGTCAACGCCACAGCCCAAGTGGGCTCCTCGGCCGACCGAGGAGCACTTGACGCGGCGGCGAGACTGCTTTTGCCGGAGAACCTCGGTGGGTCTGGGCGGTCGCCACTCTCCATCGACGAACTCAACGCGATCATAGCGGCTTACGACGTCGTGGCACCGGGCTCAATTCCAGGCGTCGTGGCGGAACGTGATCGTCTCGCGGTCGAGGAAAACTCGGCAAAGGAGCTTCAGGACGCACTGCGGGAATTTGCGCATCCCTCCGGTGAGGAGCCCGACAGCAAGATCAAGGCGCGCACCCGGCTCGGAGACCTCCTGGAGAGCCGCGCGAAAGTCCTGGGAGAAGCTTCGGAGGAGTTCGTCGACTATGTTCATGCAGGGGTGAGCGGAGCTTTTTCTTGGGATGCCGATCCGATGCTGGAGTTGGCGGAGTTTCTGTCGGAGCGGTTCGGCCCCCATTCGCGCGCGTCCTTGAGTGTCGCCAGCCAAGCACTCTACGCCCTGGTGAGCGCCGGTCGCGAGCGCGAAGCCGTGCGCCTCGGAATGCTCATCGAGCCGCAGGCGGAACAGGCCTTTGGTCTCAACGATACGCTCACGCAGGGTATCGTCGCGCAAATGCTTGGACCTACGCTCAGGGTCGGGAGCACGGCGGATCAGAAGAACATTCTCGAAAAAGCCGAGCGGCTGGACGTCACGCCCGACAACAACCTGCTTCATGACCTCGTGGTCAATGGGGCTACCGAGGCTGCGCTGCGTCTTCTTTGGAGACGGATCCGTAGTAAGGATTCAGGGGGTTTCGATAGCATCGCCGAGAACTACAGCCTTATCGAGACGATCGGGTCCGACTCGGATCGCACGGCCTATGCCCAAGTCGTCGAGGCGGATCTTCTTCAGATGCTGAGCAAGACGCCTGATCCCAGAAGTTGGCTGGGCACGGAGGGGGAGGCTTATTTCCGGTCATTGCGCCCGAGCTTGCTCGCGCTTCCGAAGGTGATCGCAGGAGCCTGCGACAAGGGGCAAGAGGCACGAGACGCAATCGCCGCAAAGCGAACGCAGTGGTTTCGAAAAGGTATCGAGGACGACCGGCGCAAGTTTACCTATCTCATCATCTCGGGCTTCGAGAAGCTTGTCGAGAGAGCGACGATAGATTGCTTTATTCGGGGCGGTCGCCGGGCTGATGCAACCCGCTTGATCAAGCTGTCAGCACGAACGCAAAGCGATGTCGACCTCGGATTGCGGACGCTCGCGGGTCTTAGATCGGCTTTGGTACTCGCCTCCGCGTCCGATTGGACGGGCGCCGAACGCGAGCTGACGCTGCTTTTGGACGCGCAAAGGATGCTGGCGGAAAATGAGGCAAAGATGCAGGCGGATGGCGGCTTTGCACCGCCGGTTGCGCGCAAACCTTCGTCCGCAATTCCGATATCCGGCCTGTTGGATTCGCTTGCCGCCATACAGTACGCACCCGATCTGCGCGGCGAGCAGATCCTGCCCGTCACCTTCCTCAAGTCGCTTTGGCGGGCGAAAGGCGCTGCGGCTCCGCGCGAAGCACTCGACAAGGCTTTTCGGTTGGCGCAGCGCACGGAGCTCGGCGCAGCCGCCGCGATCGCGAAAATGGCAGCCCGTGGCCTGGGCGGGCCTGTGCTCGCGGAAAAGGTGCGAAAGCTCCAGGATATCGAAGCCCAGATCGCGAACCTGCCGCTGAAGAGCGGCGGCCTGAGCGATGGCAAGGCGAGCGAGCTTGCATACGAGTATCGCGTCATCGATGCGGAGATCGCGCAGGAGTTTCCCCGCTACTACGAGCTTGTGAACCCGCGCGCCCTCGCCATTGACGAGGTCCAGAACCTGCTCCTTTCCGACGAGGCGCTGGTCCTGACCATTGGCGCGCCGGCGCTGCTGTCCGCACCGGAGGAAACCTTCGTCACCGTGGTTACGAAGACGGAGGTCCGCTGGACGCGCACGGCGCTCGGTCCGGAAGCCATCGCGGTTGAAGTGTCGGCGTTGCGATGCGGTCTCGACGAAGAGGAGTGGGCCACTGCGACGAAGGCCCGTCGCTGCGGCGAGCTGCTCAAACTTAACAGAAACCCCGATCCATCCGATCCCCTGCCCTTCAACGTCGGCCGCGCACATACGCTCTACAAGGAGTTGCTCGGCCCGTTCGAGCGAATGATCAAAGGCAAGCGACTCCTCATCGTCGGATCGGGAGCGCTGACCAGCGTGCCCTTCAGCGTGCTCGTGACAGAAAAGCCATCAGCTCCTTTTCTGCGCAACTTCGAGCAGTACTTCGGCGTTGCGTGGCTCGCAATGCGGAATGCCCTCGTTACGCTGCCTGCGGTGTCGAGCCTTTCGTCGCTGCGCCAACAGACCGAGAGCACGACCTTCGCGTCGGCGCAGTATGCCGGATATGGCGATCCCGTGCTCGCCGGAGACGACCGCATATGCCGTACGGTGAAGGCACCCGACGACTGTCCCTCGCTCGAGCCGGCTGCGCGCGTCGCGTCGACCTCGATAGAGCGAGCCACTGTTCGCGGGAGCGGCGCACGGCGTAGCGGCGGCGCCAATGTCGAGGACGTCTTCGCTTCGGCCGGGGACACCGTGTCGATGCGCGATCAAATCCGCGCGCTCTGCCCGCTGCCCGACACGGCCTACGAGATCAAGTGCGTCGCCAAACGCTTCTCCAATCCGCATTTGGGGCTTAACGAAACCGCTACGGAAGCGGATCTCAAGAAGTTGAGCGCGAGTGGACAGCTCAGTCAGTACCGCGTCCTGCACTTCGCGACACACGGCCTTCTTGCCGGAGACGTCCAACGGATCACGCGCCGCCAGGGCGAGCCGGCGCTGGTCCTCACGCCGCCGGAGAAGCCTGCGGATGCATACGACGATGGCCTGCTGATGGCGTCAGAGGTGGCGGCCTTGCAGCTCAATGCCGAGTGGGTGGTTCTCTCGGCGTGCAATACCGCGGCCGGCGACAAGATCGGTGCGGAGGCGCTCTCGGGTTTGGCCCGCTCGTTCTTCTACGCCGGCGCTCGCTCGCTCCTGGTATCGCACTGGCCCGTCTACTCCGATGCCGCCGTACGCCTCTCGACGCGCGCGTTCGCGGAGCTCGACGGCGATACCTCGATCGGACGCGCCGAGGCGCTTCGGCGTGCGATGATTGCTCTCATGAGCGACCTTACGCAGAAGGACAATGCGCACCCGGCGGTTTGGGCGCCGTTCGTGCTCGTCGGGGAGGGAACAAGGTGATGTTGCGCTTGGGGTCTTGCTCGCTTCTCGCTTTGCCCGTGTTGTTGTCAGGATCCGCAGTTGTCTTCGCGGAGCAGGGTTCGTCGTTTCGGCCCGCTCCGGCGCAGGAAGAGGATTACGTCCGCGGCGAGCTTTCTCGCATTGTTCGCGAGGACGCTGCAAATCGCGCCAAGGCCGAAACGGCACTCAAGGCGCTGGATCAACCCGAGTCGTCGCAGGTGGGGCGTCAAGCGCGCAACCGCCGCGAGCGTGGCGCGCGGCGCATCGTCAACGGCATTCCCTCCAGCGCACATCCCGCCGTTGTCGCCGTGCTCAAGGGCGCAACGCGCGAGACCGCGAAGGCGTGGTGTACGGGCACGCTGGTCGGTTGCGACAAGGTTCTTACGGCAGCCCACTGCGTGGCAAACGACCCGTCCCCGTCTTCCTATCAGATTTTCTTTCAGGAGCTCGGATTCTTCGCCGTCAAATCCGTCGAATGGCCAAAGGAGGACTACAAGTTCCCCTATTTCGACCTCGCGATGCTGACTCTCGAAAAGCCGGTTGAAGGCATCGCGCCGATACCCATCAACTGGAGCACGCGTCCGCTCGACAACAGCGTCGCCACCATCGTCGGGTTCGGACGGACGGGCGGCGCGCGGCATGACTACGGCATCAAGCGCGAAGGAAGCGTACGCACAGCCGCATGCGCGGGACCTTACGCCAAGATCCCGCTCCTTTGCTGGAAATTCGACGCCGACGTCATCTCAACCGCTTCCGCGCAGAACACATGCAATGCCGACTCGGGCGGGGGCGTCTTCATGCGCGATGATGACGGCGATCGCGTTGTCGAGAAGGTCTTTGGCGTCGTGTCCGGTGGGATCGACGCGGAGTGCATGAAGAAGGATATGAGTTTCAACGTCGATGTTTCGCGGTTCAAGAGCTGGATCGAGAAGGCGGGCGAGGGACGGTTGTCTCCGGCCATGTGCGGGGCACCTCTGTGGACGCGCAGGGTGGACCAGCCCAAACGGGCAACCATCACGATCGGTCCCGGCCAGGACGAGACAACCTTCGAGATCGATGTGCCCGAACAGGCCAAGGACATGCGCGTTTCTATCAACGCGGAGGACAACGGCGCCGGCTCCAACGCGTTTACTCTCGCGCTCGACAACGGAGAGGCGGGGGGTGCTGCGGAGGATTGCCTCGGATCGCCGCAATTCGCGTCCTGCGCCGTCTCCCGACCGCGCTCCGGTCCATGGCGTATCAGGATCAAGCGCCAGAAGGGCCAAGGCCAGCTCCAGGTCACGGCCATCATACGGAAATAGCGAGCAGGCCTAGGGAAAGGGACGCTGACCTGGCGCACCAAGTCAGCTCGCAGCCAATCACGCTGCCCCGTGTGGCGCGACCGATGGCACAAAAAAAATTGCCGCCAGAGCGATGGCGGCAATTTAAGCTCTAAGGGTTGGGGCTGAGCTTACTCAGCCGCGGTCGATGTTTTGTTCACGGCGGTTGCGTCCTGGACAACTTGAACAGGCTGGCTTTGCTGCGAGGCGGATGCCTCGGTGTTTGCCGTGCTTTGCGGACGCTCTGTCGGAGACGAGGCCTGGACGTTGGACTTATACGGGCAGGCCGACACCGCCGTTGCAGAGAGCGCAAGGGCGGCAGAGATCACCAGTGCACGCATCATAGCTGTAACCTCATCTTCTTTGCGCCATTGCTGGCCACGAGAACTCACTCTAGCGCAACAGGATCCCCAACGGTAACCCAAAATATGTCCGCATCACGTCCGAGGACTGCGCGGAGGGCGCTCTGTGGCGACCACCGGCGGCAACGGGCGGGTGGCTACGCGTGTCAGGGGTATCACAAGCGCCGCGCGGGCTGGCGTTTCGCTTTCGCTCTTGTAGGTATTGGGCAGTTGCAGTTCAGTGTCTTCACTCGAGTTTCGGAGTGTGCGTATGCGCCTGCTTGTGCTTGTTGGCATGTTGAGCCCGGGAATCCTCAGCGCGTTTTCAGCCGCCCATGCGGATACGTTGCGTGCAACGCCCGGTGATCGCGCAGCCATCGAGGCTTGCCTGGAGTTGGTTCGACAGAATGTGGAGAAGGAGGCCGAAGGGCCGTTGGAGGATGAAGCGGCCGGGCCGGCGGGCCGTCTGGCCGCGGTGGCGAAGCAGGTTGCGACGCAAGCAGAGAGCTGCATTGGAGCGGTCACCATTCCGTGCCAGCAGGAGCCCGGCGGCTTTTCGACGGCGGGCATGGTGGAATGCAACACGCGGGAGTGGGCGGTTTGGGATGAGCTCTTGAACCGCGTCTACAACGAGTCGCTGAAAGATGCTCCGCAGAAACTGGCGACAGCGTTGCGGGACACGCAGCGCGCGTGGCTGCAGTGGCGCGAAAAGAACTGTGGGCTCTCCGCATTGGAGAACGAGGGAGGCACAATCATTGGCCCCCTTCATACGGCCTGCATGCTGGATGCGACGGCGCGGCAGGCGCTGTCGCTGGAGCATCGCGAGTAGGGCCGCTCGGGAGCGGGGCATTCAGTGCGGGCAATGACCCGGCCGCGCATCCCGACTGGATCCGCTGCAGGCCTCTCAGCGAGTGCCTGCAGGGTGCGCTTGAGAAGCAGTTCAGCGTGTTCAGCGAGCTTTCCCCGGATGCACTCGAAGAGACGAACGTGCGCGCGCCACATGGAAGCTACGCTTGGCATCCTTTGACTCATTGTCACACTCCTGTAGTGTTTCTGGGTGCTGCCGACGCGTTATTTGATCGCCGCTGCTTCTCTGGCGCGGGCGCTGCCTCGTGTCGGCACGGCTCTCCCTCGGCCTGTTCAGACCCTCTTTGGCCTCGATGCGATAGTCATCGCGGCCTTCCTTGGATTGCATGCGGCGGGGTGGTCAGCAGGGCATCGCGCGCAGTGGCTGATGCTGGACGTCGACCATTCGCTACCGGAAATACTGCTTTACGGAAAATGGATGGCGGTGCTGCTCCTGCTGGCCTGGGCGGCGCGGCGCGGCGGCGGGCCTCTTTGCACGGCGTTGGCGGTGACCTTCCTGATCATCCTGGTCGACGATGGCTTTCGTATTCATGAAAGGGGCGGCGAGGTGCTTAGCGAGGCGTTGCGGCTGGAAGGGGTTCTTGGCCTGCGTCCGCGCGACGTTGGCGAGCTCATCGTGTGGGCGGGACTGGGGACGGCGGTTCTCTTGAACCTCACGGTAGGTTTCGCAATGGCTACTCCTGGCGAGCGTCTTGCTGCGCGGCCAATGCTGCTCACCTTCGCGGCGCTGTTGGTTGCAGGCATCGGGGTGGACATGGCGCATGTGCTTGTTGCCGGCACAGTGGCCAATCATCCGCTGGAGAAGCCGGTGAATGTGCTGATGGTCCTGCTCGAAGACGGGGCGGAGTTGCTGCTGGGGACCGTGGCTGTGTGGCTTGCGATGCGCCAGGGGTTCGCTGCTTCAGTGCCCGCGCAAGGTCATTGCTGAAGGCACAACTGCTTAATCGTAGAAGTAGGAGATGCCGACGTCGAGGGCGGCGCAAAGCCTGATGAGGTCTTCGGCGCCGGCGCGGCGGCGCCCTGCCTCGCAGGCCAGGACCTGGTCAGTCTCGAGGCCAATGATGTCGGCGAGGGTTTCTGGGCTCATGCCCAACTCGGTGCGGCGCGCGCGGATGCGCCAGCCGACCAGCGCGTCGATTGATGTCATGGCATAACCTGGTGGTGCTCCCCGGCGGCCATTCTTTCTGACGTGCGGTATTGGGGAAACGTCTCATCGCGTCTAGGTCAGTGAGGCGACGGCGCGCCGCCTTCGCCGATCACCACGAACGGAGCCCAACGGGTGGAAATGCGTGGTGCGAAAGCAACTGTGGCGTGTCGTTGCCTGCAGTTGCCCGGCGGCGGAGGGTGCTTTCCGGTGTGCGCAGGACGAAGGGCGGTGCATGAAAAATGATTCAGCCCAGAAGCGGGGGAGCTTGGGGACTGAAATGGTCCGGATCGTGAGGGAAAACGTCCGGTTTGGCGGCTCTGGTGACTTGGGGGGAGGGAGCCGCGAACAAATAACATTGCGATCGGTCGGGAAGACGTTGATTCCAATTAAATTATTGGTGGTCCGCCGATTGAATGCCCCTCCTTTGAGGCTGCGGAAGCCCATGTTTTTGAAAGCAATTTCCGCATGGAACAATCTCCAGCGTGCATCGTTGTCGCACCAGACATTCATGGAGGGGCTGATGCCTGAGATCATGCCGACAGGGGTTGTTGATATGCCACGTCAGCCAGCGGCGCTGCAGGGGATCATCCGCAGGAAAGGGATCGACGACAACGACAGTTGGCTCGACGACGAGATTTTCCAGATCAGGGAAGAAGCAGAGAAGCCGTGGCATCCGGCCGACGATTTCAGCAGATGTGAATGAAGCGATCACATCCCTGGATCGGTCAAAGCGGTTAAGCGCCTCACAAAGGCAGAGGAATGGTGTCGCGAGGCCGCCAGGCCCCGCGCGGGACGGTGTCGCCGCAAAAACCGAACGACATATCGACCTCTGATTACTTAGGTAGGCAATGCCGATCAAAGCGGTCTAGATGCGTTTATGACAAAAATATGAAATTATGACATTGAAACAATAGTTTGAAATTTTAAGATGTTTTCGCTTTCTCGTTTCCAATTTCATTGACTGCTTGCTGAAGCGTCATTGAGTATTGGAGTGCGTTTATAGAAAGAATAGAAGAAAATATTGGTAATGGCATTCCGGCCCCGTTGTTAGCGTCAACTTGTCTCTGCTTCAAACTGGGGTCTTGCAAATGTCGAAACGAGCGTTGTTCGCGGCAAGCATTGTTATGGCTGGCCTTTTTGCGGTACCGGCCGCTGCCCAAACTGAAATTCTGAACGTGTCCTACGATCCGACGCGGGAGCTCTATCAGGAGTTCAACGCTGCCTTCGCGAAGCACTGGAAGGAGAAAACCGGGAAGGACATCTCGATCAAGCAATCGCATGGCGGCTCAGGGAAACAGGGGCGGGCCGTCATCGACGGCCTGGCGGCCGATGTCGTGACCTTGGCGCTCGCGTATGACATCGACGCCATCCACGAAAAGGGCGGGTTGATACCCAAGGATTGGCAAACTCGTCTTCCGAACAACTCCTCACCCTACACCTCGACCATTGTCTTTCTCGTGCGCAAGGGCAATCCCAAGGGCATCAAGGACTGGGGCGACCTGGTCAAGGACGGGGTGCAGGTCATCACGCCCAATCCCAAAACGTCGGGAGGTGCGCGTTGGAACTATCTCGCCGCGTGGGGGTATGCCCTGCGGTTGCCGGGCGGTACGCCGGAATCGGCCAAGGAGTTTGTGACCAAGCTCTACAAGAATGTCCCCATTCTCGATCCGGCGGCGCGTGGCGCGCTCACGACCTTCACCGAGCGCGGCATCGGCGACGTGTTCCTTTCATGGGAGAACGAGGCCCATCTCGCCACCAAGGAACTCGGGCCTGACAAGTACGACATTGTCGTTCCGGACAGCTCCATTCTGGCGGAGCCCCCGGTGACCATTGTCGATGCAAACGTCGACAAGCGCGGCACGCGGGAAGTGGCGCAGGCATATCTCGAATACCTTTACACGCCGGAAGGTCAGGACATCGCGGGAAAGCACTACTACCGTCCGACCGATCCCGCAGCGGCGGAGAAGTACAAGGATCAGCTCTCCCCGGTAAAGCTTTTCACCATCGATGAGGTTTTCGGGGGCTGGCAGAAGGCCCAGAAGGAGCACTTCAGCGACGGCGGCATTTTCGACGATATCCACGGGAAGTCATAGTCATAACGACGGTGCGGGAGGCATTCATGTCCTTACGCACCGCTCGCGCAAAGTTCACTTCGCGGGTGATGCACGCATGACCATCCGTCAAGGAGTGACGAGTAGGCGCGGGAGGCCGTTTGTTGGACATAGGCTCGATG